>JAZADL010000033.1:0-4044 GCA_036123635.1 Actinomycetota bacterium
ACGTTGTGGTGAGCGCTGCGCACCACGAGTTCTTCGGTGTCGCCGTGGTGGAAGCCCTGGCCGCCGGGTGTGTTCCGGTCCTCCCCGACCGCCTGAGCTATCCGGAGCTGGTGGGGGACTGGGCCGGAGTGGCCCTGTACCCCGACGGTGGACTCACCGACCGGCTGCGCGAGGTACTGGTTGACCTGGACGGCTGGCGGGACCAGGTGGCTGGACTGGACGAGGACATCCGGCGTTTCGACGTGCGGACGGTGGTGGTCGACTACGACGATCGACTGGAGGCGTTGGCAGCCGGCGGGGCACCGAGAGCCTCGCACTAACGTCCTGGACCACGAGGTTCCTGATCAACGTCCTGCGGGTCCTGGCAGTGGCCGCTGTGGAACGGGCCGCCCGCATCGCCTGCTGACAGGGCCGCTGGGCCTGTCTCGGCCGTCGGAACGGGGGCCCGTCGGTAACCTGCCGGGGTGGCAACTGCCCTCAAAGTCCTAGCCGAAGAGGCTTCCAACTGCACGTCCTGTGGCCTGGCCGTCGGCCGGACCACCGTGGTGTTTGGGGCCGGCTCGTCTACTGCGGACCTGATGTTCGTGGGCGAGGGTCCGGGAGCCCGGGAGGACGAGCAGGGGGTGCCCTTCGTTGGTCGGTCGGGCCAGTTGTTGGACCGCCTGCTGACCGAGGAGTTGGGTATCGACCGGACCGACTGCTACATCACAAATGTGGTGAAGTGCCGCCCACCCGAGAACCGGGACCCGCGGCCAGACGAGATTGCCGCCTGCCGCCCCTATCTGGAGCAGCAGGTGAAGCTCGTTGACCCGGCGGTCATCGTGACCCTGGGAAATTTCTCGTCAAAGCTCCTCCTAGAGACTGATGTAGGCATTACGAAGCTGCGGGGTCGCAGTTACCGCTTCGGCGACCCGGAACGCCACCTGGTTCCCACCTTCCACCCGGCGGCCGCTCTGCGGGGCGGTGCGGACGTCGTGGCCCGGATGCGAGCCGACCTGGTTCGAGCCAAGGTCCTCATGGGGGAACGGTGACCCTCGACCAGGCGGTGGCCACCGTTTCCACGGCGTCGGCCGACGAGACCCAGACCGTGGCCGCCCGGCTAGCTGCCTTGGTTCGGGCTGGTGACCTGATCGTGCTATGTGGTGACCTGGGTGCCGGCAAGACGGCCTTCACACAGGGACTGGGCCGGGCGCTGGGCGTGACGGCCCCCATCACGTCGCCCACCTTCACCTTGGCCAATCGCTATGACGGCGACAACTTGACCGTTCACCATCTGGACGTCTATCGCCTGATCCGTATCGAGGAAATACTCGACCTCGGCCTGCCCGAGCTGGTCGACGATCGGGCGGTGACCCTCGTGGAGTGGGGGGACGCCATCGCTGGCGCACTGCCGGGGGGTTACCTGGAGGTCCGCCTCCGGTTAGGCGACGGACCGGACGATCGCCTTCTTGAGTTTCGGACCTCAGGCCCGGAGTGGGCCGACCGAGAAGTTCCCCTGCAAGGTCTGGGGGCGGGGGGTGGGCCGTGCTGATCCTTGGGATCGAGAGCGCCGGTGCCCAGGTGGGGTGCGCCGTGGGTGGTCACGAGGGGGTGTTGGCTTCGGCCCATTCTGGGCGGGGTCGACGTCACGCTGAGGCCCTAGCCCCCCAGATCGAGTTCGTTCGCCGCCAGGCCGGAATTGAGTTGTCTGAGGTCGGGGCGGTGGCCGTGGACGTCGGACCGGGGCTGTTCACCGGGTTGCGGGTAGGCATCGCCACGGCTGTGGCTCTTGCCTACGCCTTAGGAGTGCCCATGATCCCGGTGCCCAGCCTCGACCTGATGGCCTTCCCGGCTCGTTGGACGACGCGCCTCATCGTGCCAGCCCTTGATGCCCGACGGGGCGAGTTGTTCACTGCCCTGTTCCGGAGGGTTCCTGGTGGCATCCAGCGGATTCGAGAGGCCGACGTGGGCACGCCGGACGAGCTTTCGGCCGAGTTGGAGGCTCTTGATGAGCCGACCCTTCTGCTGGGCGACGGCGCCCTGCGCCACGCCGAACGGTTTACCGGGCTACGGGCCATGGAGATGGCCGAGCAGGGCCTGGCTAATCCCAGTGCCCGGTCCCTTGTGCAGTTGGCTCATGCCCGAGCCATGCGGGAGGAGTTCGTGCAGCCCTGGGAACTGGAGCCGATATACCTACGTCAGCCGGACGCCCAGATTAACTGGGCGACTCGCGAGGGCGGGGCGTGACCGCCGTGGCTCCGTCCCGCGTCCCCGTGGACCTCCGCCCGCTGGTCGACAGCGACGTTGACGCCGTGCTGGCCTTGGATGCCCAGGTCCATCCGAATACCTGGTCCTCGGAGTTCCTGCACAGCCAACTGGCCGACCCAACGACCCGCACCAACCTGGTGGCCGAGGTGGACGGCCAGTTAGTCGGCCATGCCGCCCTACTGGTCGTGGTCGACGAGGGACACATCATCTCGGTGACCGTGGAACCCGACCGGCAGCGGTCGGGGATCGGCACCGTCCTAATGGCCGCCCTGTGCCGGGATGCCCTCGCCCGAAGTCTGTCCGCCCTGACGCTAGAGGTCCGAGTATCGAACGAGCCGGCTATCGGGCTTTACCAGCGGTTCGGGTTCGCTCCGGCGGGGATTCGAAAGGGGTACTACGCCGACTCGGTGCTTGGGGGCCGGGAGGACGCTCTGGTGATGTGGGCCCACGACATCGCCGATCCGGCCTTCTCGAACCGGGTGGACGAGGCGATCGGCCGATCCGGGGAAGGTTCGACCGATGGGTGATGTCGTCCTGGGCATCGAGACGTCATGCGATGAGACAGCAGTGGCCGTCGTGGAACGGGCCTCCGTAGTCCGGTCCTCGGTGGTGTCCAGCCAGATCGAACAGCACGCTCGGTTCGGGGGCGTGGTCCCCGAGATCGCCGGGCGGGCTCACGTCCAAGAACTGGTGCCGGTGTTGGCCGAGGCGCTAGCCACCGCGGGGGTGGAGGGTCCCGACGTGGAGGTGGTGGCCGCTACCACGGGGCCGGGGCTGGTCGGCTCGTTGCTGGTTGGGGTGAGTGCCGCTAAGGCCCTGTCGCTGGTGTGGGGGGTGCCGTTCGTGTCGGTGAATCACCTGGAGGCTCACCTGTATGCCTCGTTCCTGGAGGAGCCTGACCTGGAACTCCCGCTGGTCGTGCTACTGGTCTCCGGTGGGCACACCATGCTGGTGCTGATGGAGGACCACGGCCGGTACCGGCTCCTGGGTTCCACACTGGACGACGCGGCCGGCGAGGCATTCGACAAGGTGGCCCGGTACCTGGGCTTGGGCTATCCCGGTGGTCCGGCGATCGACGCCCTGGCCGCCGGGGGTGACGGCTCAGCCTTTGACTATCCGCGGTCCATGGTCCAGGAGAACCCGGAGACATTGCCCGACGACCGGCGCTACGCCTTCTCGTTCAGCGGCCTGAAGACCGCCGTGGTGAACCACGTCCGCCACGACCCCGACTCCTCGACGGCCGACGTGGCAGCCTCATTCCAAGAGGCGGTGGTTGACGCTCTAGTGACTAAGGCCCGGTGGGCCGTGGAGGCCACTGGGGCGAGGGGGGCTTGCTTGGGAGGTGGGGTGGCGGCCAACTCCCTCCTCCGGGAGCGGTTCTTGGACATGTGCATCGGGACTGGCGTACGGGCCTTTCTGCCGTCCCGGTCGATGTGCACCGACAACGCGGCCATGGTGGCGGCTGCCGGCTGGTGGCGGTTCCGGTCCGACGGACCCAGCCCCTTGGATACCGGGGCCGACCCCAACCAGAGCTTGCCGCTGCTGTCCTGATCGGCAACCCCGCCTGTTACATAGAGCGAAAACCGGGGTCGTGGACGTTGGCCCGGGCGGGCGGCACCCCTATCGTTGGCACTCGTCCAATGAGACTGCCAACAGGCATCCGGGGCCGGACGGCCCGGTGCCATCGTCGAAAGGGAAGCGTTCGATGAACCTTCAACCTCTTGAGGACCGCATCGTGGTCCGCCCCAGCGACTCCGAGTCGACCACGGCCAGCGGCCTGGTCATCCCGGACACGGC
>JAZADL010000034.1:0-16786 GCA_036123635.1 Actinomycetota bacterium
AGGGAGAAGAACTCGCCGGGCGCTATGTCGAGGTCGATGCCCCGGACCACAGCCACGTCGTCGAACCGCTTCTCAAGGTCGGAGAGGACCACGTGGCCCGTGGCGACCGCCATCGTCGCAGCGTATCGGCTCGGGCTGTGACGAACTGACGGGTCAGTCAGTCGATCGATAGGATGAGGCCGGTGGAAAAGTCGCAGGAACCCGGGCCAGCCGTCGAGAAGCGTCGGATCCAGATCCTTGAGGCCACCTGCACGGTGATGAGCAAGCAGGGAATCGCCGCCACTCGGGTGGGCGACGTGGCGAAGTACCTCGGGATCTCGACCGGTCTCGTCCACTACCACTTCGACACTAAGGATGAACTCCTGGCCGCCGCGTTCCGGCACGCCGCCGAAAAAGAACTGGAGGCTTTACGGCTCCTAGTGAACACCGACGGAACACCGAGAGAACTCCTCGACATAGTGGTCGACAATTTCTTCCCGGCCAGCGGCTTCCCTAGTTGGCGGCTGTGGATCGAAGGCTGGGCGGTAGCGCTGCGGTCCGAGTCCTTTCGACGGACGGTCATGGAGTTGGATGAGGCGTGGGTTGAGGTTCTCGCTGACACCCTCACCGATGGTGTCGCCTCCGGGGACTTTGCCTGTGTCAACCCCAGGGACTCGGCATGGCGGCTGGCCTGCCTCATCGAGGGCTTGGCCATCCAGCAGGTGGCCCACGGCGGGGCGATCAACGACGCCGAGACGCGACGCTTGGTCGCCGACGCGATCGAGGCCGAGATCGGCTAGCCCGTCACTCGACGTAATCCGGTCGAGCGACCGGCCATCAAGCCTGGTCCTCCAGCGGACGGACGTGGCGGAGCCACAGGCCACCTCCGAGGTGTGGACGTGGGTCGTATGACCGCTGGCCGAGCAGCCGCTGTACACGTGGTGACCGGTCGGCCAGCCCGTCGACGTGGTCGAGCGGATGGGCCTCCTCTGGCGTCAACCAGCCGACCACGAAGCTCAAGTGCAATGCCCGTCGCCACCGTCCCGTCGTGGTGTTAGCCCCGCCCCCGTGCAGCACCTTCCCTGAGTAGACGAAGGCGTCGCCGGGTTTCAGCTCGGCGGGCACCGTCTCGACGTCGAACTCGTAGACGTTTAACTCCGGCCAGCGGTGGCTCCCAGGCACGCACCTCGTGGCCCCCAGCTCCTCGGTCACCTCCTCCAGCCCGATCATGGCGCTGATCGTCACCTCGGGCGTGTCGGGCCACGTCGGCGCCATGTGCTGGAACCAGTTGTCGGCGTCCCGGTGCAGAACCTGGGCGGTTTCGCCGGGGCCGATGTACATGACCTGGGAAGTGTTCATCCAATAGGAACCGCAGTTGGGTAACAGCACGGCATCGGCTAGCGCCGTGTAGACCTCATTCTCCAAGAGGTCGAAGAAGGCGTCGGTGAGCAAACCCAGGCTCGAAAAGCGTTTGGTGTTCCTCCCGACGAAGAACGCCCCCTCCTCCCCCATACCCTGGTCGGCCGACCCCGCTACAACACCCTCGCCGTGGCGATTGGCTGCCTCCCTGATGGCATCAATGACAGGTTGTTCGACCATCCCTTCGACAACCAGTCCACCATCGGCGTCGAACGCCTTGAGCATGTCGGTCACCGGGGCGGTAGCCGGGAAGCGACATAGGGGTTTGAGATCCATGACTCGATCATTCCCGTCCGTCGGCGCGGCGTGCGTCCTGGACCGTAAGGCGAGGGGTGAGTTGCTCAGTAGCTGTCACTAGGTGCAGGAGGGCGCCGGTCTCTGAGGCCAACGCCCGCTCGAAGGCTGGTGCGAACTGGTCAGTCCGGTCGACCCGTTCGGCATGCATACCGTAGGCGCTGGCTAGGGCAACGAAGTCGGGGTTCACGAGTTCGGTGGCCGAAACGCGACCCGGATGATGAAATTCCTGGTGCATCCGGATGGTGCCCCACGAGGAGTTGTCCACGACCAAGACCACCGGTAGGGCGCCTGCCTGGACAGCCGTCCCCAGTTCCGGGAACGTCATCTGGACGTCGCCGTCCCCGGCGAAGCAGATGACGGTGCGGTCCGGATCGACCACCTTGGCGGCGACGGCTGCCGGAAGGCCGTAGCCCATAGTGCCGTTCTGGGGAGCGAGGAGCCGAGCCCCCGGGCCGTAAAGCAAAAACTTGTTGGGCCACACCGAGAAGTTGCCGGCCCCGTTGGTCACCACCACGTCGTCGGGCAGGCGGTCCCGCAACCAGGCCGTCACCTCTCCGAGATCTAGGTCACCAAGCTGCGGGGGGCAGTCCAGGGTGGCCAAAAAGGCGTCCCGCCGATCGGACCGCCACCCCGCCCACCGGGAACTGTCCACCGACGTGGCAGCCAAGGCCCGGGTGGCAGCGTTGGGGCCAGCGTGGACGAGTACCTCGGCTTGGACCACCTTGCCGAACTCGAAGGCCGAGGCGTGGAAATGGGCGATGTGCTGTCCGGCATCCCTGCCGTCAGTCCCGAATAGCGTGTAGTTGCCCGTGGTCATCTCGCCGAACCGGCAATTCAGAGCCAACACCACGTCGGCCCCGGCCAGCGTCTCCCGGACAGCCGGTGGCATCCCCACCCCGGCTTCACCGCAGTAGTGCCCGTCGGTGTTGTCGAACAGGTCGTGGCGACGGAACGACACCACAACCGGAAGGTCGGCGCGGTGGGCGAAGGCGGACAGCGCCTCGCGCCCGTCGGCTGTCCAACCTCCTCCACCTACCAGTAGCACGGGCCGCTCGGCATCAGACAGGAGGTCTTCCACGGCAGTCAAGTCGGCTAGGGACGGATCTCGCTCGGTCACCTCCACTGGCGGTCCAGGTCCGGCAGTAGATGCTTCGCGCAGTATGTCCTCAGGGAGCGCCACGACGACAGGACCCGGTCGGTCGGCCTGAGCGACGGTGAATGCCGCCTCGACTACCCGCGGAAGATCGTCGGGTCCGTTGACCTCGACGACCCACTTGGCCAGGTCGCCGAAGAACGACGTGTACTCGACTTCCTGGAAGGCCTCCAGGCCCCGATGGCCACGCCCCACCTGGCCGACGAACAGAACCAAGGGCGTAGAGCTTTGGTCGGCAGTGTGGACCCCTACCGAGGCGTTGGCGGCACCCGGACCGCGGGTTACAAAGCAGATACCGGTTCGTCCGGTGAGCCGAGCCCAGGCCTCGGACATGTAGGCCGCGCCACCCTCGTGGCGGCAGGCCACGAACCGGAGGCGATCCCCGACGTCGTGCAGGGCATCCAGCACGGCCAGGTAACTCTCACCCGGCACCCCGAAGGCCGTGTCGACGCCCTGGGCCAGCAGGCAGTCAACCAGTAGTCGTCCGCCGTCCTGGCTGGTACCGGTCACCGGTCGTGGGTCGGGCGCCCGCGCCCGGCAAGGAACACCACGCAAGCGGCGAGGAAGAGAATCGAGCCGACGGCAAACAGCAAGTCACCGGCTCGGATCGCCGCTACCAAGAACACCACGGCGCTGGCCAGGAACAGCCACCAACTCAGGGCCTCACTGTCAATCCGCACGGGCCACAGCCTGCCAGTTTCCGCTCCCGGACGGCGACGCCGCCGCGTCGGGGAACTACCGTCCGCCCGACGGTCCAGTGCCAGGGACCGCATGGCCCGGAGGAGGGGCCCACCGTGGACCTCGGGATCAAAGGACGGACGGCGCTGGTCACCGGCGCATCGAGCGGCCTAGGGCTGGCCTCGGCCCGTGCCCTGGCCGCCGAAGGGGTGCGGGTAGCTCTGGTATCCCGATCGGCTGAGCGATTAACCGCCGCGGCCTCCACGGTGGATGGAGATCCGGTCACCCTCACCGCTGACCTTTCCGACGACGCCTCCGTAGACGCCATGCTGGCCGAGGCCATCGAGCTGCTCGGCTTCGTCGACATCCTGGTGGCTAATGCCGGCGGTCCCCCGCCTGGCACCTTCGAGTCCACCGAGTTGGACCTGTACCCGATGGCCCTGCAGTTGAATCTCTTGGCCCACGTGCGCATGTGCAAGGCCCTCATTCCTCCCATGAGGGAGCGGGGCTGGGGCCGCGTGGTAGCTATCACGTCGGCCACTGTCCGTGAGCCGTCAGCGACGCTGATGCTGTCCAACACGGCCCGGGCCGGTCTGACCGGCTTCCTGAAGACCACGGCCACCGAGGTGGCCCGGGATGGCGTAACGGTTAACTCGGTCCAGCCGGGACTGCACGCCACCGGCCGCCTCAAGGAGATATACCAGGACCTAGACGCGGTGGCCGCCGCACATCCCATGGGCCGGATCGGTGATCCGGCTGATTTCGGCCGGGTCGTGGCCTTCTTGTGCTCGGAGACGGCCAACTACATCAGCGGCACGGGACTGCCCGTAGAGGGTGGCTCGCTTTCTGCCTCCTAACCACTTTTGGCCAAAGCAGTCGCCCACCGCTGGCGCGCTGTCATCCGAAACCTTCCTTTCGCGGAAGTGCCGAGTGGGCACCCCGGCCCGGGTTGAACAGGTCGTCGGGGTCCAGGGCCTCCTTGACCCTCCGCATCATGTCCAGCTCGACGGTCGACTTCTGGCTGGCTACCCGGTCCAGGAGATCCTGACCGACACCATGTTCGGCGCTGACCGTCCCCCCCATTTCCCAGACGAGGCGGTCAATGGCCCCAGTTGCCTCGACGACCAGGTCGGGTTCGAGTCGACTGCCCCTCTCCAGAGACTTGAGCACGTACATGTGGAGATTTCCATCGCCCAGGTGCCCGAAGGAGAAGACCACGGTTTCTGGCCCGCATAGGTCGCGGGCGATGACCTCGGTCCGACGCTGGAACTCAGCCACCCGGTCGATGGGTACCGCGGCGTCGAACTTGGCTCCCTTGGCGTCAAAGAGCGTCTCGGGTGGGAGTTCGTCGCGCAGCTGCCACAGGTTCTCCTCCTGGGCTGCCGTATCGGCGACCACGGCGTCCAGGAGCAGACCGGCCTCGACGGCTGCGGACAGGAAGGTCAGGGCGGTGTCGTCAACCGGGCTGCTGCCACTGAACCGGGCCAGCAGATACCACTCGGCCTGGGTCTCGAGTGGGCGGACGACGCCCAGGGCCTCGACGGCACCGGCCAGGCCACTCTCAGGAACCAGTTCGAACGCCGTTAGGCCACCGTGATCCAGCAAACAGGCCCGGGCATAGAGGTCGTTGACGTGGTCGAGATCGGCCAGCGCCGCAAAGAGAGTTCTGTGGTGGTCCTGCCGGGGGAAGAGCTTGAGGATGGCGCGAGTCACTACCCCCAGAGTGCCCTCACCGCCGATGAACAGGTGCTTGAGGTCGTAGCCGGTGTTGTCCTTGCGCAGGGCCCGCATCCCGTCGAACACCTCACCGTCGGCAAGCACCGCCTCCAGACCCAGAACGCTGTCCCTGGTCGGACCGTACCGAAGGACATTCAACCCTCCGGCGTTGGTTGAGATCGCTCCCCCTACGGTGGCAGTGCCTCGGGCACCCCAGTCCATGCCCAACTGCCGGTCCACTGCGGCAGCGGCCTGTTGGACTTGTTCGATGGTGCACCCCGCCTCAGCGGTGATGGTGAACCGGCCCGGATCCACCGAGGTGACCCGGTTCAGGCGTGAGGTCGACAGCAATACCGACGGCCGGTAGTCGATGGGGACCGAACCACCGGACAACGAGGTGTGACCACCCTGGGTGACGACAGCCACCCCGGCCGCTGCACAGGCCAGGACGACGTCCCGTACGCCATCCACCGTGTCGGGGCGTGTGATGAGGATCGGAACGCCGGAGTAGGCACCCCGGTAATCGACGGTCATCTGGGGGGCATCCGCCGGGTCCAGCCAGCCACCAGGACCCAAGAGATCGCGCAACCCCTCGGCCAGCGCCGCCAGCTGGTCGGTGGATAGGTCATCGGACACTGGCGCATGGTAGGCGAGCCCCTCAGGACGCCGACTTCCGTGGTTAGCAGCGTCTCGGCTGGGGTCGGAACCGGGCCCCGTCTAGGGTCGGCTTCCATGGTCGGCAACCGTGAGCAGAAGGGCCGCGGGTTCGAAGTCCGGGGCATCAATCACCTGGCTCTGGTCTGCCGTGACATGGCGGCCACTGTTGCCTTTTACGAGGGCATCCTGGGCATGCCGCTCACCAAGACCATCGAGTTGGGCGGCGGGACCGGTCAGCACTTCTTCTTCGACTGCGGTAACGGGAACTCAGTGGCCTTCTTCTGGTTCCCCGACGCCCCACTAGCTGCCCCGGGGGTGTCGATGCCGGCCGACCGGCCAGACCGAGGGGCCATCCACTCGGCCCACGGCTCGATGAACCACGTGGCCTTCCACGTGCCGGCAGCCGACATTGATGGCTATGTGGACCGACTCCGAGCCGCCGGCGTGGAGTGCTCGGAGGTCATAAACCACGACGACTCCGAGTGGGGCGTGGCCCGTGACGTGCACGATGGGGTGTTCGTCCGATCCGTCTACTTCCGGGACCCAGATGGGATTCTGCTGGAATTCGCCGCCTGGACCCGTGAGCTCGACCCTGGGGACGTTTCCCACAAACCGGCCCAGGCAACCGGGATCTAAGTTCCGGAACGGGCCGTGGGCCCGGAGGTGCAGTTAGACGAAGTCGGCGTACTGCTCGAGGTGGCGTACCGGTGTGGACAGGGCGTCCTTCCGGAATGGGTCGCCCAGTTCCTTGGTGCACATGATCTCAATGACCGTGGTCCTACCCTCGTTCATCTGGGCGTCAATGGCCGTCGACAGTGTCGGGCCGACGTCTTCGAGTTGGTCCACCCGGACTCCATCAGCACCCATAGCCCGGGCAATTTCAGCGTAGTTTTCGCCACCATCTAACTCGCCGGCCACGAACCGTCGACCGTAGAAATCGACCTGGTTCTTCTTCTCGGCTCCCCACTGGCGATTGTGGAACACCACCGCGGTGACCGGGATGTCATGGCGAACGGCCGTCATGACCTCCACCATGCTCATAGCCCAGGCACCGTCGCCGGCGTACGAGAGCGCTGGACGGTCGGGGGCGGCCGCCTTGGCACCAATGATGGTCGGCAAGGCGTAGCCACAGTTTCCCCAACTCATGGCAGCGAAGAACGAACGAGGCTCGTCGAACCGCAGGTAACTGTTGGCCACCGAGTTGATGTTGCCGATATCGGTCGAGACCATGGCCCGGGCCGGCATGGCCTTCTCTAGTTCGCGGAGAACCTGGCGGGGGTGTAGCCAGTTGCCCTCCTCGTCGATGGCCTCCTTGATCATGTCAATGCTGAAGTCGTCAGTTTCGTGCGTCCACTCGTCTAACTCGTCCTCCCAAGCCTTCTTCTCCGTCGCCATACGGTCGGCACGCTCGTCGCGGCTGGTGTCACAAGTCAAGGAGCGATCAGCCAGGCGCTCGGTCAGGGCCCGTGCTGTCGCTCCGGCGTCGCCGCAAATGCCCACAGAGATCTTCTTGACCAGGCCCAGCATCTTGTGGTCGGCGTCGACTTGGATGATCTTGGCGTTGGCGGGCCAGTAGTCCATCTCGTGCTGGGGCAGTGTGCCGAACGGACCGAGCCGGGTGCCGAGGGCCAGTACCACGTCAGCCCCTGAGATGAGTTTCATGGCTGCCTTGGACCCCTGGTAGCCCAGCGGGCCGCACCACTGCGGGTGGGTGGCTGGGAAGGAGTCATTGTGCAGGTAGCTATTGACCACCGGGCAGCCCAGCCGCTCAGCCAAGACGATGGCATCGGGCACTGCGTCACCCATGACCACGCCGCCACCCGAAACCATGACCGGGAACTCAGCGTTGGCCAGCATCTCGGCCGCTGCGTCCAAGCTGTCGTCACCGCCCGGGCCCCGGTCTAGAACCATCGGCTCGGCGCTCTCGACGTCGATCTCGCCGTAGAACCGGTCCCGGGGGATGTTCAGCTGGGTGGGGCCGATCTCAGACATGGCCCGGTCGAAGCATCGTGCTGTGATCTCGGCCATCCGGTTCTCGTTAACGATGTGACCCTGGTACTTGGTGAACTCCTGGAACATGGGGAGTTGGTTGGCCTCTTGGAAGCCACCCAGGCCGATGCCCATCGTCCCGGTCTCTGGGGTGACGATAACCACCGGGCTGTGGGCCCAGAAGGCCGCCGCAATGGCCGTCACGCAGTTGGAGATCCCAGGGCCGTTCTGGCCAATAACCACACCATGACGGCCGCTAACTCGGGCATAGCCGTCGGCCATATGGGCAGCACCCTGTTCGTGCACCACCGGGATCAGGCGAATGCCGGCCGGAGTAAAGATGTCCATGGCGTCCATGAAGGCCGAGCCCATGATGCCGAAGGTGGTGGTGACACCGTTGGCCACCATCGTCTCGACAAAGGCCTCGCTGGGGGTCATACGGGTCATGGGGATGCTCCTGTGGGTTCCGGAATTCGGCGTGGACGGCGGACGGAACCGCCTCCGGCCCGCCACGGCGGGTCTCAATCACTGCGAGTGAGAGCCTATAACTGAACTGTGAGACTTTCTAGTCCTGGGGTGCGGTATCCATCGTCGCGCCATAACACCGGAAAGTGGACCTCGTCCATGTCGTCGACGTCCGGGCGGGCGTACCGGGAGTAGATAGGCCCGGTGCCCTCCTCAAAGCCTGGCCGGTGGAACCGGGCCTCACTACTGCCGCAGTGCAGTACCAGAACCCGTCGGTGGACATCGGACCGGTTGGGGCCCGACCCGTGCCACGTCCAGCCGTGGTGGAATGACCCTCCTCCGGCAGGAACTTCGACAGGCACCACGTCAGACGCCACACCCTCGGCGGCGGCCGCCGCCTCCATCGGGCCCCGATGGTCGACCGGGGCGTGGAACTGCATAAAGGGATCGCCGTCGGTCGACCACCGGTGTGATCCCCGGGCGAACTCAACCGTCCCCCCAACCGCTGCTGTCGGGTCTAGGGCGATCCAACAGGTAGCCATCTCCTGCGGCCGGTACCAGTCGAGGTAGGCGTTGTCCCGATGGAAGCCTACTGACCGGGCGTCGGGTGGCTTCCAAAGCAGGTTGTCCTGAATGATCCGAGCTCCGGGCCAACCGGCCAAGCGGGCCAGCACCGCTCCGAGGTGTTCCGAGAGGATGACCGAGGCGACCAGCCGGTCAGCCTTCCAGCCGTTGCAGATCTGACGAGTCAGCGCGGGGTCTCCCGACCCGTCCTGCCAGTTGACCTCGTCGGGTGCCACCCCAGTCTCGAACACGCCACGGAACAGACGGTCGAACCGCTCGTGGAGCGGGCTCAGGACGTGGTCGGGAATCAGACGTTCCACGGTGACGAAACCGTCGTCTTGGAAAGCCGCTTCCAAATCTGGGTCGAAAATCGATGGAACCACGATTCTGTCGAGCCTGCTCAGCGGGCAAGGTGCCCGCCCAGGCGGGCCAACAGGGCCAGGCAGACGTCGAGGTCGGCAACCTCGACGAACTCATCCGGCCGGTGGGCCACGCTGATGTCTCCCGGACCCCAAAGCACCGCCGGGATTCCAGCTGCCTGGAACAACCCCGCCTCGGTCCCGTAAGCCACCACGTCCACTGGCAGGGTGCCGCCGTTCGCCGCTACCTCGTCGGCCAGCAGAACCCGCACAAGGTCAAGGGCCGGCGAGGCATCCCGCCACTCCAGGCCGTCGATCTCGCAGACCACGTCGGTTTGGATGGAGGCCTCGGGGTGTACGGCTCGCATCTCGTCGAGTAGGGCGGCCTCTACGGCCGCCATATGTTCCTTGACAAACGAGGCGTCCGAAGCCTGGACGGGACGCATCTCCCAGTCGAACCAGCACCGGTCAGCGACCACGCATCGTCCCTGTCCGCCACTGATCGTCCCCACGTTAAAGGTGGTCGACGGTGGGTCGTAGGGGCTGGGGTTAGGTGCCCGGTCGACCAGATCGTCGGCTAGGCCCAGCAGGCCAGAGATCCAGCGCGAGGCATGGTGCACGGCGCTGACTGCCTCGGCGGGGGCCGAGCTATGACCGTTGATACCCGTCACCATGGTGCGGTACTCGTAACAACCCTTGTGGGCCCCCACGGTCCGCAATCCAGTTGGTTCGCCAATGATGGCCGCCGACGGTCGCACGCCCCGCTCCACCAGGTCGGCCAGCAGGATCGGTGCCCCGTGGAAGCCGTCCTCCTCGTCGAAGGTCAGTGCCACGTGGATCGGCACCGTCAGGTCCAGTTCCGCGTATGTGGGGGCCATGGCTAGTACGCAGGCCACAAACCCTTTCATGTCGGCCGTTCCTCGGCCGTAGACCCGGCCGTGGCGGTGGTCAGCGGTGAACGGCGGTGTGGTCCAGTCCGCCGGGTCTACCGGGACGACGTCCGAGTGCCCCGAGAGGACCACCCCACCATTGACGTTGGGACCGATGGTGGCGAACAGGTTGGCCTTCGTGCTGCTGTCGTCGTAGGTGAGGACTACCGACGCTCCGAGGGTCTCCAGGCGATCCCGAACATCGTCGATCAGGTCCAGATTCGGGGTAAGAGCCACGGTGTCGTAGGAAATCAGAACGTCGAGAAGATCCAGGGCTTCGTCGACCGGTACCGGTACCACGCTCTCGGCCATGCTCAGCCCTTCACGTAGATGGCCCGGGGGACGTCGGCCAGCGGTTCGGCTGGGCCGTCCTCGGTGATCACGATGCTCTCGGTGATCTCCAGCCCCCAGGTATCCATCCAAAGGCCCGGCATGAAGTGAAATGTCATACCCGGCTGGAGAACCGTCTCGTCGGTGGTCCTAAACGAGATGGTCCGCTCCCCCCAGTCCGGCGGATAACTGATGCCGATCGGGTAGCCACAGCGGCCCTCCTTGTGGAAGCCGGCGGCCTCCATGGTGGCGTAGAAGTCGGTGGCCACGTCTTTCGCCCGGTTCCCGGCCCGGGCGGCAGCAAGCCCGGCGTCGAGCCCGTCCAGTACCGCCTTCTCGGCCCGGCGCATGTCGTCAGGCGGGGTCCCGAGGAACGTGGTGCGACATAGGGGCAATTGGTAACGCCGATAAGCGCCAGCGATCTCGAAGAATGTCCCCTCACCGACCTTCAGTGGCTTGTCGTCCCAGGTCAGATGGGGCGCCGAGGCGTCAGCGCCGGTGGGCATCATGGGAACGAAGGCCGGATAGTCGCCGCCGAACTCTTCGGTACCTGAGACTCCGGTGGCGTAGATCTCAGCCACCAGATCGCATTTACGCATACCCGGCTGGATGACGTCGCGGATGCGGGCATGCATGCGTTCCACAATCCGGGCGCCGCGGCGCATGTACTCCAGTTCCCGGTCGGACTTCACGCCTCGCTGCCAGTTCACAAGCGCTGTGGCATCCACCACCTCGGCGTCGGGTAGACCAGCGCAGAGATGTTGGTGGGCGGCAGCCGAGTAGTAGTAGTTGTCGAGTTCGACGCCAACGCGAGCCGATCCGTGGCCCATCCCGTCCAGCAAGCCGGCCAGCTGACCAAAGGCGTGCCGTTCGGTGGACATGACGTGGTCATCGGAGTAGTCGAGGATATGAGCCTCGTCCATATAGACGGTGCGCCGGGCCCCGTTGGCGTCCATGCGCCGGCCCCACCACCAGGGCTCCCCGTCATGGGTCACGACCACGGCCTGCGGCGTGTAAAACGACCAGCCGTCGTAACCGGTCAGCCACGACATGTTCGACGGATCGGCGGCCACCAGAACCTCAATCCCCCGGACCTCCATCGACGCCCGCACCCTGGCCAGACGGTCGGCGTACTCCTGACGACCGAACGGCAGGTCCACGTCCGGCATCGGTCCTCCTCTTGGCTGGCAGCGTTGTGCGGGACACCGTGCCCCGAGTCCGTGGAGGCTAGATCGGGAGCACGGGCGGATCTAGCGTCCAGCCCGTGCCCGTGCTCTCCAACGAACAGGTGGTTCACTACCGGGACCACGGCTGGGTGGCCCCGGTTGACGTCCTTTCCGAGGAGGAAGCCGCCGGCTTGCTTGCCGCCTTGGAAGGCGCCGAGGTCCGGTACCCGGACGACCTGCACGGGGGCCATCGGAATAACGCCCACCTGGTGCTGCCGTTCCTAGCCGACCTTGCACTCCACCCGGTGATCCTCGACTGTGCCGCCTCTCTCGTCGATCGGCCAACGGCACTGCTCAACTCAGTGCTGTTCATAAAGGAACCGGACAGCGCGGCCCACGTGAGTTGGCACCAGGACGCGACCTACATGGGTGTCGACTCCGCCGACCTGGTCACCGCCTGGGTGGCTCTGACGTCAAGCACCGCCGAGAGCGGCTGTGTGTCCGTGGTGTCAGGCACCCACCAGGACGGCATCCGACCCCATGTGGACCGGTTCGGGCCCGACAACATCCTGACCCGGGGTCAGCACGTCGACGGGATCGACGAGGCCACCACCGTGGACGTGGAACTCCGACCTGGCCAGATGTCGCTCCACCATCCCTACCTGGTCCACGGTTCCCGCCCCAACAGCAGTGCAGACCGGCGAGTCGGAGTGGCATTCCAGTCCTACATCGGGGTCGGGGTCCGTCCCAGCCGGGGCGAACACCACGTCCTCCCAGTCGGCCCAGAACCCGTCGATCCGTCCTTCACCGTGGTCCGCCGTCCGATCGGTGAATGCACGGCCGAGGGACGGGCTATGCGAGCGGCGGCCAACGCCGCCTTGTCTGATGTGCTGTACCACGGCGCTGCCAAGCGCCGCCCCTACTGACCGCCGAAACCCGAGGGAACCCCTTGCCCATCCACTTCACCCCCGAGGAGATGCAGGACCGTAAGGACCGCACGGCTCAGGCCATCGCGGCGTCGGGCCTTGATGCTCTGCTCATGTTCAAGCAGGAGTCGATGTATTGGCTGACCGGCTACGACACGTTCGGATTCTCCAGCTTCCAGTGCATGACCATGACCGCCGACGGCCGAATTGCCCTGTTGAACCGGGCGCCCGACCGGGGGACCGCTGCCTACACCTCGGATGTCACCGACGTCCGTGTCTATGTCGACGTCGACGGAATGGACCCGACGGTCGACCTTCGCAAGATGCTGGCCGACCTGGGACTCGCGGGCTCGCGGGTGGGCATCGAACTCGACTCCTACGGACTACGGGCCGTCCACTGGCGGATGCTGGAGGCCAGGCTCGACGGGTTCCTGGCCTGGACCGATGCCTCGACGCTGGTCCAGGAACTGCGGCGGGTGAAGAGCCCCCAGGAGCTGGCTTATACGAGGCGAGCCGCCGAGCTGGCCGACGACGCCTGGGACGTAGCCGTCGACCTAGCCGGCGTCGGGGTCTCCGAGGCTCGGATCCTGGCCGACATGCAGGGTGCCGTGCTGGGTGGCGGTGGCGACTACGCCGGCAACGAGATGATTATCGGCTCGGGGCCGGGGGCACTGATGGTCAGGTACGTCACCGGCCGACGTCAGCTCGACCCGGTGGATCAGCTCACTCTGGAGTGGTGCGGGGTGGAACGTCGCTACCACGCGGCGATGATGCGGACCCTGCTGGTCGGGGAGGCTTCGCCGGAGCACCGGGCCATGCACGCTGCCTGCCGCGAGGCCCTGCTGGCCTGCGAGGAGGCGGTCCGACCGGGTGCCACCCTGGGCGAGGTGTTCACCACCCATGCCCGGGTCTTGGACGGTGCCGGCTACCAGAAGCATCGCCTCAACGCCTGTGGCTACGGCATGGGTGCCGTCTACGCCCCGGTGTGGACGGACTGGCCAATGATCTATGAGGGCAACCCGCTGGCCTTCCAGCCGGGCCACGTTTTCTTCCTCCACATGATTCTGTTGGACTTCGACGCCGGCCGGGCCATGACACTGGGTCACTCGGTGGTGGTCACCGACGACGGCTGCAAGCGGCTCAGCCGCTCCGACCTGGACCTGGTCGTCTGCTAGCGGCGGGGCCGCAATCCACCAGCGCCTGGCAAGCCAATCACCCGATCACGGGTCGCCAGCCACGCCGTAGCTGGGCGCAGCAGCCGGATCGATGGCCCTATCGAGGTAGGGCTGCATCTGGGGCTGGTAGTCGGTCCAGAGGTTCCGCACCACGGCTACCGGGTCAACGTCGTCCCAGTCGCAGCGCAGGTCGACAAGGGCGAATGGCTGCTCGTGGTGGACGAGCAGGGCTGCCGAGTGCACCAGACCCTCCTCCCCTCCAGCAGCCTGACCGGCTTCCAGCCCGAGGAGGAGGCGATCGGCCATGTGGGCGTCTGGGTGGGCCTCGAACTCCGCGCACATGGCAGCCGGCACCTCCGTAGTGCTCAGCAGATTGCCCGCAGCAACGCAGTGATCGCCCTCCACGACCCGGTTGGTACCCAGGATGTGGGCACCGGTGAAGTGCCCTGTCCGGCCGACGGCGTCCACCACGGCCAGTTGGCGGTAGTCGGCGTGTGCTCGACCGTCCATGACGGCCACCACGGCCTCAGCAGCCGAGTCCCCGGCCTCCAGGCGTTCGAACACGCTGGCGGCCAAGGTCGGGTCGGTGACGTTCTGGGTAGCCACGGCCCCGACACCAGCTCGAGCGTGTGGGCACCGCGACCCGACGCAAATGGATGACGTGGTAATGGCCACCCCGAACATGCCGGTGCGGGAGCAGTGGCCGGTGATCGAGAAGGTCATGCGCGGAACCTAGGCCAGTCGGTCAGCGAGGTAGCCCATAAGGTCGTGGATCTCGTGCTCCAGCCAGCTCAGGGGCCCCGGTGAGGCCATCGGAGAGCGGGACCCGGCGTGGATGCCCTCCACAACCCGTCGGTCCTCCTCGCACACCGCGGTGAAGAACTCAACCATCTCGGTAATCCACGCCTCGGGGTCATCCAGCGAGGCGTACACCTCCGGGGCCAGGGCGATTCCGAACCGCAGGTCGACCCGATCGACACCGTTAGGGCGTAGCGACAGGTACCAGAGGTGGTCGGGGGCCAGGATGTACATGTGTGATGGGAACACCGTCGGCATGAAGGTGGTGGACCGCCAGGACTCTTCCAGCCGGTCGTTGTCCGGGTGGGCCCGTCCGTAACGGGCGTTCTCGTCCTTTTCGAACATCTGGTAGGTGAAGCCCTCGTGGCGCCGGTCAGGAAACACCACCGAGTCCATCGGCATCCAGGTACCGAGCGTGGACCTGTGGGCAACCGGCAGGTGGTAGCCCTCCATGAAGTTCTCGACAAGGAACTTCCAGTTCCCGCCCCATGTCTCGTCCTGCCGGTGGACGGGGACGTAGTCGGGCACCCTGTAGCGAGCCACGAACTCCTCCATGGGCGCCAGGAGTTCGGCTACCGGCAGGGCGTCGGAGTTCAGGGTGCAGTAGATCCAGCCCTGCCAGACCTCAGTGCGGACCTCGGGTAGGCAGACGTCAGCCTCGTTGAACCCGTCGGTGTCCTCCATGTGGTTAGTGCCGACCAGGTGGCCCTCGAGGTCGTAGGTCCAGGCGTGGTACGGACAGGTGATCCGAAGCCCGGTCCCGTCACCGTCAACCAGGGTCATCATGCGGTGTCGGCAGACGTTGGAGAAGGTACGGATCGAGCCGTCGGTTCCCCGAACGCAGAACACCGGGCGATCGGCAATCGACCAAGTGAGGCGGTCCCCGGGCTTGGGGATCTCATTGGCCAGGCCGGGTGACACCCAGTCTCGGGCGAACACCCGGTCGTGTTCGAGGGTCAGGATCTCGTCGTCGTGGTACATGGCCGGCGGCATGTTGGTAGCCGCTGACAACGGGCCGTCAGCCACGGCTCGTAAACCGGCTAGGACCTCGTCAGTCTGGGAGGAGCGCATCGGGGTAGCGGACGACAGGCCGGTCAGTTGGGGATGACCGCCGTGGCCTCAATCTCGACCACCCACTCGGGGCGGGCCAGGGCGGAAACGACGATCCCGGTTTGGCAGGGGTGGACACCCACATGCCACCTTCCCATCTCTCGGTACACGGCCTCCCGGTGGCCGATATCGGTGAGGTAGACGACGAACCGACATACCTGGTCCATCGCCGACCCCGCCTCCTCCAGCAGCATGGCGATGTTGGCCATGGCCTTCCCGGCCTGCTTGCCGGCATCGCCAACGTGAAGCGACTCTCGGGTCTCAAGGTCCTGAGAGACCTGGCCCCGCAGGAACACCATCGTGCCGCGGGCCACCACGCCCTGGCTGAGGTCGTTGTCGAGATTCTGTTCGGGGTAGGTGTCCCTCGTGTTGAAGGGACGGAGTCGCTGGTGGGCCATGGTGGTCGAGCTCCCTCAGTGGTACGGATCCGAGTTCAAGCGGTGGGCATCATGCCCCGGCCGTGGCCTGGGCGGTGGCTCCGGCGCCGGCCTCGAACGGGGTGGAACCTCCGCGGCCACCCTTGGCTGAGAATCCGTTGCCGAGTGCCAGCTGGGCGAGCCGCTCGACGTACAGGTCGTCGCGGAAGTGCAGGGTGAAGGTGCGGGCGTCGCGCATCATCTGGCCCAGGGGGTACCGCTCGTGACAGGCCCGGGCCCCTACCAGATCGAAGCCCTGGTAGGGAATGGTCAAGACGGCGTCCTTTGCTAGGTGCATGGTGCGCACGGCGTCGGCCTCGCAATCGTCGGGGTCGTCGCCCCGGTCCAGGCGAACTCCTGTGGACCGCAGGCAGGCCCTGGCTGCGAACAACTGGGCGTCCATCTGGCCCAACTTCACCCGAACAGCCTC
This sequence comes from Actinomycetota bacterium, assembly GCA_036123635.1. Lineage (GTDB taxonomy): Bacteria > Actinomycetota > Acidimicrobiia > Acidimicrobiales > MedAcidi-G1 > UBA9410. Next base: position 16,557 of record JAZADL010000034.1, read on the forward strand.
CGAATCCCGTAGGTCGGGACGGTCGGCGATGTACTCGGCCAGGAAGTCAAAGGCAGCCTGGGCCGAGCCGAGGTGGTTAGCGGCATAGCCGCACGAGAAGGTACGAGGGTCCTCGGTGACCCACCCACCGGGGGTGCCGACCACGTGGTCGTCGGGGACGAACACGTCGGTGAACCGCACCCCGCAGGAGATAGTCGACCGCATGCCCAGCATCTGCCAGTCGTCGAGCA
>JAZADL010000035.1:0-12377 GCA_036123635.1 Actinomycetota bacterium
ACCGGCGTCAAAAAATCCAGATTGGAGACAGTTCTCAGGCGGGTCAATCGTCGGCCAGGCCGGTGCGTACGATCACCAGCGGGCACGGACTGTGATGAGCGATGGCTTGGCTGACCGAACCGAGGCGTAATCCGGCAAAGCCCCCACGGCCCCGGTTGCCCACCACGAGCATGTCGGCACCCTCGGCCACTGCCATCAGGGTGTCAGCCGGCCGGCCCTTCTCCAAGGTTCGCCGAATCTTGACGTCGCCGCTATACGCGGAGGCCTCCAGCGCTGAATCGATGACCTCGCCCTGCATCTTCTCCACTTCGGCAGCCAGGTCGAACGAGTCCAACGGCACGTAGCCGAGGTCCGGAGCGGCGGGCACGTAGGTGGGGGAGTAGCAGGTGACCACCTCGACGACAGCGTCCCGGTGATGAGCTTCTTCGATAGCCCAGATGAGGGCGGCTCGGGCGTAACCCGAACCCTCCATGCCGACGACGATCCGCCGTTCAGGTTCGTCCGTCATCTCGAACCACCCTGTCTCGTCAACGGACCCAGCCCGTGCCGGACCCCATTCGGAGCATAGGACAGGGCGGGCGGCTTAGGAGAGGGCGTCGGCGACCTTAGCCATTGCTTTGTCCTCAGGTGTATTGAGGGCAAAGGCCAGCTCTGAGACCAGTACGTCTAGGGCCTTGTTGTAGAGCGTCTTTTCGCCGGCTGACAGGCCCTTGGCCTGTTCACGTAGCGCCAGGTTCCGAACTACCTCGGCCACCTGGTAGACGTCGCCGCTCTTAAGTTTCTCCTGGTGGTTCTTGAACCGTCGGGACCAGTTGGCGGGCTCACGGATATCCCGCTTTTGAAGCACCTCAAATAGGTCCTTTACGTCTTCCTTGGAGATCGGCCAGCGCATGCCGACGTCTTCGGCATTCTCGACCGGAACGGAGAGCGTTAACTCGCCGTGGGCCATACGGAGGACCAGGTATTCCGTGGTTTTCCCGAAAGCCTTCCGTTTCTCCTTCTTCTCGATGATCGCCGCGCCGTGGTGCGGGTAGACGACCTTGTCGCCGGGTTTGAACATCGAGGGAGCCTCCGGGGCTGAAGAGGGAAGGGGGGTGACGGGGAAGGATACCCCGGTGTGGGGTGCAGGTCCGCTGTGACCGGTGCCGCTCTAGGAGTACTGGAGGTTAGGCGCCGAGGCGCTCCCGTGCGGCCCGGCTGCGTTCCAGCAGGTGCTCAGGGATGCCGAAACGGTTGCCGGTCGAACCCTCGCCGTCGGCCTCGCTTTCCTCGGCTTCGCCGGTTTCCTCGGGGGCCTCGGCGGCCCGGCGCTCGGCCTCCACCCGGTCCAACTGGAACCGGCCCCAGTCGCCTTCAAGACAGAGGTCAGCGTGGCTGACTTGGCCCATCCGGACACCGTTGTCGAAGTCCACCCAGTAGCGGTACCAAGAGACGCCGTTGGCCACCCGCACCTTGCCGACCGTTCCCTCCGGGACGCCGGGAAGGTCGGTAGTGGCTACCACCTTGCGGTACCGCTTGATGGGGAGAGTCCGGTCGATCGTCTTGGGCATGGCAGGGATCCTCGGCAGAATTGCCGGTCGTGAGGGCTGAACGCTAGCGGCCCGCTGCCCGTCCGGTGGTCACCAACTCGACCAACTGGCCGGCCACCTCGCCGGTCGGTACGTCGACCTGCTCGCCGTTGCTCCGGGTGGTGAGTTCTAGTTTTCCGTTCTCGATTCCGCGGGGCCCGATGGTGACTCGGAGGGGGATACCGACCAATTCGGCGTCAGCGAACTTCACCCCAGCGCGCCCGTCGCGGTCGTCGAGCAGGACGTCCACTCCAGCAGCCCGCAGGTCGTCGTAGAGCTGTTCGGCTACGGCCATTGACTCCTCGTGGTCGACCTTGACCACGGTTAGTACCACCTCGTACGGGGCGATGACCATCGGCCAGACCAGGCCGTTTTCGTCGTGGTGGGTCTCGGCCACCGCGGCCATGGCCCGTCCCACACCGATGCCGTAGGACCCCATGGTGGGAACTCGGTTCTCGCCCTCGGCGTCCAGGACAGCCACGCCCAGAGCCTCGCTGTACTTCCGGCCCAACTTGAAGATGTGGCCGGCCTCGATACAGCGGGCGACTCGCAGGGTTCCTCCGCACGAGGCGCAGGTTTCGCCATCCAGGATCCCGCGGACGTTGATCCAGTGGTCGACGGCTATGTCGCGTTCTACGTCCACTCCGGCCAGGTGCATGTCGTCCTCGTTGGCCCCGGTGGTCATGCCCGAGCGGCCCCGCAGGGCTTCGTCGGCGTAGATCTCCAGGCCAGAGACCCCGACGGCACCCAGACTGCCTGGGGAGGCGTCCAGTGCAGCCCGGATCTCATCGACCTCAGCCGGCACGATGTCGACGGCCCCTGTGGCGTCGGCAAACTTCTGTTCCAGGAACGGGTGATCGCCTCGCAGCAGAATCAGGGTCAGGACTCCGTCCACCCTGTAGACGAGGGTCTTGATCTGGTGGACTGGCGGGTGGCCAGCCTCGGCCAGGGCAGCGATGGTACGGATCCCCGGAGTGGGGAAGGCCTCCGGGCTGGCGCTGCCAGGCCGGTTCTCCACGGGAGCGGGTACGGCGGTAGCTCGCTCCACGTTGGCCGCGTACCCGCAACCCTCACAGATCGCTACGTCGTCTTCGCCGGCGTCAGACTCGACCATGAACTCGATCGAGGCGCTCCCGCCCATAGCGCCCGACGAAGCCTCCACGGGTTGAGCATCGAGATCGAGACGCCGGAAGGTCCGCAGGTAGGCGTCGTGGTGGAGGTCGAACGAACGGTCCAGCCCGGCGTCATCCAGATCGAACGAGTACGAGTCCTTCATGGCGAACTCTCGTACCCGCAGTAGGCCCGACTTGGGGCGGGGCTCGTCACGGAACTTCCATTGGATTTGATACCAGAGCTGGGGGAGGTCCCGGTATGAACTCAGCTCCAGAGACAGGGAGGCGAAGACCTCCTCGTGGGTCATCCCGAGGGCCAAGTCGGCGCCCTTACGGTCAGTGAGGCGGAACATCTCCTCACCGATGGAATCCCAGCGGCCCGAGGCCTGCCACAGCGATGCCGGATGCATGGCTGGTAGGTGGAACTCCTGGGCTCCAATGGCGTCCATTTCCTGGCGGATGACCTCGGCCACTTTCTGATGAACCCTCCAGCCCAGGGGCAGCATCGAGTAGTGCCCGGACTGGAGTTGGCGCATGAAGCCACCGCGGACCAACAACTGGTGGCTTACCGCCTCGGCTTCGGCCGGGGCGTCGCGCAGGGTAGGAATGAAAAGTGACGACCAGCGCACCGGTCAGACCTCCTCGGCGGCTGTCGGAGTGTTGTGCCCACCCTAGCGATGAGACTGGGGGCCGACGGGTTGATTTCGCGGACAGAGTGGAGATTCGGTGACGTGGAAGGCAGGTTGGCGGCTTAGTTGTCGGGTGGGGGCCCATGCCAGACTCCGACCATGAGCGACCTCACTGCCGCTGACGTACGGGCCGAACTGGATGCGTGGCTAGACGAAAACTGGGATCCCGATCTCACGGTGGCCGACTGGTGGAAGCGTCTGGCCGAGGGACGCTGGTCCTCGCCAGCCATGCCGACCGAGGCCGGTGGGCGAGGCTACGGCCGGGACCTGGTGGCTGCCGTGTCAACCGGCTTGGCAGAGGCCGGGGTGGTTGGGCCGCCCACCGGGCTGGGTTCGATGCTTGCCGCCCCAACCATCGCCGTGCACGGCACTCCCGAACAGGTCGACCGGTACGTTCCAGAAATCCTCGACGGCACGGTGGCCTGGTGCCAGTTGTTCTCCGAGCCGGGTGCCGGCTCTGACCTGGCCGGCTTACAGGCCAGAGCCGAGCGCGACGGCGACGAGTGGGTGGTTACCGGTCAGAAGGTGTGGACTTCTGGAGGTCACCTGGCCCAGAAGGGCATGCTGATCGCCCGGACTGACACAGACGCCCCTAAGCACCAGGGCATTACCTATTTCGCCATCGACATGGAACAGCCGGGGATTGAGGTGCGGCCCCTCCGGGAGATGACTGGCCAGGCCCTGTTCAACGAAGTGTTCCTGGATGAGGCCCGGGTTTCTCACGATGCGGTTATCGGAGGCACGGGTGCTGGATGGGCGGTGGCCAACACCACGCTGGCTGTCGAGCGAGCCAGCTTGGGTGGCGCCGGGAGGGAGCCCATCTCAGTGGCTCCCGGCACCCTGGCCGGTCGTCTGGAAAGGCGGGTTGGTGACTTCACCGAGCGGCACCCCGTTTCGGGTCCCGACGGCGAAGGCGGCCGGGGTATGGGAACCAACCTCCTGATTGATCTGGCTAGGAAGATGGGCAATTCGGACGACCCGATCGTGCGTCAGGAGATCACCAAGTTGCACATCCTGAACGAGGTGAACCGCCTGAACCTGCTGCGGGCCAAGGTTGGTGGTAGCCGAACGGGAGCTGAGGGAAATCTGGCCAAGCTGTCTATGAGCGAACTGGTCCGTCGCAGCCGCGACGTCGGGAACCTGATCGTTGGGGCTGACGGGATGCTGGCTCCCGAATCCTCGAGCACCGGTGGCCTGGTCCAGGGGGTAACGGTGTTCAGCCCGGCCCCATCCATCTACGGCGGGACCGACCAGGTGCAGCGAAACATCATCGGGGAGCGGGTGCTAGGCCTTCCCAAGGAACCGGGCCCGTCGAAAGACACTCCGTTCCGGGAGCTGCTCCAGAACTAAGACCGCGGTCGCTGTTTAGGCAGTGGCCCGCGCCAGGTGCTCGCCGAGCACGCTGCGGACAGCATCCGGCTCCTCCATCATCGGAGCGTGTCCCGACGTAGCCAACTCAACCACCGTGGCGTCGACCATGGCGTCAACCAGCGGCTGAGCTGTCTTCCGGGGCGTCATACGGTCCAGGGCGCCCAGGATCAGGGTCGTCGGACAGGAGACAGCGGAAGCGGCTGTCACGGCTCCGTCGTAGGTGGCACAGGCTCGCAAGTCCGGTCCCAGGACGCCGGGCGGGCAACTCTCAATGGTGGCCTGGCTGGTGCCCGTCATCGACATTCCGGGCGTCGGGTTGTCTCCGAACTGCTGGTCGGGTCCGTGCATCCAGCCGGCCATGAGGGCGGCGGCCTTGGGGTCGTTCGCGTCGGCCGCAGCTTGGAGGTCCGGGTGAACGGCCATAGTGGCGCCCACGCCTAGGAGGGCTAACGAGGCGATCCGGTCTGGGTTGGTTGCCGACGCCTCCAAGCCGATGAACGCCCCCATGGAGTGGCCGACTACGTGGATTGGGCCGTCGAGGGCATCGGCTACTTGGCATAACCAACAGGCCATGTCAGTAACGGAACTCAGTGCCGGCCCGTCGGACGCGCCGTGACCGGGCAGGTCGATAGCCAGGGCCCGGGCGTCGTGGTGGGCTAGCCAGCGAGTCTGGTGAGACCACACTGACCGGTCCATGCCCGCCCCGTGGACCAGAACAACCAGCGGGGCGTTGGCCACCTCGGGCCGGTCCACTGAGACTGCCCCAGTGGCCGCGTTCACCGTCCGTCCGGCGACCTCGAAGCGCATGGCAACCCCTACCGCTGGGAGGCCCGGAGGGCCCGCGCCAGGTCTTCGCAGATGTCGTCCGGGTCTTCGAGTCCGACCGATAGCCGGATCAACTCCTCGCTGATTCCCGCCTCGGCCAGGTCAGCGGCACTCATCTGCTGGTGGGTGGTCGACCCGGGGTGTATGACCAGCGTTTTGGCGTCGCCCACGTTGGCCAGGTGGGAGGCTAGGCCTACCGCCTCGATGAACTTCCGGCCGGCCTCCCGGCCACCGCGTACGCCGAAACTCAGGATGGCGCCCGTGCCCTTGGGATAGAGACGGGCAGCTAACTCGTGGTCAGGGTGGCTGGGATGCGACGGGTGGCGGATCCACTCCACGGCCTCATGGGCGTCCAGCATTTCGACCACCCGGTGGGTGTTGTCCACGTGGCGGGCCATACGCACCGGCAGGGTTTCCACGCCCTGCAGTAGATAGAAGGCGTTGGCTGGACTCATGCAGGCGCCGAAGTCCCGCAGGCCCTCGGCCCGGGCCCGCATCGACAGGGCGGCTGGGCCAAACTCCTCGGTGAATGTGATGCCGTGGTAGCCCTCGTAGGGTTCGGTCAGGGTCGGGAACTTCCCCGAGGCCGACCAGTCGAACCGGCCCCCGTCGACTACCACGCCCCCGATGGCCACCCCGTGTCCACCCAAGAACTTGGTTACCGAGTGGATGACGATGTCGGCCCCGTGGTCGATAGGGCGCATCAGATACGGGGTGGCGAACGTGGAGTCGACGGCCAGGGGCAGGCCGGCTCCGTGGGCCACCCCGGCGACTGCGGCGATGTCTAGTACCTCGATGCTCGGGTTGCCCAGTGTCTCAGCAAAGACCAGACGAGTCTCGGGCCGGATGGCCTCGGCGAAGGCCGCCGGATCTCTCGGGTCAACGAATGACGTTGTGATTCCAAACCGAGGCATGGTCAGGTTCAATATGTTGTGGCTACCGCCGTAGATATTGCGGCTAGCTACTACATGGTCGCCGGCGTGGAGGATGGTGGCCATGGCCAGGTGAAAGGCTGCTTGACCGCTGGCTGTGCACACAGCACCCACCCCTCCTTCCAATGAGGCGATGCGTTCTTCCAAGACGGCCACTGTCGGGTTAGAGATCCGGGAGTACAGGTGCCCGCTGACCTCCAGGTTGAACAGGCCGGCAGCGTGGTCAACCGAGTCAAATACGTACGACGTGGTCTGGTGGATGGGGACGGCCCGCGAACCGGTGATCGGGTCGGGGCGCTGACCGGCGTGCAGGGCGCGGGTATCGAAGCGGTGGTTGTCGGGTTCGACCATGGCCCGAACCTACGCCAGAGGCCGGTCGGAGACCGGATCCGCAATCAGGACGACACCGTGCTGGCCAACCGGTCGAGGGCGGCATCGGACCCGATGGCCACGATCACGTCCCCATCAGCGAATGGCCGGCTGGTCACGTCGTCGGTGTGGAACCGCTCCGACCGGTCCCGCACGCTCAGTACCACTGCTCCAGTCTCTTGGCGGATGGCCAGGTCGTCGATGGTCTGACCAATGAAGTCGCTTCCGTCAGGTAGCCGGATCTCCCGCAGTTTGGCCTCGAAGGTCCCGTCGTGCACGACCACATCCACGAAGTCAGCCACGTTGGGCTGGGTGGCCAAACTGGCCATTCGGGAGCCGGCAATCTCGTACGGGTTGACGGCACGGTCAGCGCCCACCTGGAGCATTTTGGCCATGGACTCCGGGTCGTCGGCCCTCGACACGATGAACAGACCGGGGTTTATCTTCCGGGACGAGAGAGTTACGTAGAGGTTGTCGACGCTGGCCCCCAAGGCAGACACCAGGGTGGCCGCCCGGTCGATGCCGGCACGACGCAAGACGTCGTCGCTGGTGGCATCCCCAGCCACGTGGAGGACATCCTCGTCGGGTAGACGGGCCTCGTCGCGGTCGACCACCACCACCTCCTGACCAACCGACCGGACGAACTCGGTGATGGCCTGGCCTACTCGTCCCGTGCCACACACGATGAGGTGACCGGACAGGTCGTCGATGGAACGTTGCATGCGATACCTCCGAAACTGGCCGCTAAGACGGCCCTCAACGATGCTTTCGATTACCGACGTGGCGCCGTAGAGCATCGAGCCGGTACCCAACAAGATGAGCACCGAGGTGAACGCCTTCCAGGTGGTGTCCGGGTCACCGTCGGCGATCTCCCGGAATCCCACTGTGCTGACGGTGACAATGGTCTGGTAGGCGGCATCGACTGCGCCCAGCCCAAGGAGCGTGTAGCCGACCGTGCCGGCCACCAGGACGCCGATGATTAGGACAGCGGCGATTGCGAGGTGGCTCCAGGTGTCGGGCCGGATCCTGGCGAACATGCCAGCAGGGTAGGACACCCCTGACAGTCCGACTGCTGTCTAGAGTGCGCGGCCGTGCGTATCGGTTTCATTGGCTTGGGGAATGTGGGCGGCAAGTTGGCTGGCAGCTTGCTTCGCAACGGTTATGACCTGACCGTTCGCGACCTTGACCGGGAGACGGCCCGGCAGTTTTTGGATGATGGGGCGGACTGGGCGGACTCACCACGTGAGATGGCCGAGGCTTGTGATGTGGTGGTGACCTGCCTGCCGTCGCCCGCCGCCTGCTCGACGGTGATGGAAGCCGATGACGGGATTTTGGCCGGGTTGTCGGAGGGCAAGGTCTGGATGGAGATGAGCACCACCGACGAGGCTGAGGTTCGACGGATGGGGGAGTTGGTTCGGGCCACCGGGGCTCAGCCGGTGGACTGTCCGGTTTCTGGGGGCTGCCACCGGGCGGCCACCGGGAACATCGCAATCTTCGCCGGGTGTGAACGCGAGGCCTTCGACCGGATCCTGCCCGTGCTGACCACTATGGGCCGGCGGGTCCTCCACACAGGGCCCCTCGGCTCGGCGTCGGTCTTGAAGGTTCTGACCAACTACTTGGCGTCGGCCAACCTGGCCTCCATCGCCGAGGCTCTAGTCACCGCGACGGCAGCCGGCATGGATCTCAACACCACCTACGAGGCCATTCGCATCTCGTCGGGCAACTCGTTTGTCCACGAGACGGAGGGTCAGGTCATCCTCAACGGCAGCCGGGACATCAACTTCACCATGGACCTGGTGGTCAAGGACGTGGGCTTATTCGATGCCTTAGCCCGGAAACTGGACGTCCCTTTAGAACTCTCGCCGCTGCTGGTGAAAGTGTTCGAAGACGGCCGGGAGCGGTACGGGGACCGGGAGTTCTCTCCGAACATCATCCGCCGTCTGGAGGAGGCCACAGGCCTTGATGTCCGGGCCCCCGGCTTTCCGGCCGAGATCGTTGACGACGAGCCCGAGGCGCCGGGCTACGAAGTGGTCCCGAAGCAGTGAACGAGATCCCGGAGACGATGACCGCCCTTCACCTGGTGGGTAATGGGGGTCCAGAGATGCTGGTGCTCCGTCACGACGTGGCGGTTCCCGTACCAGCCGACGATGAGGTGCTGGTTCGGGTGCGGGCCTGCGGCATGAACAACACCGACGTGAACACCCGAGTGGGCTGGTACTCCAAGTCGGTGACCGCAGCGACTGGATCCAGTGGCTTTGACGTCGAGGTGGACGGGGACGCCACGTGGGGTGGCAGCGGCCTGACCTTCCCGCGCATTCAGGGCGCCGACCCGTGCGGCGAGGTGGTGGCGGTCGGGTCGGCGGCCGATCCGACGTTGGTGGGGAGCCGGGTGCTAGCCGACGGGTGGATCCGAGACTCCGGGCGTCCCGACGACCGCTCGCTGGCTGGCTACCTGGGTTCGGAGCGGGACGGCGGATACGCCCAGTACTGCGCCATCCCGGCCCGCAACGTGTACCCAATTGACGTCGACCTATCAGACGCCGAACTGGCATCGTTTCCCTGTTCGTGGGCCACCGCCGAGCACATGCTGACCCGTCCGAGGGTCTCGGCCGGCCAGACGGTGGTGGTCACTGGGGCTTCGGGGGGTGTGGGAACGGCCCTCGTCCAGCTGGCCCGGCTCCGGGGGGCCCGAGTGGTGGCGGTGACCAGCTCGGCCAAGTTCGCCGACGTGGCGGCCTGTGGGGCCGATGCCTGCGTTGATCGGACGTCTGAAGACCTTGTTGGGGCAGTGATTGAGGCGGCCGGGGGCCCGGTCGACGTACTGGCCGATGTGGTTGGAGGCCCGGACTTCGCCCCTCTGCTGGAGACACTGTGCCGGGGTGGCCGGTATACGACGGCCGGGGCCATTGCCGGGCCGATCGTGGATCTAGATCTGCGGACCTTGTATCTCAACGACCTGGAGTTGTATGGCTGCACGGTTTACGAGCCGCCTGTCTTCGAGGCCTTGGTGGGCTACATCCGGCGGGGCGAGGTACGCCCGGTGGTGGCCGCCACCTACCCGCTGTCCGATTTCCACATCGCTCAGGAGGCTTTTGTAGCCAAGGCTCACACGGGGGCCCTGGTCGTCACCGTTGACTGAGGGCCATGGCCGCCTGTCAGTCGATGGGTGGGTCGTCGGCGTGCAGCGGAGCGTAGAAGGCCAGGTTGGGCTGGAGTAGGTCGAGAGCCGTCATTTCGGTCGGTGGGAGTTCCCCGTCGTGGACGCCTACCGGTTCGGTTCGGTCGCCCCACTTGAGAGCGATCGATCCCCAAGTGACGCCCCCACCAAAGGCGGTTAGAACGACCGTATCTCCGGGGGACACTCGGCCGGCCTCTAGGGCGTCAGCGATGGCCATGGGGATGGAGGCAGCTGCCGTATTGCCGAGATCGGCGATGTTGACGAACACCCGGTCTCCGTCAATACCCAAGCGGCGAGTGGCCGAGTCGATAATCCGGGCGTTGGCCTGGTGAGGGACCACCAAGTCAACGTCATCGGCCGTTAGGCCGGCCCGGTCCAGCACCCGAACCGCCGACGCAGCGATGCCTTGCACAGCGATTTTGAACACCGCCTGTCCCTCGAAGTGCAGGCGATGGACCGCTGGGTCGTTAGTGGCCGACGGTTCGCCCATCGATCCCATGGAGCGGATGAGCATCGTGCCGCCCTTGCCACCGTCGGCACCCAGGTCGATGGCTAGAACGCCCGCCCCGTCTCTGGAGGCCTCGAACACGGCGGCACCTGCCCCGTCGCCGAACAGAATGCTGGTCCCGCGGTCCCGGTAGTCCATAGCGAAGTGCAACTTCTCGGCGCCAACTAGAAGGACCCGCTCGGCGAAACCCGACTCGATCATCCCAGCCACTACCGAGGTTCCGTAGACGAAGCCCGAGCAGGCGGCGTTTAGGTCAAAGGCGCCGGCATTAGAGGCACCGATCCGGTCCTGGACCATGGCCGCCACGCTGGGACACAGGATCTCCGGGGTGCAGGTGGCGACCACCACGAGGTCCAGGTCGGCGGCATCCATTCCAGCGCAGGCCAGGGCCCGCCGGGCGGCCAGTTCGGCTAGGTCGGTGGTCTCTACGTGTGACAGTTGGCGGTTTCGAATACCGGTCCGCTCGACGATCCACTCGTCGGTGGTGTCCATGAGCCGTTCTAGATCGGCGTTGGAGAGCGACACCGGAGGCACGCATTTACCCCATCCGGTGATCTCGGCGCGCGTCTGCACAACCCGTTTCCTACCACGCGACCCGTCCGGGGGCATCTTGACGATTCCTAGATGGTCCGCCGGTAGGTTCTGTGTCCCATGTCCGTCGACCAGATGTCACTGTTTACGGCCCTGCTGGCCCTGGTGGCCCTAGGCATAGCTTCAGCCGTCGGGGTGTTGCTGTGTAGTACAGGTGGCCGTCGCCGCCTAGAAGTCCTGCGGACCGATGCCCTGCGTCTGGCCTTCTCGATAGCTGTCGTGTCCACGGTGGCTAGCCTCTGGTTCTCCGAGGTTGGAGGCTTTGTTCCCTGCGAGTTCTGCTGGTACCAGCGGATCGCCATGTACCCGTTGGTCGTGCTTTTGGGGCTGGCCGTGTGGCGGGGCGATTCGGATCTCCGGTGGCGAGTCCTGCCCTTGTCGGTTACCGGTCTGGGCTTGTCGGCCTACCACTACCAACTGCAGCTGTACCCAGACCAGGGATCATCTTGCGACGTTGCTGCGCCATGCACCCAGCAGTGGGTGGACGAGTTCGGGTTCGTGTCGATCCCGTTCATGGCCTTCTGCGGGTTCGCCGCCGTGACCGCCCTAGTGCTGGCGGCCAGCCGGCCGGTGAGTGACGAGGTCGTGACCAACCGCGAAGATGGTCGATCATGAGCGAGGCGTCTACGGGACCGAGCGGACGGTCAGGTCCAGGTCGGACCGTGGTGCTGGCCCTAGTCGGGGCGGTGGCCCTGGCCCTGGTGGCCGCTCTGACCCTTGGAGGCGACGAGAAGGTCGGAGACCCGAATGACCTGGAGACGGGACCGGTGGCCGTCGTCGGCGAGTCGCTCCCGACGTTCGAGGAGACGACCAGCGATGCTGCTGTCGGCCTTCCGGCACCAGGCTTTGATGCCACGACGTTCGACGGCCGGACGGTGAAGGTCCGGCCGGGCGACGGGACGGGCTACGTCATTGGGTTCTTCGCCCACTGGTGTCCCCACTGCCAAGCCGAGATACCAAAGCTGGTCGAGTGGATTGACCGAGACGGCATTCCGTCCGGCGTCGAGGTGGTGGCCGTGTCCACGGCCGTCTACATAGACCGGGGGAACCTGCCCCGAGCCTGGTTCGCCGCCGAGGGTTGGCGAGAACTAGTGCTGCGCGATTCCGACGGCTCAGAGGTAGCCGAGGCGTACGGCCTGCGGAGCTTCCCCTACTTCGTAGTCGTGGGGACTGACGGTCGGGTACGTGTCCGGATCAGCGGCGGCCTGCCACCCGAAGGCTGGGCTTACGCCCT
>JAZADL010000036.1:0-11652 GCA_036123635.1 Actinomycetota bacterium
TCAGGCGGCGTCCAGCAGAGAGCCTAGAAGCACCGCCCCGTCGGCACTGCCCAGTAGGTCGTCACAGGCCCGCTCCGGATGGGGCATCAGCCCAACCACATTGCGGCTCTCGTTGCAGACCCCAGCAATGTCGTCTACCGATCCGTTCGGGTTGTCGACGTAACGGAGCACCACTCGGTCCTCGTCTCGGAGCCGGGCCAGCATCTCGTCGTCGCAGGTGTAGTTGCCTTCGAAGTGGTTGATAGGCACCGATAATTGGTCCCCTACCTCAGCCCTCCCGGTAAGGATTGACCCGGTGGTCTCAACCCGCAACGTCGTCGGCTGGCACAGGAACTTCAGGCCGGCGTTCTTCTGGAGGGCACCGGGGAGCAGTCCCGCCTCGGTGAGAACCTGGAAACCGTTGCAAATACCAACCACCGGGCCTCCATCGGCGGCAAACCGGGCCACGGCCCCCATCACGGGCGAGAACCGGGCAATGGCCCCCGGGCGAAGGTAGTCACCATGGGCGAACCCGCCCGGCACGATCACCGCGTCCACGTCGCCCAGGTCGTCATCGGCGTGCCACAACAGGCGGCCAATGCCCCCCAGCCGTTCCACGGATGACATGGCGTCCATCTCGCAGTTAGTGCCGGGGAAGATCACAACACCCACGGTGGTGGCCATCAGCCGGCAGCCTCCACAGTCACCGAAGCGTCCTCGATCACCGGGTTGGTTAGAAAGGAGGCGCAGAGGTCCTCGGCCTGGATGGTTGCCTCGGTGGCATCGGCCGCCTCGATGGTGAAACGCACCGTCTTGCCCACGCTGACCTCGGTCACTCCCTCATAGCCCAGGGCGGGCAACGCCCGCTCGATCGTGGCCCCGGCCGGATCGGCGATGCCGCCCCTTAACCTCACGTCCACCACCACGTCGAACCGCATAGTCCTCCTCCCGTCTTCCTGCTTGGATCAGCCGCCCACCCCAGGCCAGTCGGCAAACGACCGTCCCGTGATGCGCTCGTAGGCCTCTACATAGCGTGACGACGTGGCGGATACCACCTCGTCGGGCAACGCCGGTGGTGGTGGCTGCTTGTCCCAGTCCAACCCGTCCAGGTAATCGCGGACCGGCTGCTTATCGAATGACGGGGGCGTCACCCCCGGGGCCCACACCTCGGCAGGCCAAAAACGAGACGAGTCCGGGGTCAGCACCTCGTCAGCCAGCACCAGGCGGCCGTTGACCATCCCGAACTCGAACTTGGTGTCGGCGATAACGATCCCCCGCTGGGCCGCCCATTCGGCACCCCGCAGGTAGCAAGCGATCGATGCCTCGCGGGCCGCCTCGGCCACCTGGACACCCACCAGGTCCACTGCCTCGGCGTAGGAGATGTTCACATCATGGCCCTCGTCAGCCTTTGTCGACGGGGTGAACACAGGCTCGGAAAGGCGGCTGGCCTCTAGGAGCCCGTCGGGCATCGCCGTGCCGTGCATGGTCCCCGAGGTCCGGTACTCCTTCCAGGCCGAACCGGTGATGTATCCCCGGACGATGCACTCGATGGGCAGCATCTCGGCCCGATGGCACAGCATGGTCCGGCCCACTAGGTCGACCGACGCCGTCGCGCCCAGAACGGCCTCTAGGTCGGTCGTAGCAGTCGAGATCAGGTGTCCGTCGACTAGGTCGGCAAACTGCTCGAACCAGAAGGACGTCATGGCGGTGAGGACCCGTCCCTTGTCGACGATCGGCTCGTCCATAACTACGTCGAATGCCGAAATGCGGTCCGAAGTGACCATAAGCAAACGACCGTTTCCGGCGTCATAGACGTCGCGGACCTTGCCTGAGTGCAAGAGGGGGAGATCGACCGTCATGTTCATCGCACTCCAGTGGGCGGTCGGTTCAGAGGATCGGTTCGGGATTGTAGGCAGCAGCCCAGGGGCGGGCAGCCACCACCTCGGCCACCCGTTCTACGACGGAGGACACCTGGGCCGAAGCGTTGCCCACAAATACTGATGGATCATCGAGCAGGTCGTCGAGATCATCACGGTCAAGTGGCAGGGCGGGGTCGGAGGCCAGACGATCCAACAGGTCGGTCTCAACCCGACCCTCTTCCCGACGGGCCAGAGCGGCGGCCACCGTGTGAGCCTGGATGATCTGGTGAGCCTCTTCACGTCCCATCCCAACCTGGATGGCAGCCATTAAAACCCGCGTGGTAGCTAGGAACGGTAGGTACTGGTCGAGCTCTCGCTCCAGCACGGCCGGATAGGCGCCGAACTCGTCCAGCACAGTGAGGAAGGTTTGGAACAGGCCGTCGGCGGCCAGGAAGGAATCGGGAAGGGCCACCCGCCGGACCACCGAGCAACTCACGTCACCCTCGTTCCACTGGTCACCCACTAGGCCCCCAACCATGGCCAGGTGCCCCCGTAACACGACGGCTAAGCCGTTGACCCGCTCGCAGGATCGAGCGTTCATCTTGTGGGGCATGGCCGACGAGCCAACCTGGCCCGGTTGGAACCCCTCGGTGGCTAGTTCGTGGCCAGCCATCAGCCGGATCGTTCGGGCCAGGTTGGCCGGCCCTCCGGATGCCTGGGCCAACGCCGAGACCACGTCGAAGTCCAGTGACCGCGGGTATACCTGCCCCACCGAGTCCAGGACTTGAGCGAAGCCGAGGTGGTCGGCCACCAATTGTTCCAACTGGTCGACCTTGGCTCCATCGCCGTTCAGGAGGTCCATCTGGTCCTGCTGAGTCCCAACCGGCCCTTTCAGCCCTCGGAGTGGGTAGGCAGTCAACAGGTCGGAGACTCGGCGGTACGAGGCCAAGAGCTCCTCGGCTGTTGTGGCGAACCGCTTGCCCAGCGTGGTGGCCTGGGCGGCCACGTTGTGACTACGCCCAACCATAACTAGGCCGTCGAACTCGGCAGCCAAGCGAGCCAAGCGGGCCAAGGCAGCCACGATGCGGTCCATCACCAACTCCAGACTGCGACGGACCTGGAGCTGTTCGACGTTCTCGGTGAGGTCCCGAGACGTCATACCCCGGTGCACGTGCTGATGCCCGGCCAGGGCACAGAATTCCTCTATCCGGGCCTTCACGTCATGGCGGGTGACTCGCTCCCGCTCGCGGATCGACGCTAGATCCACCTGATCGACCACGGCCCGGTAGTCCTCAATGACCCCGTCGGGGATATCCACGCCGAGTTGGCGTTGGGCCTCCATCACCGCAATCCAGAGCTCGCGTTCCATGACCACCTTGGCCTCCATTGTCCAGAGGTCGACCATGGGCCGGCTGGCGTAACGGGAGGCGAGGACGTTCTCCATGGGGTACGGGACTCCGCCGCTCAGCGGGGGACCATCTCCTCGCGGTGGGCCTCGAGGGCTTCGACGAGGTCTGGGTCGCCTATGGCCAGTATCTGGACAGCCAGCAGGGCAGCGTTCATGGCACCGTCCACGGCAACGGTGGCTACCGGGATGCCCTTGGGCATCTGGACTGTGGCCAGTAGGGAGTCCCACCCGTTGATGGCACCGCCGGAGAGGGGCACACCGATCACCGGGAGCGTGGTGTGGGCGGCCGCCGCTCCAGCTAGGTGGGCTGCCATCCCGGCCCCGCAGATGATCACCGAGTACCCGGCCTCCCGGGCCCCCGACACAAACCCGGCGACTACGGCCGGGCTGCGGTGCGCCGACATGACCCGAACGTCGGCCTCGATGCCGTAGCGCTCTAGTGTCGCCGCGGCAGGCGCCATCTTGTCGTCATCGTTGGGCGAACCCATGAGGATCGCCACCTTGTACACCATCGGATTCTCCTATTTCTGCCCCTCGGGCCCTCTTGTGTCCCTACTAGTCCTAGTCGTTCCCGGCGCCGGTTGGGTTCGCGGCGATATCACGGCGAAACTGCATCCCCGACCACGCCAGCTTGGCTACCGCGTCGTAGGCCCTCTCTCGGGCTTCGGTAATCGTCCTCCCCCGGCCGGTCAACGAAAGCACCCGACCGCCAGCCGTCACCAGGCCGCCATCTCCTCCCTCGGCGACACCGGAGGAGAAGACCGTGACGCCGTCGATAGCTGAAGCCGCTTCCAGGCCGTCAATTGGATCCCCAGTCCGGGGGCCGGTTGGATAGCCCTCCGTGGCACATACCACGGTGACGGCCGCCCCGTCATCGAAGGTCGGTAGTTCCTCCAAACGCCCAGAGGCAGCGGCGGCCAGCAGGTGACCAAGGTCGCTGGTGAGGCGGGGCAAGACGACCTGAGTCTCCGGGTCGCCAAAGCGCACGTTGTACTCCAAGACCTTGGGGCCGTCCGGGGTGAGCATTAGCCCGCAGTACAGGACACCCCGGTAGTCAATCCCCCGACTGCGCAGGGCAGCCAGTGTGGGCTGTACGGCACCCGCCACCAGATCGTCGACCACAGCGCTCGTGGCCACCGGCACCGGCGAATAGGCCCCCATACCCCCAGTGTTCGGGCCAGTATCGCCTTCGCCGATGCGTTTGAAGTCTTGGGCCGGGGTGAGGGCCACGGCGGTCGTCCCGTCGCATACGGCCAGCACCGATAGCTCGGGGCCGGTGAGGCCCTCTTCGATAACCACCGTCCGCCCGGCGTCGCCGAAGGCTGCTCCAGAGAGGTAGGACCGGACGGCGTCAACGGCCTCGTCCCGGTCCGTTGTGACTACCACGCCCTTGCCAGCGGCCAGCCCGTCGGTCTTGACCACGAATAGATCACCCATACCAGCCAGGAAAGCCAGGGCGTCCGTCTCGTCGTCGAAAGTTCCGTGGGAGGCGGTCGGCACGCCCGCCTCGACAAGCACCTCCTTCATCCACGCCTTGGATCCCTCCAAGCGGGCGCCATCGGCTCCCGGGCCGAAGACCAGCCGACCGTCGGCTCTCAGCCGGTCGGCTAAGCCGTCAACCAGCGGTGCCTCGGGGCCGATCACCGTCAGGTCGGCGTCGACCTCGGTAGGAGGAACGGGTGCTGAGCCTGGGATGCCGGGGTTCCCGGGGGTGACGACCACGTCGTGGGACCGGCCCAGGACGTGGGCCAGGGCATGTTCCCGGCCTCCCGACCCGACGACGCAGACCCTCATCCGACGCCTATCCGTTCCGACGCGGTCAACTGGCGAACCGAAGCACCTGGTGGCGTCCCGGTCCGACGCCCACCATGCCGATGGGCACCCCGACCTGGTCCTCTACGAAGGCCAGGTAGGTCTCGGCTTCGGCCGGTAACTGTGACCGTTTAGTAACTGCCGAAAGGTCGACTCCCCAACCCGACAGTTCCTCGTAAATCGGCGTGACCCGGTGCAGAACCGACTGGTGGTAAGGCAGTTGGTCGTGACGCTGGCCGTCGGCCTCATAGGCGACGCATACGCTAATCACGTCTAGCTGATCTAGAACGTCCAGCTTGGTGATGGCCAACTCGGACAGCGAGTTGACCCGGGCCGCGTAGCGAAGCATCACGACGTCCAGCCAGCCCGGCCGGCGACGCCGCCCGGTGTTAGTTCCGTACTCGTGGCCGACGTCTACAAAGTGGTCACCCACCTCGTCGAACAACTCGGTGGGGAACGGCCCGGAACCCACCCGCGTGACGTAGGCCTTAGCAATCCCGATAACCCGGTCGATGTCCCGGGGCCCGATCCCGGCCCCCGTACAGGCCCCACCGGCCACCGGGTTGGACGAGGTCACAAAGGGGTAGGTGCCGTGGTCCAGGTCCAGGAAGGTGGCCTGGGCGCCCTCCAGGAGTATCCGTCCACCGGCTTCCAACTCGTCGTGGACCAAGCCGATGGCGTCGGCGATGTGTGGAGTGAGCCGGGGGGCGCAAGTGCCCAGGTATTCCTCAGCTATCTCGTCGGCATCAACGGGGAGGCGGTTGAACACTCGGGTGAGAACCTTGTTGGTGTGCTCCAGAGCGGCGCCTAGTTTCTTCCGGAAGATCCTCTCGTCCAGGAGGTCCTGGACCCGTATACCGACTCGCATGGCGCGGTCGGCGTAGGCCGGTCCGATACCCCGCTTGGTGGTCCCCAATCTGTTCTTGCCTAGGTGGCGCTCGTGGAGGGCGTCTAGTTCCTGGTGGTAGGGGAGGATCAGGTGGGCATTGCCACTGACCCGTAGTTTGGCCGTGTCCACTCCCTGTGTCCCGAGCATGTCCATCTCGGCGAGGAGAACTCGGGGGTCGACCACCACACCGTTGCCGATAACCGGCGTGACGTGTGGGTATAGGACGCCGCTGGGGACGAGTTGGAGGGAGAAGGTCTGGCCGTCGACGACCAGCGTGTGCCCGGCGTTGTGGCCGCCCTGGTACCGGACAACCATCGACATCTCGCTCGCCACGAGGTCGGTGAACTTGCCCTTGCCCTCGTCGCCCCACTGCGTCCCGACGACGACGGTCGCAGGCACGGCACCTCTCCTGGATCGGGTCCCTTACGGAACGATCCTATCGGCCGACGGGCCGGCCCTCGCTGGGGTTTGTCCGTCCCACCGATCGTTGGACAGCCCGGGACCATCGTCGTCGCAGAGATTCGGAACCCCTCACTAGATGATCCTGCGCGACCCTCGCGCAACATCCACGGTTTCCCCAGCACCCTGTGGACAACCAGCCACCGCCTACGGGGGATTGACAGGCGCTGTGGACCGAAAGCCGACTTCAGGCACTGCCACGGGGCCTTGAGCAACCCGCCGACCGGTTTAAGAACCGTTAAGAACCAGCAGGTCAACCCGGCCGGACAGGTGCGTCAGCGGCTGCGTCGGCCCTGGTAGACAGTCACGCTTTGCTTAACCGGGACCAGGTCGCGCCGGTACTTCCGGTGGACCTCGGCCACTGCCTGGCTGCCATCAGACCGGGCCCTGTCCAACTCGTCCTCGAGGCGGGTCACCTCGGCCTCCAGGGCCAGCACTCGCTTCACGCCGGCCAGGTTGAGGCCTTGCGCAGTGAGCTGCGCTATACGCAAAAGCACGGCCACGTCAGCCTCGCTGTACCTCCGGTTGCCTCCGGTGGTTCGGGCCGGGTCCACCAAGCCCTTCCGTTCGTAGATGCGTAGGGTCTGTGGGTGCATACCGGATAGTTCAGCGGCTACCGAAATGACGTACACCGCCTGGTCTGGACCGGGCCTGGGCTGAGGCATCAGCGTGCTCCCTGCATCGGGTCTTAGTCTGCCAGTCCGTCGCGGAGGCTGCCGTCGGTCGCCTCCGCTAGGGCCTCAATGGCCGCCCGCTCGGCCTCGCTCGGGTCGCTCGGGACGTGGACCTCCACGGTGACCAGCAGGTCACCGGTGCCTCGCCGGTCCGGCACACCCCGTCGTCGCACCCGGAGGGTTTGGCCGCTTCTGGTCCCGGCGGGGACCCGAACGGTGACCGATTCGCCGTCGAGTGTGGGCACCGCGACCTCGGCGCCGAGCACTGCCTCGGGAAAAGAGATGGGCACGACCACTGTGAGGTTCCGACCACGGCGCCCAAACCGGGTATGGGGCTCGACCGCCACCACCACATAGAGGTCGCCGTCCGGACCACCCTGGCCTCGCTCTCCCCGGCCCTTCAGTCGAATGCGTTGACCGTCATCTACCCCGGCGGGGATGCGCACCCGGACCTCGCGTGGCCGACGTTCGGCCCCTGAGCCGCGGCAAGTCCTGCAGGGGTCTTCGATCTGGTGGCCCCGGCCACCGCATGCGTCACACGGTCGGCTGAACGAGAAGGGCCCCTGGTTCTCAGCCCGGACGCCCCGACCACCACACGGTTCACAGGTCGTGGGCCGGGTCCCCGGGTGGGCACCGCTCCCCCCACAAGCCGAACAGGCCACGGCACTCACCAGGTGGACGGCAGTGGTCACACCGTTCACTGCTTCAAGAAACGACAGGGTTAGGCGGGTCTCGAGGTCGGCGCCCCGACGACCCGGCGAGCCACTACGTCCACCGCCGAACATCCCTCCGAACAGGTCCCCCAGGTCGATACCGCCGGGGAATCCCCCACCGGGGAATCCGCCGCCTGGCATCCCACCGCCCATCGGCCCCATGGCCCGAACTTGGTCGTACTCGGCACGTCGCCCCTCGTCGCCGAGGACGTCGTAGGCGGCCGAGACCTCCTTAAACCGGGCCTCGGCCGCGTCGTCGCCTGGGTTGGCGTCGGGGTGGAGTCGGCGGGCCAACTTCCGGTAGGCCTTGGTGACATCCCTAGCTGTGGCGTCCTTTTCGACGCCGAGCGTGGCGTAGTAGTCCTTTTCAAACCACTCGCGCTGGGCGGTCATCGACGCTTCCGTCCTGCCGGATCAGCCCCGGACACGGACCATGGCCGGACGGAGGACTCGACCGTCCCAGACATAGCCGCGACGGAGAACCCCAACCACCACTTGGCCGACGTCCACATCGTCGGGGTCATCGGCCGGCTCGTGGAGCACAGCCTCGTGTCGGGTCGGGTCGAACGGCTCTCCTAGCGGATCGAGCACTTCCAACCCGGCTGGTTCTAGGACTTGGACCAACGACGTCCGAATGGGGATCACGTCGTCTGCGCCGTGTTCAACAGCCAGATCGCAGGCGTCTAGGACCGGAAGAATCTTCTCGACCAGGTCGCCGCGGGCCCGGGCGCTGACGGTCGCGCTGCGCTTCTCAACTTGCTTTCGGAAGTTAGCGAACTCTGCAGTGACCCGCTGTAGGTCGACCAGGTACCCATCGCGCTCACCCTCCAGTACCGCCATCACGTCCAGGACCGGATCCCCGGCCTCCGCCTCGTCACCACCGGGCAGAGGATCGTCGTCGTCGCTGTCCAATCCAGAGACACCGGGGTCCGGTGTCACCTTGGTGTCCGAGGCGGGGGGCGGTGGACTAGAGACTTCTGTCAACGGGTCAACGCCCTCGGGCTCTTCGGCCGGAGGAGGAGTGCCCTCCGTCGCCGAACCACTCACGACTCGTCGACAATCTCGGCATCTACCACGTCGTCATCCGCCACGTCCCCACCGTCGGTAGCGCCAGCCGCCTGCTCTGCTTGGGCCGCCTCGTACAGACGCTGTCCGAATTCTTGGCTGGCCGACATAAGGGCATCGGTGGCGTCCTTCACCGCGTCGGTGTCATCACCGTCGAGGGTCTTCTTGAGGGATTCCAGTTTCTCGGTGACTGACGTCGTCTCGTCCTCGGTGAGTTGGTCGGCCTGGTCGGCTAGGAGCTTCTCGGTCTGGTACACGAGGTTGTCGGCTGTATTCCGAACCTCGGCCTGCTCCTTGCGGAGCCGGTCCTCGTCAGCGTGGGCCTCAGCGTCGCGCACCATCTGGTCGATGACGTCCTTGTCGAGCGAGGACTGGCCGGTGATAGTCATGGACTGCTCGTTGTCTGTCGCCCGGTCCTTGGCCGACACGTGGACAATGCCGTTGGCGTCGATGTCGAAGGTGACCTCGATCTGCGGGGTACCCCGAGGAGCGGGGGGGAGGTTGATTAACTGGAACTTGCCCAGAGTTTTGTTGAACTGTGACATCTCGCGTTCACCCTGCAGGACATGGATCTCCACCGACGGCTGGCCGTCCTCGGCGGTGGTGAACACCTCCGAGCGCTGGATGGGAATGGTGGTGTTGCGCTCGATGAGGCGAGTCATGACGCCGCCCTTGGTCTCGATGCCGAGCGAAAGCGGAGTCACGTCGAGGAGGAGGACGTCCTTCACCTCACCGACCAGGACGCCGGCCTGGACGGCGGCTCCGATGGCCACCACCTCATCCGGGTTGACGTTCTTGGACGGGTCGCGCCCGGCGATCTCTTTGGCTAGGTCCACTACGGCCGGCATGCGGGTCGAGCCACCGACCAGGAGCACGTGGTCGACCTGTCCCCGGGTCAAGCCGGCGTCCTTCACTGCCTGTTCGAACGGTGCCCGACAACGGCCTAGGAGGTCTGCTGTGAGCTCCTGGAACTTCGCTCGGCTGAGTGAGTAGTCAAGGTGGAGGGGGCCCGCGTCGGTGGCCGTCACGAACGGCAGGTTGATCTGGGTCTGTTGGACCTGGGATAGCTCGATCTTCGCCTTCTCGGCGGCCTCCTTGAGGCGCTGGGCGGCCATGGGGTCAGCGCCTAGGTCAACGCCATGGTCGTTTTGAAACGAGGTGACTAGCCACTGGATGACTGCCTCGTCCCAGTCGTCACCTCCCAGGTTGGTGTCACCGTGGGTGGCCTTCACCTCGAATACCCCGTCGCCGATCTCCAGAACCGAGACGTCGAAGGTCCCGCCTCCGAGGTCGAAAACCAGGATGGTCTGTTCCTCGCCCTCCTTGTCGAGCCCGTATGCGAGGGCGGCTGCCGTGGGCTCGTTGATGATGCGGAGCACCTCGAGGCCGGCGATCTGGCCCGCCTCCTTGGTCGCCGTCCGTTGAGCGTCGTCGAAGTAGGCGGGCACGGTGATAACGGCCTGGTCGACCGTGGTCCCAAGGTACGCCTCGGCGTCTCGCTTGAGCTTCTGGAGCGTGCGGGCCGAAATCTCCTGTGCGGTGTATTCCTTGCCGTCGACGTCCTCGGCCCACCTGGTGCCCATGTGACGCTTCACCGAACGGATGGTGCGCCCGGGGTTGGTGATGGCCTGACGCTTGGCCACCTCGCCAACCAGGACTTCTCCGTCCTTGGCGAAGGCGACCACTGAAGGCGTGGTTCGCGAGCCCTCGGCGTTAGCGATCACGACTGGATCGCCACCTTCGAGGACGCTGACCACCGAGTTAGTAGTTCCGAGATCGATGCCCACGGCCTTGCCCATGGTCTGCACTCCTTTACTTTCTGTCCGGTTCTCTCTGGGGAAAACTCGTCGGTTTAGGGGCGGATGGGCCCCGTCGGCCCGGGATCAGGGGGAGAGTTCTCGGGACCGACGGTGCAGGCTAGAGATTGCCTGCGTTGGCTCCACCCTTTTATGCTAATAGGCACTCTAGAATCTTGAGTCTTAGTTTAGCAACTTTTGAGCCGAAATCTTTACAGGGGCCAATGACACCAGTCGGGTACCGTTGGTCGACCCACTGACCCTCGGTTCGAGGACCCCATGCCCACGCTGATCCTGCTGCGCCACGGCCAGAGCGAGTGGAATGCCACTAACCAGTTCACGGGCTGGCACGACTGTGACCTCACCGAGTTGGGCGAGGCCGAGGCACGCGAGGGTGCTCGTCTCCTCGCCGACGCTGGGATCTTCCCCGACGTAGCCCACACGTCGGTCTTAACTCGGGCCATCCGCACGGCGGACATCACGCTGGAAGCCCTCGGACGCGACCAGATTCCCGTTCATCGCCACTGGCGTCTCAACGAACGTCACTATGGTGACCTCACCGGATTGGACAAGGCAGCCACCCGGGACAAGTACGGCGAGAAGCAGCTTCTGGCCTGGCGACGGGGATACGAAACTCCTCCCCCGCCCATTAGGGCGGACAACCCCTACAACCCCAACCACGACCCCCGGTATGCCGACGTGGAACCACCCCTGGCCGAGTGCCT
Source organism: Actinomycetota bacterium (assembly GCA_036123635.1). Classification (GTDB taxonomy): domain Bacteria; phylum Actinomycetota; class Acidimicrobiia; order Acidimicrobiales; family MedAcidi-G1; genus UBA9410. The sequence goes on from JAZADL010000036.1 coordinate 11,380, forward strand.
AGCCGATGTGGTGGAGCGCCTGTCCCCCTACTGGGATGAGGCCATCGCCCCGGACCTACGGGCCGGCCAGATCGTGCTGGTGGCCGCCCACGGCAACAGCCTCCGCGCCCTGTGCAAGGTGTTGGACGGCATCTCCGACGAGGACATCACGACGCTGAACATCCCGACCGGGTCCCCACTGGTCTACGAGCTAGCCGGGGACCTCAGCCCGCAGGAGAACAGGGCAGTACTGGAACGGTCCCTGGACCCTAAGGCAGCCCGGGCGGCGGCCGA
>JAZADL010000037.1:0-5487 GCA_036123635.1 Actinomycetota bacterium
GGGTCGTACCAGGTGGTCCGCATGTGGGCTGCGTAATCGTTGTCGGGGACGGCCACGTGGTCGCACACCCCCACGAAGTCCAGGCCGGCGTCCTCGGCGGTCCGGGCCACCCGGGCCAGGTCCTCGGGGGTGGCGTCGTCCTCCCACGGGTCGGCCAGCGTGCGGGTGAGCGTCTGGATTGGCAGTTGAATGCCGTAGAACGCTTCGCCTTCAGGAACCAGGTTGGCCATCTGCTCCTCCTAGGTCAGCCGTCGGTGGCCAGCAGGGCTCGGGCCCGGCGGGCCACCGGCTCGTCGACCATCTCGCCACGAACCGAGATCGCCGCATCGCCACGGGCTATCGCCTCCCGGTAGGCGGCGTCTACGTCGCGGGCCCACGCCAACTCCTCGTCGGTGGGCAGGAAGGCCTCGTTGGCCAACGGGACCTGGGCCGGGTGGATGCAGAGCTTGCCGGTGAACCCGAGGGAGCGGGCCTCGGCGGCCTCGCAGCGGAAGCGATCGTCGTCGGCAAAGTCGGCCACCACCATGTCGACGGCCTGGACGTCGCCGAGGCGGGCCGCCTGTCCGACCTGGGCCCGAGCGGTGGCCACCTCGTGGTTCGACGCCGTGCGGACTCCGCCGAGGTCAGCCACGTAGTCCTCTGCGCCGAAGTAGCACCACCGGACCCGGGGATGGGCGGTTACCGAGCGGGCGTCGACCACGCCGGCCACCGTCTCCAGGCCGGCGGCGATGGCCAGGTCGTGGTGCCCGGCACCGTCCAGGGCGACCGACACAGCGTCGACGGCAGCCGCCGACTCCAGCTTGGGGACGGCCACCCCGGTCAGCCCGGGTGGCAGGCCGTCCAGGACGTCGCCGGCGAAGTGCCCAGTGTCGGGAGCGTTAACCCGGACGAACAGCCGCACCTGTTTGACCAGCGACGGCGCCACCTCCTGGGTCACCGCCCGGGCTTCGGCCTTGCGGTCGGGCGGAACGGCGTCCTCAAGGTCAATGACGGCCGCGCTGGGCGATGTTCGGGGCAGCTTGGCCAGGACGTCAGCCCGAATTCCCGGAGCGAACAGCAGGCTTCTCATGGTGAAGTCGTCTCCGCCGGAAGGCATGGTGCCGACGCTACCGACCACCGGCTTGTCGATCCGGATCAGGGCGGGAGGAGGCTGAGGACGAATCAGGCGCCGGCTAAGTCCCGGGCGATGGAGGCGACCTCGTCCATGGCTCCGGTGAGGTCAGCGACCTCGACCTCGGTGGCTCCGTCGGTGGCCAGGAAGCAGAGGAGGACCCGACGGACGGGGAGGCCGGTGGCCCGCTGAGCGGCTACGGCGTAGGCGGCGCCCTGGAGCCGGTACCGGCGGGCCTTCACCGCCCGGTCGGCGTCGTCTGCCACGGCGTCGGTCTTGTAGTCGACGATGACCAGGCCCGGATGGAGGTCGTTGTCCTCCAGGAAGGCGAGGTCGATGTAGCCCTCGACGATGGGGGCGTCGTCGGCGTCGTCGACGGGCGCTGCCACGTAGAGCTCGCGCCAGTGGCGGGTAATGGCGGCCCGGCGGACCGAGTTGGTTTCCAGCCCGGCCCGGACGAGGGAGTCGATGGTTCGGAGGTCGCCCAGGAGGCCCTCGGTGATCGCCTGCTCGCGCACGATGTCCGAGGGGTCGGTGGTCGTGAAGTCGAGCAACTCGAGGGCGCCGTGGACGGCTCGGCCGACGCCGGTGCCGTGCCGGCCCACCTCGCCCGGTCGGGAGCGGTCCTCGTCGGTCGTCTGGTCGGCGCCGTACGCGGCGATGGCGGTGGCCGACACCGTCCGGGGCCGTGCCGCGGCTTCGAGGGCGTCGTCGCGTTCGGCCATCCAGGTCTGGCGGTCCGGGAGACCTCGGCCCGAGGGTGCCCCGGTGGTCGGCAGGACACCTCCGGTCGGCGACAGGTCGACGTCGACGGCCGCCCGGCCGACCTCGACTAGGGCGCCGGCCAGCAGGCGGCCGGGTCCCGGTCGTCCGGGCTTGTCCGGATCGACGTCGGTGTCCCGGTGGACCGAGACGACGAGGTGGTCGCGGGCGCGTGTGGCGGCCACGTAGAGGAGTCGGATCGTCTCGGCGTCCTTGAAACGCTGGTCGACGCCGTGGGCGTCGCTGAACCCGGACGTCTGGATCCCCTCGCGGATGCTGACCTCGGCGGAACCGTCGGCGTCGAGGAGGAGTTGGACCCCGGAGTCGGTCCGGGCGGTCTGGGTTGACATGCCGGAGAGGATGGTGATGGGGAACTCGAGACCCTTGGCGCCGTGGATGGTCAGGATCCGCACAGCGTCGTCGTCGACCTCGGGAAGCACCGTTTCGGCGACCCGGCCCTTCGCGTCGGCCTGGGCGAGGCACCAGTCGACGAACCCCCGCAGCGAGCCCCCGCCCACCTCGGCGTAGGCGCGGGCGCGGTCGGACAGGAGCCGAGCCCGTCGCCAGGCGTCGCGGGGTCGGGTCTCGCCGTAGGCGACCTGGAACACCCTCCGGTCGTGGATGAGGCGTTCGAGGATCCCCGACGGTCCGAGGTGGTGGCGCCAGTGGTGCAATCCGCTCATCCACGCGAGGCCGGAGGCCACCACCTCCACCGTGGAGTCGCCGTCGGGCTGGTCCGCCTGGTGGTTCCACGTGCCGCCGTGGTGGACGCGCCAACGGGCGAGGTCGTCGTCGCCACAACCGAGGTACGGGGTCCTCAGCGCGGCAACCACGGCGAGGTCGTCGGTCGGGTCGTCGATGGCCCGGAGCACCATCAGGAGGTCGCGGACCTGGGGGGTGGCGAAGAGCATGGAGCTGGACTCGGCCCGGTAGGGGATACCGGCGGCCTCCAGCGCGGCCTCCAGGGCGGGCAGCGAAGTACGGGTGGGGAGGAGGATGGCGATGTCGCCGAAGCCACAGGGGCGTTGCCGTCCGTCGGTCCCCTCGACCGTCCAGCGATCGACGACGGCGGTGGCGATGGCTGCCGCTACGTCCGTAGCTTCTAGGTCCCGGAGCCCGGCGGCGTCGATCTCGTCGCCGTGGGCGTGTCGGCCCAGCAGGGTGACCGATGGTCCGTTCGCCGCCGCAGGTCGTCGCCCGACGAGGGGCACATAGCCGGGCTGGACCAGGTGGGAGGCGGCGGTGTCCAACGGCGGCCCGGTGCCGATGAGATGGGCGAACACGGCGTTGACCCAATCGATGATCGGCACCGTGGTCCGGAAGTTCTCCGTTAACGCCACCAGGGTGGAGTCCAGGGTGCGGCGGGCGCGCAGGTACAGGGCGACGTCAGCCCGGCGGAACCGGTAGATGGACTGCTTCGGATCGCCGACGAGGAAGAGGGAACCGGGGTCGGGGGAGAAGTCGCCGGGGTCGAAGGAGGGGTGGACCGGGGAGTCCGGGTCAGTCAGCAGGAGGGCGAGCTCGAGCTGGAGCGGGTCGGTGTCCTGGAACTCGTCGAGCAGGACGCGGCGGTACCGCTCGTGGAGGGATGCCCTCACGGCGTCGCCGACGATGGGGTCGGCGAGCAGGTCGCGGGCGATGACCAGCAGGTCGTGGAAGACCAGGGTCCCTGCATGGCGTCGCTCGGCGGCGGCCTCGAGCGTGGCAGCCACCAGATCGGCGAGGAGACGTCGGAGCACGGCACCGGCCGTGGCCTGGAGGAGCGCGTCCCAGAGATCCCGTGCGGCGTAGGCGGCCTCCACGATGGCCGCCTTGTCGTCGCCCCACACCTTCTTGTTCCCGTCGCCCCCGGCGTTAAGGGACTTCCGGTGGTCGTCGTCGGCGAGAACGCGGACCGTGTCGGCCTCGTCGACGGCGCCGCCGAGCGCGGTCTGGGCGTCTCGGATTCGGGTCAGCCTGATTCGGAGCTTGTCGTCCTCGTCGACGTCATCCCGGTCCAGAGCCAGGGCCTCGTCCATGTGTCCCAGGATCCCTGCGACGTCCACGGGGTCGGGTTCCGGAGGGGGCGGGTGGTCTCCGAGGAGGTCCCACCGGTCGTCGAGCGTGCGGGCCAATTCGCGGAGGTGGTGGGGACGGATTCGCATGGCGTCGGCGAGCAGCACGGTCCGGGCGAGGTCGTCGTCATCGAGTAGTCCATGCTGGAGGTCCGCCCACCGGTCGTCGAAGCCGAGGTGGCTGGACACCTCGTCCAGCAGGTCGAAGCCCGGCGGCAGGCCGGCCTCCAGCGGGTGGTCTCCGAGGAGGCGACGGGCGAAGCCGTGGAGGGTGGTGAGCGAGGCGAGGTCCACGTCGGTCAGGGCGACCTCGGCACGTCGCCGACGGTCCGGGTCGCCGTCATGGCGGGCGACGTCCTCGAGGCTCCGCCGGAAGCCGTCGGCGAGTTCGGCGGCGGCCTTCTCGGTGAAGGTGATGGCGGCGATCTCCTCGACGGCGATGCCCTCGTCGATCACCAGGGCGACCATGCGACCGACGAGGGCCGTGGTCTTTCCGGTTCCCGCCCCGGCCTCGACGAACAGGTTCTCGTCGAGTGACCGGGCGATCCGGTCGCGTGGCGCCTGGTCGCCGGGTACCGGACCGGTCATCGGTCGCCTTCCGGCCGGTCATCCGCATCCACCTCGAGGACGATGGTCGGATCTTCGTCGGTGGGTTCGGCCATGAAGTCGGTGACGAGGTGGTCGGCATGGAGGGCGAGGACGGGGTCGCCCGCTTTCCGATCCCGTGCGGCGCGGACTCGGCGGGCGTCCAGGCCGTCGGGGGAGCAGTGGGGACACCGGTGGGCCTCTGGCCGGTCGCTCTCCGGGGGGTGGTGGGGGAAGGCACCGCCCTCGATTCCGCGGACCACCGAGGCCAGCACCCGCCGGAAGGCGGCCATGACCTCGTCGTCGACGTCGTAGCCGAGGTGCCGGTGGGACTCGGGGACCCCACCGACGAAGGCGTAGGTGGCGTGCGTGACTTCCCGGTCCTTTGCAGCAACGGCGAGGGCGTAGATGGGGAGTTGGAGAAACGAGCCGTCGGGGAAGTGGTCCTCAGGGATCGTCCGGTAGCGGTCCGGTTTTCCGGTCTTGGCGTCGACGACGACAAGCCCGCCATCAGCGACCTCGTCGACGCGATCGACGGAGCCCCGGAAGCGGAGGACCCGACCGTCGGCCAGCGTCACCATTAGGGCGTCGCCACCGCCGAAACGGTGTTCGGCGGCGATGGGGCGGCTCCCGAATCGGGCCCGGAATGACGAGTCGAGGACCAGGAAGTCGTCGAGCTCCGCGGCGAGGCGGGAACGGATGGTCGGCCAGAAGCGGGGGTGGGCCGCCTCGCCGCGGGCTTCGGCGTGGCTGCACTCCTCGGAGAGGAGCACGGCGGCGCGGTCGCGGTGCTCCGTGGTCCACGCCTCGCCGGTCCGGGGTGTTGATCCGTCGGCGAGGCTCTCGGTCACCAGGCGTTCGAGCACCCGGTGGACGATCGATCCGCGGACGGAGGGGGACAGGTCGGTCCGCTCCGAGGGTTCGTCGAGTGGGCGGACCCCGAGGACGTACTCGGCGAAGAAGGCGAACGGGCAG
>JAZADL010000038.1:0-4496 GCA_036123635.1 Actinomycetota bacterium
ATGTATTTGATCATTCACTCAACCTGTCTGACACAACTGGCCTGTCTAACCTTCTAACGGCATTATGCCGACCTTCGGTGACAGTGAGGATGGTTGGCCTCGAATCGGGGACAGTCACTGCTTTAGCCCTCGCACCAAAACTCCCCCACTTGAGCACCCGGTGGAGGGTCTTGTACCCCCTTCCCCAGCAACTGCCATGGGTGGCCCCAGGACGTGCGCGTCCGCACACTTCGTTTAAGTAACGCCTTACAGGGCAAGGGCGACGGTTCAAATCCCGCCTACCCGACCAAGGGGTTGCTGCAGGTTTCAACCGCCCCTAGTGGTCGTCCCCCCGGTTACGGCGCCTCTATTGGAGAGTGGCCCAGCGAAGGGTTTCCCCGAGGCTCTGGGCGTGTCCTAACGCCGTTTAAGAGGGTGCCGATCGGGGTGTAGCGCACGAGGTAGCGGTAGGTCACCAACAGCAGGCCGCTCACCGTCCAGCAGATCGCCAGGAACTTCAGAATCCGGGGGATGTCCCAGCTGCGCATCCAGTCCTGGGCGAGGATCACAAGTGGCAGGTGGGCGAGATACATCCAGTAGGAGGCGTCGGACAGGTAGCGCACCCAGTAGCGCTCACTGGAGAGAAGCCGGCGGAACAGCCCCATCAGGCCGAATGTCATGCCCCACGTGTAGAGCACCTGGAGGGACGCCGCTGCCGTCCAGTCGCCGCCCTCGAAGGTCGCTCCTGCGGCGAGCGGGAAGACCAGCACCACCGAAACGGGGAGGACGACCTTCCAGTGGCGTCCGAGCCGGTCGATGAGCGGTTCGCCGTCGTCGGTTCGGGCGTCGAAGGCTGCGGCGCCGTATCCGAAGAACACGGCGTAGTAGAGGAGAACGTGTGCGGCGGGGAGCAGGCCGGTTGAGGTGTCGGGCCCGAAGGCTCGGAAGTCGCCGCCGTCGCCCATCTGGAACTGGAAGAACAGCGTCAACGGGAAGGCGGCCCAGAGCAGGCGTCGACGTACGGCAACCGAGGTGATCGTGTGTCCCAGCCGGACGACGAGGGGCGCGGCCAGGGCGAACCCTGCGACCAGCCAGCACAGGAACCACAGGAACCACAGGTGGTGGAACTGGTCGATCCACGAGTCGAGGCCGATCTCGTCGTCGGCTTCCGGCGGGTCGAGCACAGCCTGGGCGAACTCGGCGCCGTCGCCGAACCAGTCGATGTCCTGCCACTGTTGGCTGCCGGCCCGGATATCGGGAGCACCGCCCGCCACGAGCACGTCGGCGACGGCCGGGTTGCCTACCCAGACGGCGACTTCAAGAGGCGTTGACCCGTGGATGTTTGTCAGGCGGTAATCGGCTCCGACGTCCAGCAGGGCTTGTGTCACGTCGGGCAGGTCCATGAAGGCTGCCAGGTGCAGCGGCGTGCCCTTGTCGTCGCCGCGAACGTCCACGTCGGCGCCGTTGGCGACCGCCACCGGTACTGCGTCGGCGTGGCCCAACAGGACCGGGAACCAGATGTCACCCTTTTCGGCGGCGCCTATCGCCCAGTTTTCGCTGCTCGACTCAATACCGCGTTCAGATACCCAATCGACGGCTGGAACGATCGTGACCAGGCCGAGGGCAAGCGGTAGGACGATCCTGCGGGCCCGGTGGGAAACGAGCGCCGCTATCCCGCGGCGCCGCCAGAGCATCGCTGTGAAGAATCCGCTGAGCAGGAAGAACAGCGGCATCCGGAAGCCGTGGACGGCGATCAGGAACTCGTCGAACGGGCCTCCGATACTGGCGTTCTTGTCCTGTACGGGCCAGAACGAAGGAAAAAAGGCCAGTGAGGCGTGCAGGCCGATGCCGAGCAGCATGGCGAAGCCTCGGAGGGCGTCGAGGTCGTGCCATCGGCGCGTCGGCGAGACGTCCGACGGGGTCACTGCTTGATCAGACATCAGGGGTCGTTTACGACGCCTGCCGGGCGGCTTCCATGAAGTTGTCGTAGAGGCATTCGGCGTTGGTCACAAAATCGTTCATGTGCTGGTCGGCTGCCGCTATGAGGCCGACCAACGCTGTCGGGCCGAGCGTCGATTCCAACGCGGTCCGGTATGCGGGCACGTCTCCCCAGTTGGTCACCGTGTCCGGTTCGACCTCAACGTGGTATTGCATCGACCAGGCGTGGCGGCCGACGCGCATTGCCTGGATTGGGCACACGTCGGACGAGGCCAACACGACAGCCCCGTCAGGGGGGTCTAGGACCTGCACTGAGTGCCACTGGAGGGCCCGTTGGACTGTTGGCATGCCGTTGAAGATCGGGTCGTTGAGCCCGTCCGGGGTTAGGGCCACCTCTAGGACTCCGATCTCGGGAGGTTGCTGGTGGCCGCATGTGCCGCCGAGCGCGTCAGCGAGCAGCTGGTGGCCGAGGCAGAGCCCGAGGAAGGGGCGGCCCAGGTCAACCACCCAGGTTCGGATCGCCTCTTTTTCGTCGAGCAGCCACGGGTGTTCTTCGACGTCCCACACGTCCATCGGGCCGCCCATAACCCACATGGCGTCGAACCCTTCAAGCGGTGGGATTGGCTCGCCTTCGTCGAGTTCGACGGCGGTCCAGTCGATGCCGTCACGTGCGAGGAAGTGCCGGAGCTGTGCCGGATGCTCGCATTCGATGTGTTGCAGTACGAGTAGACGCAAGTCAGGCCCTCTCCAGTGCCAACGATAATTGGATTGCCCACTCCGATCGGCCCTACCAAATGGAATGGGGGTAATTTCTGCTTGAGGGTTCCAATTCTTGTTGGTGCCTGAAGGCGGATTGTCCGCCTCGGCCAAAGACGGGCAGACGCTAATGGCAGAAGAACTGAGCGAGGTTGTCGTCGATCTTCCGTCCGGGCCCTCCTGGGAGGTGCTCCCCGACTTTGAACGGTTCAGCCAGGTAGACGATGTGTTCAACCGGGCGTTCTGGGATCCGGAGATCGCTACTGATGCCGCCCGCGAGTTCTTCCGTTCCCACCGCGAGCCTCTTCGACAGTGGCGCAAGGCTTCCGGGTTTGGGCAGCGTGATTACGCGATTCGTAACGCTGCTTGGCATGTGGCTGACGTGTTCGCAGAAATGCATGACGCGGAAGATCTACGCGACGGGTTTCTAAGTCCGCTCAGCCAACTCCGCGACGGTCCAAGCGAACACTTCGACATGGGATCCCCCGCTGACGCTGCGACGACCGTCAAGCAGGTCGCCACATTGTTTGGAGCTGACCTCGTCGGGATCTGCGCCCATGACGAACGTGGGGTCTACAGCCAACGCTATGCACGACATGCCGGCGAGGGGCGACCGGTTGGGCTGCCTGCCGGGCTGACAAGCGTCGTTGTTGTCGGCCAGGCCATGGACCACGACCTTGTCGACACTGTGCCATCAGCACTGTCTGGGGCAGCCGTCGGTCTCGGCTACTCAAAGGACGCCCTGGTGCTTTTGGCTACTGCGCAGTGGCTTCGAAATCTCGGCTACCAGGCCGTACCTAGTCTCAACGACACTGCTCTGGCCATTCCACTAGCCATCCAGGCCGGGTTGGGTGAGTACGGCCGGCACGGACTGGTGATTACGCCCGAGTTTGGACCGCGGGTTCGGTTCGGGAAGATCTTCACCGACCTGCCGGTGGACCACGACGCCCCGGTCGAGTTCGGGGTAAGCGAATTCTGTGAGGTCTGCAGGCGCTGCACTGATGCGTGCCCTCCTAAAGCAATCCCTGATGGGGCGCCTTCTCCGGTGAAGTTGAATCGTTCGGCAATCAAGGGTGTTCGCAAGTGGTCGGTTGACGGCGAGAAGTGCTTTTCGTACTGGACGCAGATTGTCACCGATTGCATGATCTGCATGCGGGTTTGCCCGTATAACAAGGACTTCACGAAACGCCGCCACCGGCTCGGGCGGCGCCTTGCCTCCACTGGGCTGCGCAAGGTGATGCTTCGGTTGAATGACCGTCTTGGCTACGGCGAGAGGCTCAAACCGCGGAACTGGTGGGCTGGGGCCACGCGGCGACGCCTCTAGGGAGAGGCCATCGGACCTCACGTCCCGGCCCAGCCGGGAGGCAGCCAACCGGCTCTACGAACGCCTCGGGTTCGAAAAGCGGGAAACCAACGTGTACCGGCTGACCATTGACTGACCGCAAAGGACCGTTGGTCGCGGCTTAGGCGACACCTTCCAACGTGGTCCATACTCGAACGCCAAACCTGACGATGACCGAACCCCTGACCGGGTGAGAGGCCCCGGCCGCAACCAGTCGAGTATTTTGAAAGACCGTTCACCGATGCGTTTGTTGACAGCACCACAGTTCCGTGGAGAAGGACCCCGACGCTGAGTACCACCAGCCGACAGGCTGAAACCGTCAGCCCCGCCGAGGGCCGCTTCGATCCCGACGCTATGCGGGACCGCTACCGCGTCGAACGGGACAAACGGCTGCGCGCCGACGGAAACGACCAGTACATAGAGGTCGTCGGAGAGTTCGCCCACTACACCGACGACCCGTACGTCGAATCTCCCATCGACC
>JAZADL010000039.1:0-41336 GCA_036123635.1 Actinomycetota bacterium
GGAACCGGGGTCAGGTTGGCCTCCGCCGCCGCCCCCGTGTTCACTGAAATGAAGCCCCCGGCCTCGATGATTCGGTCCAGAGGTGAGCGGTCCACGGCCAGATCGCGGACCACGGGGAAACCGGCGGCCCGGAACGGTTCGATCACGATCTCGTCGCCGTCCCGGAACTCCCGCATGTGCAACTGGCAGGTGGCAGTGGCCCTCTGTGGTCCGTGGGCCCGGCCGTTGATCATCACTCCGCAGGTTCCGCAGATGCCTTCGCGGCAGTCGCTTTCGAATGCCACCGGCTCTAAGCCGGATTCGTTGAGCTGCTCATTCAGCATGTCGAGCATTTCCAAGAACGAAGCGTCGGTGCTGATGGCCTGACGGTAGACCTCGAACCGGCCCGCGGCGTCAGGGCCGTCCTGACGCCATACCTTCAGGATTACGTTGATGGTCTCGCCGTGCCCTTCGGACATGTCGGACTCCCTTCCGGCTCCGTGGCCCTACTTGTAGGAACGCTGTGCCAGCGCCACGTTCTCGAAGTCCAACTCCTCGCGGTGTCGGGTCTGGGCAGTGCCGTCACCATTCCACTCCCACGCCGCCACATGGGCGAAGTTCTCATCGTCACGCTGGGCCTCGCCCTCAGCCGTTTGGTGTTCCTCCCGGAAGTGGCCGCCGCACGACTCCTCTCGTTCTAGGGCGTCCCGGGCCATCAACTCAGCCAAGTCGAAGAAATCCGCGACCCGTCCGGCCTTCTCCAGCGACTGGTTGAGCGTCTCGGCACTACCCAGGACCCGTACGTCGCGGTGAAACTCCTCGCGAAGCGCCGGGATCTCGGTCAGTGCCTTTTCGAGGCCGGACTGGTTGCGGGCCATGCCGATGTACTCCCAGACGATCCGACCGAGTTCCCGGTGGAAGTGGTCGACGGACCGGGTGCCATTGATGGACAGCCACCGCTTCTGCTCGTCCTCCACCCCGCGAACCGCCTCGGTGAACACCGGGTCGTCGGAGGGCACCGCGGCCTGCCCTAGTAGGCCTGCTAGATCGTCGCCGATGGTGTACGGAAGCACGAAGTAGCCATCAGCCAGACCCTGCATGAGGGCGCTGGCTCCCAGCCGGTTGGCGCCGTGGTCGGAGAAGTTGGCCTCGCCGATGCAGTACAGACCAGGCACCGTGGTCATCAGGTGGTAGTCCACCCAGAGGCCACCCATCGTGTAGTGGATGGCCGGGTAGATCCGCATGGGCTGCTCGTACGGGTTCTCACCGGTGATCCGGTGGTACATGTCGAACAGGTTTCCGTATTTGTCCGATATGGCTTCCAGACCATCACGGGAGATGGCCGCAGCGAAGTCCAAGTACACGCCGTTCTTCAGCGGCCCGACTCCACGGCCCTCGTCGCACACCGTCTTGGCATTGCGGGACGCCACGTCCCGGGGCACCAGGTTGCCGAAGGCCGGGTACTTGCGCTCCAGGTAGTAGTCACGTTCGGACTCGGGGACGTCGGCCGCGGGGCGGGCATCGTCGAATGCTGTGGGGACCCAGATCCGGCCGTCGTTGCGGAGCGACTCGGACATCAGTGTCAACTTCGACTGGAAGTCATCGCTGACCGGAATGCACGTCGGGTGTATCTGGGTGTAGCAGGGGTTAGCGAAGAAGGCTCCCTGCTTGTGGGCTCGCCAGGCTGCCGTGACGTTGCACATCATGGCGTTGGTGGACAGGAAGTAGACGTTTCCGTAGCCGCCGGTGGCCAGAACCACGGCGTGGGCCGAATGCGGAGTGACCTCGCCAGAGAGCAGATCGCGGGTGACGATCCCACAGGCCCGGCCGTCTTTCTTGACCACGTCAAGTAGTTCGGAGCGGCTGTGCAGTTCCACGGTCCCGGCAGCTACCTGGCGCATCAGGGCCGAGTAGGCGCCGATCAGGAGTTGCTGGCCGGTCTGGCCACGGGCGTAGAAGGTGCGCGACACCTGGGCTCCTCCGAATGACCGGTTATCCAGCAGGCCCCCGTAGTCACGGGCGAACGGGACTCCCTGGGCGGTGGCCTGGTCGATGATGTCGACCGAGACCTCGGCTAGGCGGTGGACGTTGGCCTCGCGGGACCGGTAGTCGCCACCTTTAACGGTGTCGTAGAAGAGGCGGTGGACCGAATCGCCATCGTTGGGGTAGTTCTTCGCTGCGTTGATACCTCCCTGGGCGGCGATGCTGTGGGCCCGCCGAGGACTGTCATGGAAGGTGAAGGCCTTGACCCGGTAGCCGAGTTCGCCCAACGAGGCAGCGGCCGAAGCGCCGGCCAAGCCGGTGCCGACCACGATGACGTCGAACCTGCGCTTGTTGTTGGGGTTCACCAGATTCATGGAGAACTTGTGGTTCTGCCACTTGTCGGCAATGGCCCCCACGGGGACCTTGGCGTCCAGCCTGGGGGTGACGGGGGAGGGCGAGTTCATGGCGGCGTCCTCTAGTGACCCGAGGCCTGGTCGGCCAGGCAGGCGTTCCCCTGGACTTCTCCGACCGGACAGGTCCGTCCGTCCTCATCGATGAGTCCAGCCTGGGCGAGAAGGGGAAAGCTCAGGTTCCCGACCAGGATCAAGCCGGCCACGCCGGTAGCCAGGGCCCGGCGCAGGTGGTTGTAGCGCGGGTTGTTGACCCCCAGGCTCTGAAACATCGACCAGGCCCCGTGGAAGATGTGCCACGCCAGAGCGATGTTGGCCACGACGTAGAGCACCGCTACCGGAAGGTTGCCCAGCGACTCGGAAACATTGTGGTACGGGTCGCCGGCCACGAAGTCGTCGCCCAGCCACCAGCCCCAAGTCAAGTCAGCCAAGTGGTAGAGGATGAACAGGGCGATGATCGGACCGGTCCAGCGCATGGTCCGGCTGGCGTAGGTGGCAGCCAAGTGATCCCGACCGCCCTCATATTTCTTTGCGCCGCTGATCCGTCCTGCCTTCTCGCTGGCGTTACCGCTCATCCGGCTGAGGGTGATAGCCGAGTGGAGGTGAAGCACGAACATGCCCAGCAGCCCCAGTCGGAGAAGCCAGAGAACGGTTCCCTGCGGGACCAGGCCCCCACCCAGAGTGCGCAGCGACTCGGCGTACTCGTACATCCGGGCCGGGCCCTCGTACACGTGGAGGTTGCCGATCATGTGAATCAGAACGAAACCGATCAGCCCTAGGCCGGTGACCGCCATGACCCACTTGCGGCCCACGGCCGACTGGTAGAGGTTCAGCGGGAACGGCCACTCGCGTCCACGGGGACGAACCGGGGCTACGCGGTAGCGCTGTCCGGTTGTCTGTGCCATGGGCTCTCCTAGGCCATCTCGTCTCTACCCGGTGAGCAGTGCTCGGGGCGAGCGCCGGCAGCAGGGTAGCGCAAGGCAGATGAGACAGTTCCGGAGTTATCTCCCGCCTAGATGGCCGATTTCTGGCATAGCGGTCCGGGGTCCGCCCCTATCTCACGGCCGTTGGTTAGCCAGCACCGATTCGTCCGGAGTAGTAGTTGGTTACCGCTCCAGGGGCAGCGGATTCCGTGCCGTCGCCCGCGTCGTCGTCTGCCGGACCGACCAGATGCAGCATCAGGTCAACAGGGCCGGTGGCGTCACCGAGTGGATGTTCGACGGTACCGACCAGGGTGACCGAGTCGGCTTCGATAGGACCGCCCCATGACCAGGACTCTTTCTTTCCGGCCACGGTCAGAACAGCGTCCACCCGGACGTGGTCCAGCGGGACTCGGCCGTCGTGGACTACCAGGACCCGGAAGCGAAGCGTGGACCGCGGGGCGATGCCTGACAGCGGTGGGTCGGCTACCACAATGGTGGTCGCACAGGAGGCGACTACCTGGTCGTAGGCGGGCTTGGGCGACCGGTGGTGGTCGACAAGCGAACCGGAGATGGCTGGAGCGACGTCCAGCAGGCGGTCCAAGGCGAAACCGCCGGTGGGCCGGTACTTGCGGATCCGTAGGGCCTCCACCTGGATCCGCAACAGTTCGGCCTGGTGGCGTCTGGTGGCTGCCGCCCACGACCCGGGATCCGTGTAGTCGGCTGGAGGGAAGCGGCGCAGCAGCACGTCGGCTTCAGCCCCGTACACGGTGGACAAGCGCTCCTGGTCCACGTCAGGCCAGGTGGCTTGGTCCAGCGTCCCGTCAGACAGGGCTGGCGAGTCCTCGGGGACCGACTGGGATCCGAACGCCGATACGAACCGGCCGGCACGGGGCATACGGTCTAGGTAGGCGGCCAGGTCAGCTCGTCGTCCGCTGTACCAGCCGAACCACAGATGACTGTTGGCGTCGTCCAGCCGGGGGAGGTTAGGAAGTACCCCCGAGTGGCTGACTACCGGCCGTGACGGGTCGGCCTGGTCCAGGGCCCGACGGACCGTCCGGTCGAGCACTGTGCGGTTCCAGGTCGGTTTCTGCTGGTCTAGCAGCCGGGGAGCGGCCCGGGTCCGGTCGACCGGGTCGGGCCCGTCGTGCCCGCACCAGACCACGACTGAGGGATGGTGTCCTAGGAGGTCGACCATCTCCCGGGCCTGGCGGGCTGCCTGGCCGCGGACGTCACGGTGGTAGCCGCCCCGGAGGGGCATGTCCTGCCAGAGCAGCATCCCGACCCGGTCAGCCGCCTCGTAGAGGGCGGGTGCCGAGACGTGACCAGCCACTCGCACCAGGTTCAGGCCGGCAGCGGCAGCCCGTTGGAGGTCAGCCTCAGCCCCTTCGGTGGTTACGGCGGCCAGACCGCGGGCCAGCGGGGGAACGATGGCACCTCGGAGGAACAGTCTTTCGCCGTTCACCCGCCAGACGTGGTCGCGCATCCGAACCGAGCGGAAGCCCACCGTGCGGATCGCTGTGTCGCTCACGAGACCATCGACGGTGGCCACGTCGAGGGTCAGTTCGCACAGGGGCTGGCCACCTAGCTCGGCGGGCCACCAAAGCGGGGGGCGGGGTACTCGGACCGACCACTCCACACGGTTCTCGCCTCCGGCCAGGGGCTGCCCGTGGCGATGGTCGATGCCCAGGACGCGGGTCCGGAACACGACCGGACGGGGCCGGTCGGTGTGGACCACCGCCCGGATCGCCAGGGTGGCCACGCTCTCAGTGGCCCGGGTACAGACCACTCGGAGGTGGTGCAGGGGGACGGGTCCAGTCTCCCGGAGGCGGACCGGCCGCCAGATGCCTCCCGGATTCCACCTGTTGGGCCCGCTCTGGGTGGCTCCGGTCAGGGTCCGTTTCTCGTCAGGGTTGCCGACTGGTGGGCAGGTCACCTCGACGGCAAGTAGGTGGTCGTGGCGGCGGCGAGCCTCCTCGGTGACTTCTAGGGCATGGGGGACGAAGTAGCCCTCGGTCGGACCCAGGTAGGAGCCGTTCAGCCAGACGTCGCCCTGGTAAGCCACGCCGTCCAGTTCCAGGAAGAGGCGGCGGTCGGGGTGGGGGGTGTCGGTCGTAAACCTGGTCCGGACCAGGAGTGGACCGTCTGAGTCAGAAAAGTCCGAGTGGTCGGCCCAGTGGCCGGGGACTTCCACCTCAGGCCAGTCGTCGTCGTCCAAGCTGTCGTCGGGGAAGGTGCGACGCAGAAGATCATCGGCGACCTGCGCCCTCCACGGCCCGGTGAGGTCCATGGCGCCGACGCTACCGTCGGTGGTCCGACCGCCTAGCTAGGGCAGCTAGGAGACCGTGACTGAGTCGTCGCTAGGGTTCCGGCCGTTCACGCCCTACTGGGCGAAGAGCCAGGAGTTAAGTGACCTATCGGCGGACCTAAGGCCAGCGCGGTGGAGATGGTTTTCGAGGCCTCCACCTCTCTAAGCGCTTTAACAGAAAGGCCCCCGGGGCCCGAGTTCCAGAACCGATTCCGAAACTGACTGGTAATCCCGGTCGGATCCAGGCTTGGTCACGGTCGACGGGTCAAGACGCCGCTGTCAAAGACCACTCGGTCACCGACCCGGGTCTGGAACAGCACGGTGTCACCGTCAGGTCCGTCGACCTCCCAGGCGTGGATGTCCAGTATCTCCCCAGGCACGACCGGCGACTTGAACCGGCCGCCTAGGCCAGCGAAGCGGGCTGGATCGGAGCCGCATACTGCGTGCAGCAGGGCCCGTCCGGTGAACCCGTAGGTGCACAGGCCGTGGAGGATCGGCCGATCGAAGCCTGCGCCGGCAGCGAATGTGGGGTCGGAGTGGAGCGGGTTGCGATCTCCGCTGAGCCGGTAGAGCAGGGCCTGATCGGTTCGGGTGGTGTACGTGACGATGTGGTCGGGTTCACGGTCCGGAGCCTCCCAGGTGCTGGCCGGACCCCGGTCTCCACCCCAGCCGCCCTCGCCGCCCAGAAAGAGGCCAGCTCGGGTAGACCACAGTGGGTTCCCGTCGGAATCGGCAACGTCGGTCTCCAGGTACACGAGGGCTGCCTTGCCCTTGTCCCAGATGTCACCGACCCGGCCAGTGGCGATTCCTGAACCCGAGGCAGGCATTTCCCGGTAGCAGGTGATTGCCTGCTCGGCATGGAGCAGGAACATCGGGTTGAAGTCGCCGAAGTCCGGGGTCCGCCCTCCACCAATAACTACGCACTGGGTGGGGAAAGCTCGCTGGGCGATGCCATTCGAGTTCTCGGTCGTGAACTCCAACTCGAAGCCGGTGGGATTGCTGCTGCCAGCTCCGATGCCTAGGGCATACAGCAGACTCTGCTTGGAGGTCCATGAGATCTCAGTGGGCTCGCCAATCGAACCGGAGGCATCGGGGTTGATGGGCATCGGGCGCTTCCATTCTGGTATCGGGTTGACGGCTTGCTCGACGCTACGGGAGGGTCCGCCGGTCGGCCCAACCGCGTCGAACCGGCGGCGGGTACCTCCTCCCTACTCGGGAAACGGTGGACCGGATCCTTCGGGAGGTTCGATGGTGCACCCGCGACGACATCCGGATCACAGTGCTCATGCTGAGCGCCACCCCACACCCGGCCCGGTCATCGAGGACACCAACCGCGTTAACAGGGGACAGGCAGTTTTCACCGCCAACGAGGACTTGGATGACTACGTGCTAGTTGATTTCGTGGAATACCGACGTTCGGTGAGCTGAACTCGCTGATCGAGGGAACGTCGAAAAAACTTTAATTCTCCTTGCAATTTAGGGAATCACAGTGATGTAATTCCACTGCTGGCATTAATCGATGGCCTTCCCCAACCGGAGGAGGGCGGGCCAGCAGAAAGGCGGCCGGTTCGATGGGGATCATCGCGAAGCCTGATCTGGACACCAGTTGGAAGGACCTCTCTAACTGCCTGGGCGTGGATCCGGATCTCTTTTTCCCTGAGCGCGGGGCGAGCACCCGCGAGGCTAAAGAGGTCTGCCGGGGCTGCGAGGTACGCGTCGACTGCCTTGAGTACGCCCTCCAGAATGGCGAAAAGTTCGGGATCTGGGGTGGGATGAGCGAGCGCGAACGGCGTCGCATCCGTCGCCAGCGAGCCCTAGATCGTCAGACAGCAGTCCGGGCCGCTGAGGCTGGCTGACAGATCCGAGAATGGGGTCCTCGCTCGTAGGACCCTTAGCTGGCCTGTTGTCCGATCCGCCGTTGGGTAGGGTCTCGTTATGAGCGCTCTTGCTGTCATCGGAACCCAGGAACTCCTCATTGTGGCCATCATCGGCCTGGTCCTGTTCGGTGGTAGCCAACTCCCGAAGTTGGCTCGCAACTTGGGACGGGCCCAGAAGGAACTCCAGAAGGGGCTTGCCGAGGGCCAGGCAGAGGCCAGTCCCGGGGACGACGACGAAACTTCCTGACCAGGGGACCGTTCACGTCAGGGACTCGGCTTAGGTGGCTGTTCCGGCCGGCCGGGCATAACAGGCCCGCCGGTACACTCCGGGCCTATGAGCAACTTCTCTGAGGAACTCGAACCGCAACCGCCTATTGGTGACGTCAAGGTTGTCTACCTCGGACCGGCCGCTCCGCATTGGGAGGTCCGGTCGAGTTTCGGCGATCCGCACCTGATCGAGTCTTTCAGGGACCGGGTGCACGCCCGCTTGCTGCTTCTCCCGCCCCACGACCCACAGTTTCGGCGTAACCGGGAACGCATCAACCGCGACGCCGAGCGCGAGAACGTCCTTATCTCTTGGGACCTTGGCTACGACGAGGAGAACGAGGCGGATTCCAGGGTCTGACCCCGGTTCGCCTAAACGCGACAACGACCCCGACGCCTGAATCGTCGGGGTCGCTGCCGGAACGGGGCGTGGAGGGGTCGCCCCTGGGGATCAGGCGGCCACGGCCACCAGATCATCCTTCTGTCGGCCCGCGTGGACCGCCGCTCGGCGTTCTTTCAGGATCCGGCGCCGTTGACGCTCGGAGCAGCCTCCCCACACACCGTGTTCGACACGGTTGGTGAGGGCGTACTCAAGACACGGCGCTGTGACGGTGCATCCGATGCAGATCTGCTTGGCAATCTCGACGCCGATGCCGTCGTGGGGGAAGAAAACCTCGGGGTTGCTGTTAGCGCAACTACCCCGGGCCATCCAGGTGGTTTCCATGGTCGGTATCTCTCCTGCTTTCTGGACCGCCGTACGGTCGGTCCGGTGGGCGACTCCGCCCCTGATGCCCTATTTCTCTCACACAGGACCGAAAACCCCCGTAAAAGCCGAAAACCGTCCGTTGAGACGGGAGATTGGGGACCAGCGGACATTTAACGCCCCGTTACCTTTCGGATGGGGTTTACCTACATTTTCGTCCATATAGCCGGATACCGGTCAGGTCGATCTCGTAGGATTCGGAGGGCTGGTTGGCTTGTCGCCGCACCGTCCGTTTGCTGATGACCGACTCTCCCACCGCCCTCTCCGGACACGCAGACAACCGCCCGGGGATGTCCCCACTGGTTCGTGCCCTGCTCGTCCTGGCCCTTCTCTATCTGTTCCTGACCGGGGTCGAGTTGTTAGGCGGTGGCTTCAAGTACCTCGGCAAGGACTTGGTTGACGGCCTATTCGACGGCGTTTCTAATCCGCTCGGTGGCTTTTTCGTTGGTCTCCTGGCAACCATCCTCGTCCAGTCCTCATCGGTCTCGACCTCGGTGATCGTGGGCCTGGTGGGCAGCGGTGTGGTCGGAGTCGACGAAGCGGTGCCGATGGTCATGGGCGCCAATGTGGGTACGACTGTCACGGCCGTGCTGGTGTCCCTCGCCCACATGAGGCGTGCCCAAGAGTTCCGACGGGCTTTCGCAGCCGCCACGGTCCACGACTTCTTCAACGTCCTGGCCGTGCTCGTGTTTCTGCCGTTCGAAATAGCCACCAACTACCTGTCCCGAACCGCCGGATGGATCACCGACCAGGTCATTGGCAGTTCGGGTGCGAGTTTCAGGAGCCCCCTCAAGCAGGCAGTCAAGATGCCTGCCGGTTGGGTCAAGGACCTGTTGGCCGATCTCGGCGCACACGGCAACGTTCTGGGTGGCTTGCTCATCGTCATCGGGGTGGCGCTCATCTTTGTGGCGTTGGCCTTTATTACGAAGAACATGCGACTGCTGGTGGCCGACCGGGTCGAGGCCGCCATCAACCGGGCCCTCGGCGCCGGTTCCGGCATCGTGGCCATCCTTATCGGCGCGATCATCACGATCTCGGTGCAGTCATCATCGATTACGACGTCCGTGCTCGTACCACTCGCCGCTTCAGGAGTGCTGACCCTCGAGAACATCTACCCGGTGACCCTTGGGGCCAACGTTGGCACCACGGTCACCGCCCTATTGGCCTCTCTGGCCACTGGGAGTCCGGCTGCCGTCACGGTGGCGATCGTGCACACGCTGTTCAACCTGAGCGGGATCATGGTCTTCTACCCGATTCAGGCCCTTCGACGCGTGCCGATACGTCTGGCAAGAGGCCTAGCGGACATCGCCATGGAACGGCGCAGCATGGCTGTTGCCTACACGGTGGGTATGTTCGTGGTGGTGCCGCTGCTCGGCGTGCTGATCCTCCGATGAGACCTAAAACCGAACTTTTGACAAGGGGACGACGCCCATGGTGATGAGTTTCTTCCGCCGCAGCGACGACAGCGGCCTCGGCCACATTGAGGCGCAGGTCCAGCGCATGGTGACCGACGCCCGGCACACGTTTGACTTGGCCATGAACGCTATAGCCGGTGGTTCGGTTGCCTCGGTGGCCGACGAAGTTCGTCGGACCGATCGTCAGATCAACGTCACCGAGATGGAAATCCGCCGCGAGCTGGTCGTGCACTTCTCGGTCCATGCCGGCGGCGACGCCACCGAGATGCTCGTGTTCATGAACATGATCAAGGACCTCGAGCGGATCGGCGACTACAACAAGAACATCTTCGACCTGGCCGAGGAAGGAGTGTCGTTTGCGGAGGCCGAAGATCTAGAGCGCATCCTAGGATTTCGCGACGAGGTCTCGTCTCGTATCGCCCTGATGGGCGAGATTCTGACCGAGCGTGACGAGGAGCGGGCCCGGGCCTACATCGCTCGGGGGGACGAGCTACGCCGTGAGTTCGACGCCTTGGTGAGTGGGCTAGTCCACTCCACCGGTCAGGCCCTATACGCGGTGCCCCGGGCGTTGCTCTACCGGTTCCTGAAGCGCGTGACCGCCCACTCCCTGAACGTGGTCAGTGCCGTGGTCATGCCAGTGGACCGGCTGGATTACTTCGACGAGGACGTCGAGGACCGGGACTGACTGTTCTGAGATCAGTTGGTCCGGTGCCAGGCAACCGGCCCTAGGGTCGATAACCATGCGCATCCTCGTTACCAACGACGACGGGATCTCCTCCCCGGGCCTTGGTGCCTTAGCCGGTGCGGTAGCCGCTGCCGGACATCAGCCGGTAGTGGTTGCACCGTCCACCGACTGGAGTGGCGCGTCGGCCTGCCTTGGTCCTATCGATGACCCTGGTCGGGTCGCAGTGGACGAGGTGGAAGTCAGTTTGCCGGACGGTGGGTCGTTGGTCGGGTTCTCGGCGGCTGCGCCCCCAGCGCTGATCACCATGCTGGCCAGTTTGGGCGGATTCGGCGACCCACCTAAAGCGGTAGTAGCCGGCATCAACCGGGGACCCAATACCGGACGTTCAACCCTGTTCTCGGGAACCATCGGGGCTGTCCTGGCTGGTGAGCGTTTCGGCTGGTCAGGCCTGGCGGTCAGCCTGGACGTGGCCCCGTCCAGAAGCGACGACCTTGGGTCGCATCATGAACCCCACTGGCAATCGGCCGCCGACCTGGCTCAGACCATGATGCCCTGGATGGTCGAGGCGCCACCCCGGACCGTGCTCAACCTCAACGTGCCGGATAGGCCAACGTCGGAAACTAGGGGTCTGCGGTGGGCCGACCTAGCACCAGTGGGAGGCGTTCGGACTGTTATCACCAGACGAGATGAGGTCGGCCTCTGCCTCGACCTGGTGGCCAACGACCTACCGGTGCCCGAGGACTCGGACAGCGACCTGCTGCGGAACGGTTGGGCCACAGTTACTCCATTGGCGCCAACCCACGCCGCGTCGGGGGACCTTCCGCTCGACGAGTGGGCGACAGGGTGGCGGAGCCAACCGGCTTCGGGCGGAGTCTCCGACTGAGTCCCCGGGTGGAAGACCATCCACGGCCCCCAACCCAAATCACCGCCGTACGTGGTGTCGGCTGCTGTTACGAGAGGTAGTCCGGCCCCCCACCCGGGGTCGGAGCCCCGTAGCCTCCGAACCGTGGACGGCGACGCATCGGGGACGGGATCCTCTCCGGCCGACAGGCCCCGGGTCATCGTTAGTCCTTTTACCCGTTTCGCCCGGACACACGTGTTAGGGGCGGCGTCCGATGCCATGGTCGCCGTCGCCCTAGCTGGCTCGATTTTCTTCTCTATCGACCCGGACGCCGCCCGATGGAGGGTGTCCCTCTACCTGGTGTTGACCATTGCCCCCTTTGCCGTGGTCACCCCTCTGATTGGCCCGCTGGTTGACAGCGTGCGTGGGGGGCGGCGGGGGATGATTCTCCTCACCGTCCTGGGTCGTGGCCTCGTCGCCTGGCAGATGGCCCTCCACCTCGACGGTCTGCTGCTGTTCCCGCTGGCCTTCGGGTTACTGGTGCTGCAGAAGGGCTACTCGGTGGCCAAGAGCGCGGTGGTGCCGTCGCTGGTCCGCAACGACCTACAGCTTGTGGAGGCCAACGCCAAGTTGGCCCTCCTAAGCGCCGTGGGCAGCATGGTGGGCGCTGGGATCGGTGGACTCGCCCTACTGGTCGGGCAGACAGTTCCCGCCATGGTGGCCGTAGGGGCCTATGCCTTGACTCTGCTGTTCGCCCTCCGGCTCCCCAAGGTGGTGGTGGCGCCCGCCCCTACCACGGCTGGCGAGCGGGCCGAGCTTAGGAAGCGGGGCATCCGGGCCGCTTCGGTAGCTATCGGGACGTTTAGGGCCGTGGTCGGCTTCACCACATTTCTTCTGGCCTTCGAGTTCCGAGGCGGAGTGGAAGGGGTCCCGATCGACGGCGCGGGACGGGCGGCGGGGGCATCAACCGGTCTGGTACGGGGGCAGGACGTCCTGGGCAGTCCGGCCGCGCCAGCCTGGCACTTCGGCCTGGTGCTCCTTTCGGTGGGCGTCGGGGCGTTCCTGAGCGCCCGGTTGGCACCGGTAGTGCGACGGCGGCTATCCGAGGAGCGGATCATCCTGGGTGTCCTGTTCCTCGGATGTGCTGGCTCGGTGCTCTCAGCCTGGCTGGGCGGCCTGCGTGGGGCGGTAGTCATCGGCGGGTTGGTAGCTCTCTGCAGCGGAACAGCCAAGTTGGCATTCGACTCGTTGGTCCAACGTGACGCCCCGGGGGCCAACCACGGCCGGTCGTTCGCCCGCTTCGAGGGCCGATTCCAGCTGGTGTGGGCCGTGGGGGCCTTCCTGGCCGTCTTCCTCCCCCTCCAGGTGGAACACGGATACAGCATGGTGGCCGTGGCCATTCTGATCGCCCTCTGGTGGTTCCGTCAGGGGACCCGTCCGGCACCGCCGGTCGTCACCCCGGAGGACCCCGACCGGCCAGACGGACAACTGGGCTTCTGGCGTCGCGACACCTCCTAACCGTCTGGCTTTCGTCGACGTGCTGTGCCGTAGCTGATCAGATTCCGATTAGCGATCTAGTCGTTGTCGGGTAGGTCGATGCGGGCCAACCAGAGGCCGGGAGCGTCGACCTCAGCCGGAGTGGGCAGGTACCGCTTGTCCGACCACAAACGGGCCAGGCCGTCGGCCCCGTCGCGGTCCACCACACCTTCCACAAAGGCCGTCCCTCGGTCGACCTGATCCTGGGTGAGGTCGAGGCCCAGGATCCGTTCCACGAACCGATCGGCCTCCCCGGTGCCGACCCGCCTCCTCCGGACAGCCTCGGTGACCTGGCGGTACGACCCGATGAGGGTGCTTCCGACGTCGTCCATCACATGGTCCACATAGCCGATGACCACGGCAACCAAGGCTTCCAGCCTTGGCAGCAGCGCCTCCTGTTCGGGGGAGCGGACTGCGCCCAGCACCATCTCCGGGTCCAGCACCTCGTGGAGGCGGGCCAGGGCTTCGGGACCGCCGGAGATGTCCACGTCGCCCAACCGCTCCTGGAGTTCCGACGGGTCGTTGCGGAACGCCCCAGCGTGTCGTGACAGCAGGTCAACGAGGACGGCCCGTAAGTGGGGGACGCCGAGCACCGCATGGTGGGCGACCTCGTGGAGACAGATCCAGAGTCGGAGGTCCTCAGCGGGGAGGCTCCAGTCGTCAGCGAACGCGGCCACATTTGGAGCCACGACCAGGATCTCATCCCCTTCCCGAGGGATGGGTAGGTCGTAGGAGCCGAGGTTCCGGGTGGCTAGTCGTCCGACCATTGTCCCGGTGGTGACGGAGGCCATTAGAGGGGCCATAGCGGCTACCAGACCGGACAGCCAGCCTTCCGACAGGTCTGTCATGGGGTCGTCGGGGTCGCCGGACACCACCTCGATGCCTCCCGGGCC
This sequence comes from Actinomycetota bacterium, assembly GCA_036123635.1. Classification (GTDB taxonomy): domain Bacteria; phylum Actinomycetota; class Acidimicrobiia; order Acidimicrobiales; family MedAcidi-G1; genus UBA9410. The sequence goes on from JAZADL010000039.1 coordinate 13,875, forward strand.
GAATGCTGACAGGCCGGCTACCGGATCGTCAGGCACCCCTGTCATGCGGGCCAGGTAGGGGTGGTAGGCGTCAACGGAAGCTAACGCCCAACCGGCTCGGGTAACTGGTCGGACCCCCAAGGTTCCCGAACGGGACACTGTCAGGCCGGTTCGGTCGGTGACGTTGAGTTCGGCCACCCGGACCAGCGACTCGTACTCCATACGGACTACAGGCTCCACGTTCGGCTCGCTAGTCCCTTCGGATGCGATGGCCACGGCAATCTGGCGGGCCGGATCCTGTCCACCGGCGCCGCTCATTCCAGGGAGGCCCGGTAGGCCGCTACCGGGTGTTCCCCCGAAGGCCTGGAAGAGAGCGGCGAAAGGATCGGCTCCGCTGCTGGGGCGGTCCTGGTCATCGGGAGGCTGTGGTGGATCCTCGGCGCTCATACGGGCACTCTATGGCGATGGAGTCAGCGCATTTCCTGTGGGTAGGAGTTCAGCCAGCGGGTCTGGAGGGGTCCGGCAGTCGGGCTTCCGGAGGTCTCCGGTGAGGATCGTTGTCACGGGCTCCACCGGCGCCGTCGGGCGCCGGGTCTGCGCCCGCTTGGCCGCTGCCGGGCACGACGTCCTGGGGTTGGACCGTCGCTCCAGCGTTCCGCCCGCTCCCGGCGTGGAGATCCGGGTAGTGGACCTGGCGGTGGCCGACTTACGTAATCTCCTGGCCGATGCCGACACTGTCGTTCACCTGGCGTCCGGCGTGACGGCGGGTGACCTGGGTGCCAACACCGGCCACAACCGGTTGGCCGTCATGGAGCGCCTCTTGGCTGCGGCGGCTGACGTGGGGGTCGAGCACCTCGTGGTGAGGTCCTCGGCCATGGTCTACGGCGCCTGGCCGGACAACCCGGTGCCGCTGACTGAGGCCGCGCCGGTGCGGCCGTGTCCCGACTTCCTGTTTGCCGTGCACCGGGCTCGTCTCGAGGAGATGGCCACCGCGTGGGCTGACGGGGGTGGAGGAGGTGCCAGGGCCGGTTCGTCGGGTTCGCGGATCCTGACCGTGCTACGACCGGCGGTGACGGTGGCCGAGGAGCGCCCCGGAGGCCTGGCCAGCGTAGTGGGGGCCGCAGCGTCGATTCGTAGTGACGAGGGAGAACCCCTCGGTCAGTTTCTGCACAGCGACGACCTGGCTGATGCCGCAGTGTGCGCGGTAGAGGCCCGTCACAATGGCCCACTGAACGTGGCACCCGACGGGTGGATCGGCGTCGACGTGATGGCCGAGCTAGGAGGGCCGGGTCCGCGCCTGCGCCTTCCGGGCCGCCTGGCTGTACTGGTGGGCCGGGTGCTGTTTGCTACCGGCCTCTCGCCGGCACCCCCCGGGGTCTTCCCGTACTCGGTGCATCCGTGGGTGGTTTCCAACGACCGTCTACGTGACCTGGGGTGGGAGCCGTCGCACTCCAACGAGGAGGCCTACGTGGCCGGGCATGAGCCGGGGATCCTGGACCGGATGGACGCCCGGGCCCGCCAGCAGGCATCGCTGGTTGGGGCGGGGATCCTGGCCGTGGGGCTGGTCTGGCTGATGTTGCGGTTGGTACGCGGACGGTCAGCCGACCGCCGAAGGTGACGGCGCCGCTAGGTGGGCCGCCGGTACCGGAAGCCTCCGGACGGGTCGGGACGCTGCGACCTACCGGTCCGTCGGGCACCGTACGATTGCGTCCCATGAAAGCAAACCCGGTCGGGTCCGACAAGACGGATACCAAGACTCGGCTGGAACTCACATCGGACCCACTACCGGTCGAGGAGTTGACCCGCTGGGTTGGTCAACCGGATTGCGGTGCGGTGGTCGTTTTCTGCGGAAACGCACGCGACCACGCCGAGGGTCGTCCCGGGGTGACGGCCCTGGAATACGAGGCCTATGACGCTCAGGTAGTCCCTCGCTTGGGTGAGATTGCCGACGGGGCCCGCCAGCGGTGGCCAGATCTGGGACGTGTAGCCCTGGTGCACCGGACCGGCCCGTTGGAGGTTGGTGAGGCCGCCGTGGTGGTAGCCGTGTCATCACCCCACCGTGACACGGCGTTTGAGGCTGGGCGCTGGTGCATCGACACGCTCAAGGCCACCGTTCCGATCTGGAAGAGCGAGACGTGGGACGGTGGCGAGAACTGGGGAGCGGACGCCCAACATATTGTCGACGTTGAGGGGTCGAACGGCCCGGCTGGCAAGGTGGCACGGTGAACCCGGCCGCCCTATTCCTGATTGGGGGGGCTGGCATGGCGGTCGTGCTCTCAATCGTTGTGTGGCTGTTCAGCCGGCCACGCACCAGGGTCGAAGACCCCAACGAGCTACGACGCACGCTGCGGTCCCTGCGATCGTCATCGCCAAGATCCGCGACGCCAGTACACGGTGACGGTGGCCTCCGAGTCTTAGGCCGGGAGGATTGGGACGCCCAACCGGGTCGGCTCGAGGACCAGCGGGACGGCTAGGAACCCTTCGTGGCACGGGACTTGGCGATCGACCTTGGGACGGCCAACACGCTGGTCTACGCACGCGGGGAGGGGGTGGTGCTGGCCGAGCCATCGGTAATCGCCATCAACGAGCGGACGGGTGACGTTCTGGCCATGGGCGACGAGGCCTGGCACATGATCGGGCGAACCCCGGAGCACGTGGTGGCCAAGCGGCCGCTGCGAAAGGGGGCCATTACCGAGTTCGACGTCACCCAGCGGATGGTCCGCTTGCTACTGGAACGGGTTGGTGTGAGCCGCTTTAACCGTCCCAAGGTGCTGGTCTGTGTGCCTTCGGCCATCACCGCCGTGGAGCGTCGGGCAGTGACCGAGGCGGCCCGAAAAGCCGGGGCCGCCGATGCGCAGCTGATTGAACAGCCGATGGCGGCGGCCATTGGTGCCAACCTCCCGATCAGTGAGCCGGTGGGGAACATGGTGGTCGATATCGGTGGAGGAACCTCGGAGTCAGCGTTGCTCTCGCTAGGGGGCGTAGTGGCTCTCGAGGCGGTCCGGGTCGGCTCCTTCGACATCGATGCCGCCATCAAGGACTACGTGCGCCGCGAGTACGGGTTGGCTATAGGTGAGCGCACCGCCGAGGAGATCAAATGGCACATCGGTTCGGCCGCTCCCACCCCGGACGAGGGGCGAGCCGAGGTGAGGGGTCGTGAGATATTCAGTGGCCTTCCCAAGACGGTGATCTTGACGCCGGCAGAAATCCGCGTAGCCATCGACGAGCCGGTGTCGGCCATGGTGGATTCGGTGGTGGCCTGCCTGGCCCAGGCGCCGGCCGAATTGGCTCAGGACCTATTGGCCCAGGGCATCTGTCTAGTAGGAGGTGGGAGCCTTCTGCAGGGTCTCGACGTCCGTCTGTCGGACGAGACCGGCGTTCCAGTGGTCCCGGTAGCCACGCCGATGGAGTGCGTGGTGATGGGGGCCGGCCAGTGCATCGAGTCATTCGAGGCAATGCGGGCCATGTTCATGGAGGGCCGCCGCTAGGAATCCTGGGTCGGTGACCCTTCCGGCTCGACGCCCAGGAGGTCCTCAGCGGCCTGCCGAACCTGCCAGTCCCGATCGGTGAGGGCGGACCGAAGGGCAGCCTCCACGTCGTCCCCTTCGAAGGAGGCCAGGGCTAGGACGGCGCGTCGCCTTACGGCCGGACGATCTGAGAGCCCGGCTAGGACGGATGCCCGCCCGCCCGCGTGTCCGACAGCGCCAAGGGCGGCCACCGCGGCCTCGCGACACAGATAATCGTCGTGACCGTTGTTCAGTTTGGACGTCCCGGCAACGACGGAGAGGGGGCCGACCGTATGGTCAGACCACTCCGGGTGTTCGCCGGCCGTCCAGCAGGCCACTTCGACTACCGACTGGTCGTCGTCAGCGAGTAGGGCCACGAGGGCCTTCCAGTGGACGTCGCTGGCGGAATCCCACCCGGCAAGGACCTCAAGAGCCCGTCGCCGAACCGCGGGATCGGAATCCGTGAGGCCATTGGTCAGCTCGAGATCGCTGAGGCCGTCGGTCGTTCGGTCCCCCGCCATGCGGTGGAGGGCACCCAGGGCGGCCGCCCGCACCACGGGCTCTGGATCGAACAGCAGGGTGCGGGCTCCAGCAGGGTCTCCGTGGTACCCGGCTAGGACGGCCTGGCGGCGCCGGTCCGCCACCTCTGCATTGGGGGCGGTTCCCTGGTGGACGTGGCGGCCACTCGGGATGCCGTTGTCCGGATCGGCTGAGGCCACGGTCAGCCGATGGCCTGTTCTAGGAGAAACCCGGAAAGGAACACCACGAGTCCGATGGCCGTGGCGACAGCTACCCCGGCGACCACCACGAAGACGGCCAATAGGACCAGCGAACGAAGCCGGTGCCACCAGCGGATGTGAGCTTTACGGCCGGTGATCACCCGTCGGGGCGGTTGGAACCAGATGCCTAGGCGGGCTCCGGGACTCCACGGTCTGTCCACAGCAAACTCGAGGTCCCCCGAGGGCGGAATCTGTGACCGGCGGGCCAGCAGGAGGCGGACCGTGGATCGGTTGGGGAGGCCGAAGCCGTGCCGAAGTCCGATGCTCGATCGGGTCGGGTCCGTGGCAGGCTGGGTCACTGTCGGCGAGAACCGGCAGATCGCCCCGTATTCGACGGCGCCCAGGAAAAGCATCATCAACGACCAGGACACGAACACCGGCGTCGGGATCGATCCGTCAAGCGGCGGAAACGGCAACTCCACGACGAGAAACCTACCCGTGGAGGACCCCGTGGACAGGGGCGGTGCACGGCGCCCACGGATGCTGGTCGGATCCCTGGTTCTCCTCGGGGTGGCCGCTGCTCTGATTTTGGCATTCGTGCAACTGCCCTACTTTGTGTTCAGCCCCGGGTCCGTCCGGTCACTCAGTGACCGAGTGGTAGTCACCAAGGGCCAGCGGTTCGAGCCGGTCGGTGAGGTGTACTTCACGACGGTCCAGCAGGACTCCACGGTCAACGGCTGGGAATACCTGGAGGCCCGGATCAGGGGGTCGTTGACCCTCCTCGAGGAAGACCTGGTCCTCGGTGATCGGACCCGCGACGAGAACAGGACTTTCAACCTGGACCTGATGCGGGTATCCAAGTCGGCGGCGGTGGCCGCCGCCCTCCGCTATCTGGGGGTCGACCCATACGAGGCCACCGGAGTGGGCCTGGCTCAGGTAACAGGACCGTCCGCCGGGCTGCTGACTACAGACGACGTGATCGTGGCCGTGGACGGCGAGCCAACCCGGGTGGTCCTCGACCTTGTGGCGGTCCTCAGGACGTATCACCCCGGGGACGTGGTGGCTCTGGAAGTGGAGCCGGTCCGGGGCGGACAGTCCCGGATAGTCAGGGTTGTTCTGGGGGCTCGTGAGGACGACCCATCGGTGGGCTTCCTGGGGGTGGTTCCCCAGACTCGATGGGAGGACGTGGAGGGCCTCCCCATCGACGTGCGGGTGAATACCGGCCGGGTGGGTGGCAATTCGGCCGGTTTGGCCCTTGCCCTATCCATCCTGGACCTGGTGACGCCCGGCGAGTTGACCGGGGGCCTACGGGTGGCGTCGACGGGGACCATCGACATTGACGGCAACGTGGGGCCGATCGGCGGGATCATCCAGAAGGTGGTGACGGCCCGGGAAGCGGGGATCGACCTATTCCTAGTGCCGACGGGTGAGTTGGCCGAAGCCCGACATCACGCCGGAGACCTTGTTGTCGAGGGGGTGGACAATCTGGCAGACGCCCTGGACGCTTTGGCTCGCTATGGGGGCCACACCACTGATCTGGCGCTTCCGTGAGGAAAGGTGCCGTGAGGCTTTCACAACACATTCCGGGGGCATGGCAGATCCGGCTCCGTAGTCCTAGGTCTGTGTGTCGGCCGTAGGCTTCCCGTATGCGCCCTGAAGACGCCCCACCACCCGGACCGCGCCCCTTCCCTCTTCGTCGACGGCGTCCGTCCAGGGGGTCGCGCAAGGTCCGCCTGATAGTCGGCGGGGTCGTGGCGGCATTCTTCGTTCTTCTGCTCTCCCTGCGGGCGATCGCCGGCTTCTGGACCGACTACCTGTGGTTTGACACCCTGGGTCACGAGAACGTGTTCGTCTCAGTCCTGAGCGCCCAGGTCGTACTGGTAGCCCTGTTCACCCTGCTGTTCTTCGGGATGCTGTACGGGAACCTGACGGTGGCCGACCGCTTGGCTCCCCGCGTCAGGCCACCCGGACCAGAGGAAGACCTGCTACGCGGCTACCACCTAATAGTGGGACGACGGCGGGGGCTGGTTCGCCTCGTCCTGTCAGGCCTGTTTGCCCTCGTCGCCGGACTGGGCGTATCGGGCCGGTGGGAAGAGTGGCTGCTGTTCACCAACGGCGTGGACTTCGGCGTCACCGATGCCCAGTTCGGCCGAGACATCGGCTTCTACGTGTTCCGCCTGCCGTTCCTCAGTTTCGTAGTGGGCTGGCTGTTCGCCACGCTGATCGTGACGTTGGTGGTGACCACGATCCTGCACTACATCAACGGCGGAATCCGTCTGCAGACCGCCGGCGAACGAGTCCAACCCCAGGTCAAGGCCCACCTGTCGGTACTCCTGGCCCTGATCGCCTTGGTACGAGCCGGCGACTACTGGCTGGCCCGGTTTGAATTAACCACCTCAGACCGGGGGGCCGTGATGGGGGCCACCTACACCGACGTGAAGGCCCAGCTGCCGGCCATCCAACTGCTGATCCTTATCTCCCTCTTCTCCGTGGTCCTGCTGATCGTGAACATCCGCCGCCGCGGTTGGGTGCTTCCCGCCCTGGCCGTCGGGCTATGGGCGTTCGTCGCCCTGGTGATCGGAAACATCTACCCGGCGGTCATCCAGAGCCTCCGGGTGGAGCCAGCCGAGTCGGAGAAGGAAGCGCCATACATCGGTCGCAACATTGAAGCGACACGGTTGGCCTTCGGCCTGGACAACATCACCCAAGCGCAGCTCACCGATTTCGACAATGAAGTGACGGCAGCTGACCTACGGGCCCACGGTGGCACAGTTCGCAACATCCGTACATTGGATCCATTGGTTGTCCAAGGGACTTTTGACCGCCTCCAGGGGGAGCGCGAGTTCTACACCTTCGCTGACGAGATGGACACCGACCGGTACACCATCGGTGGAGAGACCACCCAGGTCCTGCTTGGGACCCGAGAGCTGGAGTTGAACGAGACCCGATCCTGGGAGAACCAGCACGTGGCGTTCACTCACGGCTACGGGGTGGCCATGGCTCCGGTCAGTCGCGTGAAGGGCTCGGGCGACCCAGACTTTCTGGTCGGGGACCTACCGGTGTCCATCGACCCGTCGGTGGAGGTGGTGCTAGATCGGCCCCAGCTGTACGTAGGTGAGGGCCTCGGCGGGTATGCGGTGGTTGGGGCTAGCCGCGACGAGGTGGATTACACCGACGAAAACCAGGAGACGCGGACCGTCCGGTACGCCGACATCGGCGGCGAGGGTGGCGTTTCCATGGGTTCGGTGTTCCGTCGGGCGGCGTTCGCCCTACGGTTCGGCCAGTTGGAGCCGCTGATCTCTAACTTCATCACCGGGGAATCTCGGGTGTTCTATGTGCGCGACGTGCGCGACCGGGTCGAGAAGTTGGCCCCCTTCCTCCACTTCGATGCTGACCCGTATCCGGTCTTGGTGGACGGCCGGATTATCTACGTAGTGGACGGCTATACGACCACCGACCGGTTCCCGTACGCCCAGACTGCCTCCACGTCGAACTTACCGAGGTCCAGCGGTCTCCGGCATCGCCTCAACTACGTCAGGAACTCGGTGAAGGCCACCGTCGATGCCTTCACCGGTGAGGTCGTCTTTTACGTCGTGGATCCTGAGGATCCTCTGGTGTCCGCCTACGACTCCGCATTCGAGGGCCTGTTCACTCCAGTGTCGGAGATGCCCCCAGCCCTTGTCGGCCACCTGCGGTACGCAGAGGATCTCTTCCGGGTACAAACTGAGCTGTGGGGCCGCTACCACGTCGACGACACCGAGAACTTCTACCAGCGGGCATCGGAGTGGGCGGTGTCTCAGGACCCGGGACGGACTGGTGAGGGGGCAGCCAACCTGACCGTGGTGGACGACCAGGGCTTCAAGGTCGGGACCCGACACATGAGGATGGCGCCTTACCGGGCAATGGTCGACCTTCCCGGGAGCGACCAGACCGAGTTCGTGATTATGCGGGCCTACGTACCCCTTGACGAAGACGACGCCCGCAAGGAACTAGCTGCCTACATGGTGGGTCGCAGCGACGGCGACCATTACGGCGAGTTAGTCGTTTACCGACCCCCGTCTTCAAACTTTGATGGGCCAGCTCTGGCCGAGGAGCGGATACGTAACGATGAGGAGGTAGCCAGCCTTCAGACGCTGCTCAGCCAGCGGGGGTCGTCGGTGCTATTCGGCGAGTTGCTGCTCGTACCGATCGAAGACTCGATCCTTTACGTTCGACCGTTGTACGTGCAGGCCGAGGGGGATTCCACGGTACCGGAGTTGGAGCGCGTCATTGTCGCTGTGGGTGAGAGGGTCGTGATGGCCAACTCGCTGCAGGAAGCGTTGGAGGATCTCACTGGGTCTCGCCTGGACGACCTGTTCGCCGGGATCAGCACCGGGGCGAAGACTTCGGAAGGTGAGGCCGATCCGGAACTCGCTACGGACGGTGGACCGGACGACGTCGTTACTGGCTCCGACGGAGGATCGTCGCTGGAGGGCGACCTCCCAGAGGACGTGGACGCTCTCCTGACCGAGCTGGTCGACTTGCAGCAGGCCTCGGCCCGGGCGTTGTCCCGGGATCCTGCCGACTGGTTGGAGTTCGGACGGATCCAGGCCCAGATCCAGGACCTGCTGGAGATCTTGGAGGGGTCAGTCTCCGACGAATAGGCCCGATCGATGAGGCAACGGCCGATCGGACGGGTGATCAGTCGATGGGCTGCCAGCCGCTGGTCCGCTGCGACGAGTCAGCACCCGGGGTGGGATCCGAGCCAGTGCGGACCCGAGCCGGCGAGTCGGCGGTGAGGTCGGTGAACGACTCGTCGCCGGCCAGGTCGGGAGTGGGGATCGGAGCGACGGCCTCGTCGCTCAGGGCTACGCCGGTGCTGTGGGCCACCTCGGCGATGCGGGCATTGAGTTCGACGGTGACCCGTGATAACTCGGCAGAAAGGCGGGCTACCTGGAGCCGAAGGTCCATGACGTCACTGGCCTGGTCCTGGTCGCCGACGGTGACCATACCCAGAGAGCGAAAATCGTGCTCGACGACGTCAATCCTCTCGGTCAGGTCGCGTATCGCGTTCACCATGTCGAGCAGGGTCTGATCGGTGGTCGGAAGCTCGGCACGGGTCCGGGAGCGACGGAGGGACATGGGCCGACTGTATCCACGGGTCGATGCGGCGGTCCGGCACCCCGGGGCGTTTGTTGTGCCCTGGGCCTAGATCCCGGCCGTGGTTACCCTCCCCGCCGTGGAATCGATCCGGCATCCAGAGCCCGGTCGCCGCTCCGGCTGTGGGTGGTGTTCGGTAGCCGTAGTTGTCATCGGACTGCTCGGCATCGTCGCCGTCGGGTGTGCCGGGCACGATGGTCGGGACATGGTGGCCAACGAGATCGGGCACAGCCCTGCATCCACCCGTCTACCGGGTGGGACGCCGGACCGAGGGGGAGGCTTGGTGTCAGGCCTAACGGTGTCTGGGGAACGGGCCCGGGTAGTTGCCGACCCGACGGTCGGGTCGGTAGTCCTAGAAGTTGCCTCGGGGGTAGTCGGGGTTCGGGCCCGCTACGACGTGTCCTATCCGCAACTGGGTGGCCTGTGGCCCGGTGACCCGGTAAACGTGGCACTCCGCCAGCCGATCCTGGCCGAGATCGCGCGGTTCGGTGACGAGGTCGCCGGGCTGGCGGAGGAGCTACCCGCCTCCGGGAGGACGGGCGGATCGAGCCGCCTCACCGGAGGGGCGGTGGTCCACCACCTTGACAACCGGGTGGTCAGCGTGGTGTACGACTTCGATTTGGTGGTAGCCGGAGCGGCTCGTCCGGTCGAGCTCGTGGGCTCGGCGCTGGTGGACCTAGAGACTGGCAGGACCCTTTCAATCGGGGATCTGTTCCTACCCGAGAGCCCGTGGATTGAGACGGTGACGATCCTGGCTGAACGGGATCTGGCGTCCCAGTTCGGTGAGGGAGTTCTATGGGGGGCCGAGGGTTCCAACACCTCGCAGGTAAGAGGACCGGGCCTGATGTCGGAGCCCGGAACGTTCGCCGTGTTCGGTATCTCGGCGAACGCCCTGATCCTTCGATTCGAGCGCCACCAGGTGGGACCGGGAGCACTGGGCACCCCCGGAGTTCAGATTCCGTGGTCATGGCTAGGTGGTCTCGTGGACCCCAACGGTCCAGCCGGCTTCTTCGCGAGCTGAGTCCGGCTCAGTCATCCGATCCGGGCGCATGGTCGATGCCGACCACCTCTTCCCGGTCGGCGATGGAAGCCAGGACCTTGGCTAACTCCACCTCGTCGAGGCCACGGACATCAATCGTTGTCTGGCGTTCGCCGTTTCGTTCGGCAGTAGCCACGGCCATTATCCGTCCGCCGACCGACTCAAGGCCGCCAAACAGGGCGTCGAGGGTGCCGCTACCCGGCCGGTAGTGGATCTCGAAGCGCCTCCTGGACCGGCGAAACAAGACGTATGGCTTCAAGGGGCCGAAGGTGACGACGACAACCAGGGTCATGGCTCCGGCCACGGTGGCCACCAGATAGAGACCCATGGCGGCGGCCACCCCGAAGGCGGCAGCCATCCACAGTGTGGCTGCCGTGGTGATGCCGGTCACAGTGAACCCACTGCGGATCATGGCACCGGCACCGATGAAGCCAATGCCGGTTACCACCTGGGCGGCCACTCGGGACGGGTCGTTCTGCTCACCGATGACGGCATACGCGCCGGCCACCGTGAACAGGGCTGCTCCGAGGGCGACTAGGGAGTGGGTACGCAGTCCGGCCGTCTTGTGACGGGTCTCGCGTTCCAAGCCGAGGACCGCTCCGAGGGCTAGTGCTAGGCCCAGGCGTCCGATTAGTTCGAGAGAGCTCGGTGTGTCCACGAGGTTGAGCCTGCCACAATGGATCCGGTGGACCGGAGAGGCTTCCTAGCCGGCCTAGCCCCAGCGGCTGGAGCGGGTGAGTTCCTCGGCGGGGAGTCGGATATCGAACCGTTCGCGGATCCGGGTGTCGACGTCAGGGGGGACATGGGCCGGGAAATGGCCGGATAACACCTCGCGGGCTAGCAGCCGGGCCCGCTCGTCGACCGATGAGGCACCGGCGTCGAACCAGTCGTCCGGGCTGAGCCGGTCTCCGACCTCTGGGTAGATGTACTCGGACTGCATGATGGAAAGCGTCTGGTCTTGGCCCAGGAAGTGGCCGTCGCCGTAGATGACTGACCGAATGGTTTCGACGGAGAGTTTGTCTGGTGTGATTTCGATGCCCCGGACGGTCCGGTTGATGGCGCCCAACATGTCGTTGTCGATCACCAGCGCCTCGTATGAACAGGCCAGAATGCTGGCCAGCATCCCGGCCGATTCGTAGACGAGGTTGGCTCCGGCGTGGCCGGCCAGGGCGACGGTGAGCCCCTTTTCGTGACCAGCTTGATTGTCGGGCATCTTGGAGTCGGCCATGCCGGCGGCCACCCCGGACGGGAGGCCGAGCCAGTTGGTGACTTGGGCGGCCGCTGCGTTCAGCACCGCTTCCTCACCTGAACCCCCGCTCATAGCGCCGGTACGGAGGTCGGACACGAAGGGCCACAGTCCCATCACGCATGGATGGCCAGGGTTCATCAGGTTGACACAGGTCAGGGCGGACAAGCATTCGGCCAGGGCCTGGGCCAGTGAGCCCGCTAGGGCGGCAGGTGAGGTGGCGCCAGCCTGGCCGGCCGACAGCAGATTGATGGGCATACCGGTGCGGACCTGGGCAACCATGGACCGTACGGCGTCCTCGGCATAGCGCAGTGGCGGCACCACAAAGGTGTTGTTGGCCACACAGAACGGGCGCTTGGCGAATGACCCGGACTGTCCACCGAGCATCTCGTCGAACATGTCGACGACTTCATGTACGTGCTCGGGCTGGAAGAATGAGGTACCCATGGGTTTGGTGGTGCCCATAGCCACCGCGTAGGCGGTGTTCACGTCGAGGTCGCGGGCCTCGACCATGTCACGAGCTACCAGCGTGCGGACGTGGAAGTGGACGTGCTCGAGGGTGTCGACGAGACGGGCCACGTCGTAGACGTCCTGGAGTTCGGACGGACGATGCTTCCTTGTCTCGTGCTCGTAGACCGACACAGCGGCTCCCGCCGTGCCGAAGTGGACTCGGTCGCCGCCCACCTCGATGGAGCGATCGTCGTCAAATCCGTGCCAAGTAAACGACTTGGCCGCCATATCTACGGCGTCCTCGACCAGCGAGCGCGGGAAATGAAGGCGCTCGTCCTCATCGACCCAGCCTCCGGCCGGGACGACGACCTCGATGAACTCGGGGATAGGCGTCCCCATACCGAACTCGTCGAGCAAGGTGAGCGCTGTGTCGTAGACGGTGCGGCACTCCGAGTCAGTGAGCGGCTTGTAGGCGCCGCCTGACAACCCGGGCCGGACCGCTTTCTCGTCGTCAGCGAGGCCGGCGGCCCGTGCTGCTACCCGAGCGGCTCGTCCGCCGGCCCGGCCGGTGCGCTTTTCGGAAGTGCTCATGCCCGCACTCGTTCGTTGGCCGGGTCGTGGGCTGCCTCGGCCAACACGATGGCCGTGTGGCGCTCACCGAACAGGGTGACCTCAAACTGTGACCCGGGGGCCTCAAAGGCCGGGTCTACGTAGGCGAAAGCCAGAGACTTCCCGACGGTGTGCCCCCACGTGCCGCCGGTGGTGACGCCTATGCAGAGGTTGCCGTCAGCTGAGGGGTCGTAGCACGGCTCGTTGCCCCGACAATCGGAGTCGGTGACGTCGACCTCGCAGTAGACGAGGACCATGTCGAGGTTCGTGCCGTCGGGACCACCGGCTTCTCGGCGAGCCAGCGTGGCGTCCCGGCCGAGGAAATCCCGGCCGGAGTCCAGATCGACGAAGCGTTCGAGGCGGGCCTCGATGGGCGTGATCTCAGTAGTGAGCTCGCCGCCCCATGCCTTGTAAGCCTTTTCGAGCCGCAGGACGTTCATGGCCGACGAGCCGAAGTGGACCATCCCGTGAGGTTCGCCGGCGGCCACCAGGGCGTCGTACAACTGGGGCATTTCGCCGATGGGGTGGTGGATCTCCCAGCCCAGCTCACCGACGTAGCTAACCCGGAGGGCGATGCCCGAAACACCGGCCACGGTGACCCGCTGGCAGGTCAGCCACGGCCACGCTTCGTTGGATAGGTCAGCGTCGGTGCAGGCGCCGAGGACGTCGCGGGCCCGGGGTCCGGTGACGGCCAGGATCCCCATTTGATCGGTCCAGTCCTCGATGGCCACATCCTCGTCGGGCAGTACGTGCTGTTCCAGCCAGTCCCGATCGTGTGTGGTGCCGGCGATGGCCGAGTTGAGGTAGAACTTCTCGCTGTCCATGCGAGTGACGGTCATCTCGCACTCGATCCCGCCCAACTCGGTGAGCATGTGGACGAGGCGGATGCCCCCCTGCCGCATCGGGAGCCGGTTGGCTGAGAGCCGTTCGAGCAGGTTCTCGGCGTTGGGGCCGGACACCGCAAACTTGGCGAAGGCAGTGAGGTCGGCGATTCCGACACGGTCGCGCACACTGCGGCACTCAGCGCCAACGATGTCATGGGCGTTGGAGCGGCGCCACGAGTATTCCTCGGGGTCGCCGTAGTAGCGGGGGCGCTCCCAGCCCCAGACGTCTTGCCACTGAGCTCCGAGGGTGTCGAGCCTCTCTGCGATGGGGGTTCGCTTAAGGGGTCGTCCGGCCGACCGGTACTCGCCAGGCATGCGAACTTGGTACATCTCGTGGTACTCGTCGACGGACTTGTCGATCGTGTACTGCAGGTCAGACCACGGGCCGAACCGGCGGGGGTCCATTTCGCGCACGTTGATCTCGGTCTGGCCGTGGACCATCCACTGAGCGAGGTACTTTCCGGCGCCTGGTCCCTGGGTGATGCCGATCGACGCGCCGGCGCAGAACCAGTAGTTACGGTGTCCGGCGGCCGGTCCCATGAGGTAGCCGCCATCCGGGGTGTGGGTGATGGGGCCGCTGACCACCTGCTTGATGCCGGCCTCGGCGAACACCGGGAACCGTTCGGCTGACACCTCCAACCACGGGGCCAACTGGTCGAGGTCGGGCGGGGTGAGGTGGAAGTGGAGGTTCCAGTCGATTCCTTCGACCCCGTAGGTGATGGAGTCGCGTGTCTCGTAAGGGCCGATGAGCAGGCTGTCGATCTCACGTCGGTAGTAGCACGACGAGCGGGGGTCGCGGATGACGGGCATCTCGACCGCGCAGGCCTTCATGGCGTCCAGTGGTTCGGTGATCAGGTACTGGTGGATCATCGAGACGATCGGGACGTCGATGCCCGACATGGCACCAACCTGGGGGGCGTAATGGCCGGCCGCGTTGACGACGTGGTCGCAGGTGACCTCACCCTTGTCGGTGGTGACCCGCCAACGGCCGTCGGACAGTTGGGAAACACCGATGACCAAGGTGTGACGGGCGATCTCGGCGCCCAGTTGGCGGGCCCCGGTAGCCATAGCGTTGGTGGAGCCGGTGGGGTCGGACCAGCCGTCGTCCGGGGTCCAGAAGCCGAGTACGACGTCGTCGATTGACTCCATGAGGGGGGCCTTCTGGCGGATGTCGTCGTGGCCGATGAGATGGGACTCGATGCCGATCTGGTCAAGCACTCCCTGGACGTACCGATACCACTCGGCCTGCTCGTCGTTGACGGCTAGGCGGATGGCCCCGCAGCCGTGCCAACCGGTGGCCATGCCGGTCTCGGCCTCAAGCTTCGTGTAGAGCTCAGCACCGTAGGCATGGACCTTGGCCATATTGAGGCTGCCGATGAAGTGAGGGACGAGGCCGGCAGCGTGCCATGTGGACCCGGAGGTGAGCTCACCCTTCTCAATAAGCAGGGTGTCAGTCCAGCCCTCGTGGGCTAGGTGGTACAGCAGACCGACACCCATGGCGCCGCCGCCGATGATCACGCATTGAGCGTCGTTGCGCATAGGTGCTCCCATGGGTGCTCGGACTGTTCCAATGACGGGCCGACCGTAGCCCCTCTGCCGACTGGTACCGATGGTTCCTAAACTTTCTGGTCGTGAGCTCGCCCGCGGTCATTGGTCCCAATGAGATGGTCGCCGACCACCCGTGTACCGACCCCGACCTCTACGCCGCCGACCGGGGGCTACTGGCCTACATGCTCCAGGACGTGCGGGCCCTGGCTCGTCTGGTAACCAAGGGCGCCGCTGACGTGGTCGAGTATGAGCCCCTGGTCTGGTTCGTCCACGGGCTGAAGCGTCGCTTGGTGCCGTGTGACCTGGTTCGGCTGGTCAACGGCCGGGATCTAGAGGTCGTGGGGTTCTTCGGCAGCCGTCGGCGAGAGTCCAAAGGAGGGGCCGGATCCGACGAAGATCCAATCGACGGACTGGACGCCCAGCTCACCCAGGAGTTTCGCCGGTATCCGGGTATCGCCAGCTACTCGACCGTCGAGATGGTGGACGGTTTCTGGGCCAACCTCGTCCTGCACTCGGTTCCGTCGGACGCAGAGGACTGGCGAGGCAGTGATGTCCACCAGGGGGCGGTCCGGATGTCGCCAACCCTCTATCGGGACGTCCGGATTCACAACGGCCGGCTCGCAGGCGGCGTCGACTCGACCAGCGAGATTGCGCTGCACGGGACCAAGTACTGGGATTACGGCCCGGTGCCGGACACCCAGCCGACGTGGACGGCGGTACGAACGTGGTGAGGTTGTGACCACCCACCCGGTGGCCGGGCTACCCATGTACGACTGGCCTGAGGTACGAGACGCCGTCGATGCGCTGTGGTCGGCCATCGTGGAGCGACTGCGAGCCAAGGGGATTGAGGCTCCGGACCGCGTCTGGCGACCAACGCGGCCAGAGGAACTGTGGGCACATCCCGATCTACTGATCGGGGAAACCTGTGGTTGGCAGGTAGTCGACCAACTCCGTGGTCGGATCGAAGTGCTCGGCGTCCTGGACCGCGGGGTGGACGGGTGCGAACCCGGCGACTACCGGTCGGTGGTGGTCTGCCGGGACGACGACGCGATTGATGCACTGGAGGACCTTCGGGGCCGGACGGTGGCAACCAACGGGGACCGGTCACAATCTGGATATGGGGCGCTGCTGGCCGTATTCGCTCCGCTAGCCGTCGGTGGCCGGTTCTTCGACACCGTGGTTACCTCCGGTTCCCACCGTGCTTCTCTGCAGGCGGTCGCTGAGGGACGGGCCGACCTAGCGGTTGTCGACGAGGTTTGCTGGCGCCTCGGTCTCGACCACGAGCCAGCCGTGGACAGCCTGCGGATCGTGGCCTGGACTGAGCCGACCCCGGGACTGCCGCTGGTCACCGGGTGGCCCAGCGCCGGCCTACGCGATGTCCTGAACGAGGCGATCTCCGGGGCTGTGGCGGGTCTCGACGTCGCAGTGCGGGAACCGCTCCACCTCTACGGATACCGGATCCGGCCTACGTCGGACTACCGAGTCATCGCTGACCGCCTGGCTGCGGCTGCGGCTGCGGGCTATCCCACCATTGCCTGACCCGACCCGGTGGAGGCGCCGATGAGAGCTCTAGGGGACCAATAGTGTTGCCAAATGGATCTCGGTGACCGGGGCCCCGAGGCTGAGTTGAGCGAGCAATCCGCTCTAGGTGGTCGGCGGCGCAGCCACCGTGGACGCCTTCTGTGGCCTCTATACCGGGCCCTCAAGAGGTGGCAGGGATTACGTGGAAAACCCGGGGTACTAGCATCCGGCACCCGCTGGCGGTCAATGGACTTAGATGAACGGGAGGAGGCCTACTCGCCAAGTTCCTGCATCGGTGGTGACTACGGACCGTTCATAGCCCGCTACCGGACGATGAGTGCTGAGGCTCGGTCACGAATCCAGGCATGGCGTGAATATGCGTACGGTCCGGCACCGAGCCACCGCCTGGACCTGTTCACACCCCAGGATGTCACTGGTCACGCCATACCAGTCTTGGTGTTTTTCCACGGTGGCTACTGGCAGGAACTCTCAAAAGACGAGTCGTCGTTCGCCGCTCCCGCACTCGTGGGTGCCGGGGCCGCCCTGGCCGCCGTCGACTACACGCTCGCACCAGACGCGTCGATTACGGAGATCGTCGATGAGTGCCGTCGAGCTGTCGGGTGGCTCCACCAACAGGCTGACGAACTTGGCATCGATCCACGCCGGATCGTCGTGTCGGGTAACTCGGCTGGAGCACATCTCGCAGCGATGGTGGCCCTACCCGGGTGGCAGCGGGCGGCTGGCCTACCCGCCGACCTTGTCCGTGCCGCGGTGCTGGTATCGGGGATCTACGACCTCGCCCCACTGGTCGGAACCTCCATTGATATTCCGTTAGGCCTCACCGATGCCGAGGTGGAGTCAATGAGTCCGACGCGTGTCGCTCTCGACGGTTTCCCCCGGAGCCTTGTCTGCTGGGGGGAGGTCGAGACAACGGAATTCAAAGCCCAGAGCTGGGAGTTCGCCAACGGCCTGACGCAGGCTGGCACGACCTGCACCGTCCTCGAAGTGCCGGCACGAAACCACTTTGACGTGGTGCTCGACCTAGCTGACCCCACAGCGGACATCACTCGCCGGGTACTGTCAGTTCTCTAGGTCTGACGGGTAGGACCCGACGGGCGACGGAGATGGTGGATGCCCGCATTCAAGCCACAGATACCGATGGTGGTCGACCCCACAGGGGTTCGCACCAGCACGGATCCTCGGCCAATGGGAATAGGGACCGACGCCAGCCGCGCCGAGGTGGCGGAAGGAACCGGTGGCAGCCCTCTGGTCGACTTTGCCGCGACGAGCAATCCGTACATCGATTACCAGAGCGTCGACCTTCTCCTGTCGCTCCAGCACCCGCGCAGCGAGGCCTACGACGAGATGTGCTTCTTCATCATGGGCCAGGTCAAGGAGTTGCTCTTCAAGTCGTTGCACTTCGAACTACACAATGCCCGACACCTGGTCCGGGAGGGTTCGGTGGACGACGCCCTGATCGTTCTCGACCGGAGCCGGGAGGTCGCGCGACTCCTTACTTCCGCATGGGACGTAGTGGCCACCATCTCGGCCGAGGGCTTCAACCAGTTTCGCGACCACCTAGACCAAGCCTCCGGGCAACTCTCGTTCATGTACCGCCACGTCGAGTTCATCTTGGGGAACAAGGACCGTCGTCTAGCCGGCGCCCACCGGAATGTTCCGCACGTCTGGCCGTACATGGAGGAAGCCCTGGAAACACCGAGCCTCTACGACGAGGTCATCGCCCGCCTACACCACCGCGGATACGAGGTTTCCGGTGAGGTCCTGGATCGGGAGTGGTCGGAGCCGTACCAGCCGAGGGAGTGCGTCGAACAGGCTTGGTTTGACGTCTACGAACAGCGGGAATCCGATGGCGACCTCTACCGGCTTGGTGAAGCCCTCATCGCTCTCGACGACCAGATGGCTCAGTACCGATGGCGACACTTCGTCCTCGTGGCACGCATCATCGGGCACAAGCCGGGCACCGGTGGTTCGGATGGTGTCGGCTGGCTGCAGCAGACGACCGGGCACCGGTACTTCCCGGAACTGTGGGCGGTTCGGACTCGGCTCGGGACCTAACCGTCACCACCAAAGGCCCGAGTGGCCGAACAAATCGGTCCTTGACCTTGCCGTTGAGGGATGGGAGGCCTGCTAGTTCATCGAGCGTGGTCAGGCTTGGATGACGATGAGGCGGTCCTCGGTCATCTCGCGGACCGCGTAGGCGGGGCCCTCACGGGTATTACCCGAGTCGCGGATTCCTCCGTAGGGCAAGTGGTCGGCCCGCCACGACGGTGACTCGTTGATGAGCACTCCGCCGAAGTCCAGGACCTCGGCAGCCCGAAGGGCCTTGCCGACGTCGTTGGTGAATACTGCAGCCTGGAGTCCGTAGTCGCTGGCATTGGCTCGGGCCAGGGCGTCTTCGTAGTCGGTGTAGGTCGCTATGCCGACTACCGGACCGAACACCTCAACGCAGGAGACCTTCATGTCGTCGGTGACGTCAGCCAGCACCGTGGGGGCTAGAACTCCTTCGACCACAGTGCCGCCGCACACCAGCGTGGCCCCAGCGGCGGTGGCTTCATCGACCCAGGAGGCAACCCGTTCGGTTTCCCCGGGGTCGATCAGTGAAGAAACGTCAGTGGTCGGATCGGCCGGATCGCCCACGGAGAGGCTGCGTGCCTGACCGGCCATGGCCTCTGTGAACGCGGCAGCGATGGCCTCGTGGACGTAGACACGTTGGGTGGAGATGCAGGTTTGGCCGGCGTAGCCGAACGCCGCAATCTTCAACTTGGCTGCGGCGACAAGAGGGTCGACGTCCGGCTCGACGACGATGGGTGAGTTGTTGCCCAGTTCGAGGGACACCTTCTTGCGGGGAGCAGTCGTTCGGATATTCCAGCCCACCGGTGGCGAGCCGGTGAAAGTGATCATGGCGACATCGTCGTGTTCGACCAGGTGGGTTGCGGTACGACCGGGGCAGGTCACCACGTTTATCCAGCCGGGCAGAAGGCCACACTCGTCGAGCAGCACCTCGGCCAGTCGGATGGCGGTCAGCGGTGTGGCCGAGGCCGGCTTTAGTACTACCGGACAGCCAGCAGCGATGGCCGGGGCCACCTTGTGACACACCAGGTTGAGGGGGAAGTTGAACGGCGTGATGGCCCCGACCACTCCGATGGGGACTTTCTTGACGAAGGCCGTCTTGGCTACGCCAGCCGAGCTGGCGTCCGGGGTCAGCGCCTCGCTGACCATGGTGCGGGCCACCGCCGCCGAGAAGCGTGCGGTGTCGACCGCCCTAGAGGCCTCGACGCGAGCCGTGGAAATTGGCTTGGCCGCCTCGGCGGAGATGCTCTGGGCGAATTCTTCCTGGCGGGCGGTCAGTACTTCGGCTAGGCGGTCCAGGATGGAGGCGCGCTCGTGGGTGGGGGGAGGTCCTCCAGCTAGAGCGGCTTTCGCTGCGGCCACCGAGGCATCGATGTGTTCAGCGGTGCCAGTGGGCACGGTGCCCAGAACGCGACCGTCGTAGGGGGACAGGACTTCAGTGGCTTCGGCGGAGTCAACTCGATCGGCGCCGATGACCATTAGGTGGTGTTCGCTCATAGGGACCTCCGGCGGGGTCTGTCAGACCGCGACAATCTACAATGCCCAATATCCTTTGGGACCAAATGAATGGATCCGACGGCTGACTGTGATCACTTGAGGCCCGACCGGTTAGAAGGAAAAGGAAGGGGATGGATATGGGTGAGCGACCGCGCGTTGATGTGGCCGGTGTGCCTGTGTCGGTAGATCACTACGTAGCTGGACGGCGCCTCTCGTCTACCACCACCTTCGAGGATCGTTCACCGCTGGACTGGTCGGCTGTCTTAGCCGAGGTGTCGGCAGGTGACGCCAGCGCGGTGGATGCCGCCCTGTCGGCGGCGACCGAGGCATTCGAGGGCTGGGCCGCCCTCGGTCCCTCGGGCCGTGCCCCGTATCTCCGCCGCCTGGCCGATCTGGTTGATGAGAGGGTGGCGGACCTCGCTGCAGTGGAGTGCGTCGACATGGCGATGCGCCACGAGAGCCTCCGCAACAGGGTCATTGGCCGAGGAGCACGCAATTTTCGCGCCTACGCCGAGTTGGCGGAAGATCACGAGGAGCGCATCTGGTCGTCCAATGGCACCACAAACCGAGTACAGCGCCTTCCGGCTGGTCCCGCCGTGGTGATTACGCCCTGGAATGCCCCATTCATGTTGGCTACCTGGAAGTTGGCTCCCGCTTTGGCCGCCGGAAACCCAGTGGTCCTCAAGCCTGCCGAGTGGTCGCCACTGTCAGCCAGCTTGTTGGCCGACTTGGTTGACGAGGCCGAGCTTCCACCCGGCGTTTTCAACATGATCCAGGGGATCGGTACCGACGTGGGCCCGGCCCTGATCTCCGACCCGCGAGTTCGGCGCCTCTCGTTCACCGGTTCCCCGGCTACTGCCCGGGACATCGGGGTGGCTGCCGCGGCGAACATTGTCCCATTCACCGCTGAGTTGGGTGGCAAGGGTGCTCTGGTGGTCTTTGCCGATAGTGACCTTGAGGCCGCGGCCCGCACGGCCTCCGGCCAATACGACGACTCGGGACAGGTCTGCCTGGCTGGTACGCGGCTACTGGTCGAGGAGTCGGTTGCCGACGAGTTCCTGGCCCGGTTTCACGACCACGTGGATACCCATGTGCTGGGCGACAGCAACGATGATGCCACGACAATCACCCCAATGATCCACCCCGCCCATGTGGCCCGGGTCGAGGGCTTCATAGACCGGGCCCGGGCGGCTGGTGACGAGTTGGTGCGTGGCGGAGATCGTTTCGTGCCCGACTGGTGGTCCGGACGACCCGAGCACGCACTGTGGGTCGAGCCAACGCTGATCGCCCCGGCGTCCAACGACAGCGAGATCGTGCAGACCGAGGTGTTCGGTCCCGTCCTGACCTTCCAGACGTTCGTCGGCGAGGACGAGGCAGTGTCTCTTGCCAATTCCACTGCCTACGGTCTGTCAGCCACTCTGTTCACTAGCTCGGCCCAGAGGGCTGAACGGGTCGGCGGTGCCCTGCGGGCCGGCACCACCTGGGTCAACTGCTTCTTGGTGCGGGACCTGACCGCTCCGTTTGGGGGACTCGGGATCAGCGGGTTGGGACGTGAGGGCGGCGACTATGCACTGGAGTTCCACGCCGACCTGAAGACCCTCCAAGTGAAGGATGGGACAACCACTTGATGGATCACTTGATCCGCCGGGCATGATTTGAAGCCATGACTGGACTCTGGACTTCCCGCCGCCGTGAGCTGGTAGAACGCGCGGCAGAGATGGGACCGTCCTTTGCTGCCCGTGCAGAGGCTGTGGATCGCAGCGCAGTGTTTCCGTACGAGAACTACGCAGACCTTCGGGATGCCGGTTTCCTCGGTCTCTGTATACCTGAGGAGCATGGTGGTCTGGGAGGCGACTTTGTGGCCTATGCCCTGGTTTCTGAGGAAATCGGCCGACATTGCGGGTCGACGGCGTTGACCTTCAACATGCATACGGCCACCATGCTGCTGACTGGGCAGATTGCCGACGATCTGGAAATGTCAGACACCGAGAGGGCCGGCCATGATCGTCGGCGGATCGGCTTGTGGAGGGGAGTCATCGACCACGGCCACCTCCACGCCCAGCCGTTCAGTGAGGGACGGGCCCCCGGCGAGACTGCTGGATTTACGGTGCAGGCCGTCCCGGTCGACGGGGGGTACAAGGTGTCGGGCCGCAAGATTTTCGCCTCTCTCTCAGAGGCTGCCGATTACCACAACGTGACTTGCATGGTCGAGGGGGATGACCGGGTCCGGTTCCTCGGTGTGCCAGCTGATGCCGAAGGCGTCATTGTCGAGGGCGACTGGGATTCGCTGGGAATGCGGGGTACCAACTCCAAGAACCTGGTCTTTGAGGATGCCTTTGTTCCCGCTGAACACGAGTTCCTGCCGGCCGGCTGCTTCGATCAGATGGCGGCCCGGTGGCCGTACTTCTACATGACACTGTCTTTCACCTATCTGGGGATCCAGCGTGCGGTACTCGACTACACGGCTGAGGCCCTGCGGGGTGGCGGCGGTCCGGTTGAGCGTCGGGACCTGCCACAAAAGCAGTTTGGCTGGGCCCAGATGCGTCTTGCATGGGAACGCTCGCAGGCCCTCACCTATCGGGTGCTGGGAGAAGTCGGTGTCGATCCGGGCCCGGATCGGATCGGACGGGCCTTGGCAGCCACGGTCACGGCCATGGAGACTGCGCCAGATGTGGCAGCTACCGCTGTACGGGTGTGCGGCGGCCGGTCACTGCTACGTCCTAGCGCACTGGAACGGATGTACCGCGATGCCCGTTGCGGTGCCACCATGCTCCCGTGGAGCGTCGATGTTGTTCTCGACCGTCTGGGTCGGGCAGGGCTCTACGACTGATCTGACGAGGGGAAAGTGGGGACCGGTATGAGCATTCCGTGGCACCGGGTCGAGGCTTTCTCGGATCACTTTGTCCGCTGTGCGGTGACGAGCGAAGAGACAACGGTGGTGCTTGCCGAGGATGACAGCCGGCCCGAGTTGGTCGAGGTATCGGTGCTCGCTCTCCAGCGCATCGGCGCGACAGTGTCGACGATGGTGGTGCCCACGCCACCGAACCGGGGACCAGTACCGGTGCGTTCCACGGGCGCCACGGTGGCCGTTGCCCGTAACCCTGCCGTCGTCGCGGGCCTGGCTGCCGCTGACTTCATCGTGGACTGCACTGTGGAGGGGCTGCTGCACGCCGAGGAACGCTCCGCACTTCTTGCCGACGGAGCCCGTGCCCTGATGCTCTCTAACGAGCATCCGGAGGTGTTCGACCGGGTCGGCTATGACGAGCGGATGGCCGAGCGGATTGAGCGAGGCCGCCAGCGGTTAGCTACGGCGGCGACCATGCAGGTCACTTCGGCGGCAGGAACTGACCTAACCGTGGACCTGGGGGGTGCCGCGGTCGCCGGTTCGGACGGCACGGTCACCGCACCGGGTGGCATCGCTCACTGGCCCGGCGGATTGGTGTTGTGCTTTCCGGCCGCCGGATCGACCTCAGGCATCGTGGTGATGGCACCAGGCGACGCCAATCTGACCTTCAAGGAGTACGTGCGATCGCCGATCGCCTGCACCCTGGAGGCCGACCACATAGTGGCGGTAGAGGGTGACGGCCTGGATGCCGAGTTGTTCTCTTCCTATCTAGCGGCGTGGGAAGAACCTGAGGCCTACGCAGTGAGCCACTTGGGCTGGGGTATGAATCACGCCTGCCGTTGGGACGTCCTGCCCCTTTACGACAAGGCCGACGTGAACGGTACGGAACTGCGGGCCTTCGCCGGGAACTTCCTTTGGTCGACCGGCGCCAACGAGGTTGCCGGTCGATTCTGCCGAGGCCATTTTGACCTGCCGATGCGCAATTGCACCGTCACCCTCGACGGTGATCCCGTGGTAGTTGACGGCGTGCTGGTCGACGAACTGGCCTGAGTCGGCCGCACAAGACCCTCAGGTACCGGTGGATTAGTCCATACGACGGCTCAGGCGACTCGGACAGTGAGGTGTTTGGTTCCGCTGATCAGGTTGGAGCGCAGCCGATCAGATGTATCGACCACCTGGATGTCGTTCGTTCTGGCCAGTAACTCCTGAAGGGTGACCCGGATCTCCATGCGTGCCAGCCACGCCCCTAGACACAGGTGGGGGCCGTTACGGCCGAAGGCCACGTGGTCATTGGGGTCCCGTCGGATATCGAACCGATAGGGGTTGTCGAACTTTCGCTCGTCGTAGTTTGCTGCCGCCCACCACAACACCACCTTGTCACCGGTACAGATGGTGCGGTTGTGGAGTTCTTGGTCGCTGGTCGCAGTGCGACGGAAGTGGGTGGTAACCGTGGTCCAGCGGAGGATCTCCTCGACGGCCGTTTCCATCAGCACCGGGTCGTCCCGCAGGGCCTGTATCTGCTCGGGATGGTCCACGAGAGCCCGCAGACCTTCGGTCAGCGAGTAGCGGGTGGTGTCGTTACCAGCCGCCACCAGAAGGGCAAAGAAGTTGTTGAACTCCAGGTCGCTGAGCGGTTCGCCGTCGGTGGTAGGGGCCAGTAGGCGCGAGATCACGTCCTCGTGGGGGCATCTCCGGCGTTCGGCGGCTGCCTCCTGGGCATAGCGGAAGACCTCTAGGCCAGCAGGGCTGCGAAAAGGGATGAGTCGGAACTCCTCGGTATCGACCTGATCGACGACGTGGTCGGTGTACTCGGGGTCGGAATTGGACAGCAACTGGTCGCCCCAGTCCACGAGTTGCTCGGCATGCTCGTCAGGCACCCCGAGGAGTCGGCCCAACATGCGCATGGGCAGCACGCGGGCCACCTCGTTCACGAAATCGAACTCGCCAAGGGCCAGGGCCTCGTCGAGGATGCCGGCCGTTAGCTCCCGGATCGGCTCCTCGTAGGACTCGACGGTTTGGCGGGTGAAGCCCCGGTTGACCAGCCGTCGCAGGCGGGTGTGGTCAGGCGGGTCGAGTTCCATCATCGTTCGCCGGGCCTCGGTCTCCTCAGTGTCCATTTCCTCCAGGCGGATCCCCTGATATGAGGTGAAGTCCTCCCACCGGCGGTTGAGTTCGATGACGTCCGCATAGCGGGTGATGGTCCAAAAGCCGGTTCCGTCGGACTCGTCGACCCAGGCCACCGGATCTTCGTCGCGCAGACGCTGGAATGTGGCGTACGGGGTTCCACCGATCCAGGTGTCGTGGGAGGCCAGATCGGCGTGGCCGTCGTCAGAATCCGGTGTCCAAGGGTGGCGGGCGATCGGGGTCGTTGTAGCGATGCTCAAGCACCAACTTCCGGCCGGAGGTCGGCCAGCGTCGTGCCACCATTCCACGACACACCCACGCTGCGCCAGTAGCCAGCGATCATCTCCCGGGGGGTGAGGCGGCTGAGTTCTTCGACCGGAGATTCGAATACCCGCAGGTCGACGTCACCGGTGAAGGCCGGGCTCACCTCGGCGTCGTAGCCCCGCATGGTGACCAGTTCGTGCAGCGAATCGGTGCCATCGGCCTCGATGGTCGGGACAAACCGATGGTGGAGCATGGGTAGGGCGTTTACGAAGCCAGAGTGGTCGCTGGGGCCGGTGATTGTGAATTCGGCTTCGACCAGTCGGCGTCCGTAAGCAGAACAGGTGGCGCCAAAGCGGCCACCTGGTTCGAGACGGGGCCCGGCTTTCCCGACGGTGACTGGTCGGGTCATCCAGATATCGCCAAGCTTCTTTGGGTACCCCTGGACATGGCCGCGGAGCATGGCGTAGTCCTTGTCGACCCAGATGTAGACGCAGCGGCTGTACGTCTCTCCCCTGTATGTGCACCGGACGACGACGAAGCACTCCTTGTACTGGAGGCGGTCGGGGTCGAGCACCTCGTTGAAGTCGTTGGAGCACGACTGCCAGTCGGCCCAGATCACGGCCACAGCACCCGGGTCCTCTTCGGCCGGGGCCAGGGGCTCCGGGAGCAATTCGGCCACTGCCGCAGGTTCGGTCCGGTACTCCACGGTAAGCATGTCGCCCGAATAGTGCCAAGGGGGTGACGGGACGAGAGACGAGGCTCCTGTGGCGCTGCGGGGGAAGGTGAAGCCCTTGAGGTCTGGCATGCACAACAGCCTATCATTTGGTCCCTAATGACTTCCATGCGAAGATTGCTCTGGCACACCACGAATGAGAGTTGGTTGATGGGGAGCGGGAGATGACAACGGACCGAAGCGCTACTCGCGAGACGCGGCGGGTCCTTCTGGACGGGTCGGTGGCCTCGGTGTCGGTGGATGGCGACCAGCTAGTGGCCGACGACGGCCGGCGATTCGCTGAGTCCGAGGCGTTCCACCTCCCACCCAGCGAGCCATCCAAGATCCTGTGTGTCCACCTCAACCATGTCAGTCGGGTCGAGGAGTTCCAGGTTCCACTACCGGCAGCGCCTACCTACTTCCAAAAGCCCACGTCTTCGCTGAATGGGCATCGGGGAGACGTCGTGCGGCCCGAGCGGTGTCAGTGGCTCAACTACGAGGGTGAGATCGTCATCGTGATTGGGAGGTCGTGTCGAAATGTCAGCCCTGAGGAGGCAGGCGACTACATCGCGGGATACACAATCGGCAACGACTACGGCCTGCACGACTTCCGTGATACAGACGCCGGTTCGATGCTGCGGGTCAAGGGGTCTGACACCCTTTGCCCGGTAGGTCCCGGTTTGGTCGAGGGATGGGACTTCCGCGGCAAGGGGATACGCACGCTGGTTAACGGCGAGGTAGCACAGGATGGCACCACCAACGAGATGACTTGGGACATGCACTATCTGGTGGCCGATCTGGCCCGCACGATCACCCTGCAGCCTGGCGACATGGTGTTCTCGGGGACGCCCGCCAATTCCCGGCCCGTCCTGCCTGGTGATGTGGTCACCGTGGAGGTTGAAGGCCTTGGCGCACTGACCAACACCATTGTTGGGGGCTTACCGCCCATCCGCGACGACTGTGGCGCCCAGCCCAGCGAGTCTGAGGAAGTTCTCTCTACGGCACTTGGAGGAGACTGGGAGTTCCGCGGTGTCCGCCCCCCGAAGCGCTGACGTGTCGATCCGCCTCCGGACGTGCATCTCCAGATTTTGTATGCAAATATCCTGACGTCTGGGTGGCACTTCCTAACGAGCTTGATGAGGGGAGGAAGACCCAATGAAGAATTCGATGTTCGTGGGGATCCAGGGAATCTTGGATTGCGGGTGCGCTGATCCGGCTGGTATCGGTGAGGCCGTGAAGCAGATCTCGGGCTTTGAGGGCCTGTCAGGTGAGATCACCTATGCCGGCAC
>JAZADL010000040.1:0-17853 GCA_036123635.1 Actinomycetota bacterium
GGTTCCTCGACATAGGACGCCACCTCGTGTCCACCCGGCCACACGGCGGTCGTGGACCCCTCCAGGCCAGTCGACGACACGATCGTCACGCCTCCGCCCACCGCACCGGAGTGAACGCCTCCTCCTGTGGCTACCGGCTGGACCGTGCCGTCCCGGCGAACCCGTATGAGGTCTACGTCGGCGGGGTCCGTCGAGGCCCGCACCATCACTGCGTCGCCGTCGATTCCCACCACTGAGCGGACATGGAGGCCGTCGGGTGACACGGCCAGACCATCCACTACCAACCGGGTGGTGCCCTCCCGGGGTTCCACGGTGATCAGCGACCCGTCCCACCACCGAAGCGCCCTTGGGACGAGGTCTACCCAGTGGTCATCGATGATCCGATGACGCTCGGAGACGGCACCGGATACTGGGTCCACCTCCCACACGACGACCGTCCGCTGGTCTCGGGACTGGGCAACAACTAGGGGCGGCCCCCCGGTAGTCCACGACACATCGGCCAGATACTCGAAAGATCCGCCGGCGCTCCAGTCCACGGCGGTTGTAGCACCGTCCAGACCCACCACCGACAGGCCAACCTCGGCGTTGGCCGTGCCGGCCGCTGGATATCGGATAGCCCGGGGAGGCGACGACGGGTCCACCGGCGACGAGATCCACCACTCGGCTACCGGGGCCACGTCCACTCGTGCCACCAGGAGGTGGTCACCATCCGGTGACCACCAGTGCCCCCGGGACCGACCCATCTCCTCGGCGGCCAGGAACTCGGCCGAACCCCACGAGACGGTTGGCGAGACACCACCGATCAGACGCCGGTCACCTCCCGAACCGGTGATCCGCAGCGACGGCCCTGACACGTAGGTCACCGACGCGCCGTCGGGGCTGATCCTCGGATCGAAGGCGTCGCCGGTGCACGCCAGTTCGGCCACCAGGACGTCACCGCCGGTCGCCGGATCGGGAACCTCGGCCAGGAACACTCGGCCGTCCAGGACGAAGCAGGCTCGCGACAGATCGCCTAAGGCGTCGTAGGCCACTATCCCCGACCCTGACTCCCGGAACCGTTCACGCCGGGATCGCTCGGCTTCGGGAAGCAACGCCGGGTCGTCACCCCCAAGGTCGGTCGGATCTGCCACCACCCGCTCGTGACCGGTCGCCGGGTCCAGCAGCCAAAGGGCGTGCACTGGGTCGTCACCGGCCCCCGAGCGGAGGAACAGAACCCGTGAGCCATCGTCGGCTACCCGGAAATCGCGGGGAGCCCCGCAGGTGAACCGGCGGGTCCGGGCGTACTGCCGAGGGAAACTCTCCTGCGGATTATTCACCCGCTGAGACTAGGGCCGTACGAGTATCCGTCTTGCAGCCCCACTCCGGGATTGGCGACCAGCCTGAGTCGCTGGAACCATGCTCTGTCGAGTCGACAATCCGGAGGACTCCTCATGCAACTCGGTCTGAGTCTCGGCTACTGGGGTGCCCAGCCACCGACCGACCTGGCTTCAACGGTCAAGGAGGCCGAACGCCTGGGTTACGACGCCGTCTGGACCGCCGAAGCGTGGGGCAGCGATGCCTTCTCTCCGTTGGTGTACCTGGCCGCCCACACCAAGCGGATTCGGCTTGGTACCGGCATCGTCCAGATGGCAGCTCGTACCCCTACGGCTACCGCCATGCACGCCGTAACCCTGGACCACCTGTCCGGGGGTCGCCTGGTTCTGGGCCTCGGTGTCTCTGGCCCTCAGGTAGTGGAGGGCTGGTACGGACAGCCCTCCGACCGGCCCTTGGCCCGTACCCGCGAGTACGTCGAGGTGCTCCGCCGGGCTTTTCACCGCGAAGGTCACCTGTCGTTTGACGGTGAGTTCTACCAACATCCTTACGTCGGTGAGGGCTCGACTGGGCTGGGCAAACCACTGAAGGTCATGGTCCACCCGTTACGGGCTGGCATCCCGATCTTCATCGGCGCCGAGGGGCCAAGGAACGTTGCCCAGACGGCCAAGATCGCCGACGGCTGGCTGCCCCTCTACTACTCGCCGTACCGACCCGAGGTGTATGCCGAGCAATTGGCCTACGCCCCGGACCACTTCGAGGTGGTACTGAATGTCTCGATCACGGTGACCGAAACGAACTCCGATGAGGACCTGGCGGCGGCGCTCCTCCCCGTAAAGGGGATGCTCGGCTTCTACGTGGGCGGCATGGGAGCGAAGGGACAGAACTACCACACCAAATTGATGGCCCGGATGGGATTCGAAGAAGAGGCTTTGCGAATTCAGGACCTATTCCTCGATGGACGCCGTGATGAGGCGATCGCCGCTGTACCTGACCTCTTCGCAGACGAGATCTCGCTGGTCGGCACCCCTGACCGGATCCGTGATCGACTGGCCGCCTTTGAGGACAGTCCGGTGACCATGCTCAACGTCGCCCCCGGGACAACGGACCGGCTCCGGCGGGTCGCCGAGATCGTCCTCGGCTAACCGGGCGCGGGCGGCGCGCCGAGACCAGAAATCGCTGCTGATCCGTGCTGGTTGCTGATACCAACGCGTGTAGTTTCCGCGCCGTGCCAACGGGCCGGGGGGCGACCATCCGTGCGGCGGTGAGCCGCGGTGTCGGCCTCCCGCCGAGCATCGAGGACCTCTACCTGGACGCGCCCGGACCCGACGAGGTCCGCGTGGTGGTCGAGGCCTGCGCCGTCTGCCACTCAGACCTCAGTTACGTAGACGGCACCTGGGCCACCGACTTCCCCTTAGTGCTGGGTCACGAGGCATCCGGTCGGGTGGCAGACGTGGGTGATGGGGTGTACGACCTCTCCACCGATGACCCAGTGGTCGTGTCGCTGGTCCGGACCTGCGGAGAATGCCGGGCTTGCCGGAAGGGACACGAGGTGGCCTGTACCGGGAACCTGTCTCTGAACGACCGCAGCCCGCTGTCTGACGTAGATGGCAACCGCATCCCCCAGGGGCTAAACGTGGCCGCCTTCGCCACCCAGGTCGTGGTCCACCGGTCCCAAGTGGTGCGCCTCCCCGACGGCTTCGACCTGGTCAAAGCCTCACTACT
This sequence comes from Actinomycetota bacterium, assembly GCA_036123635.1. Taxonomy (GTDB): domain Bacteria; phylum Actinomycetota; class Acidimicrobiia; order Acidimicrobiales; family MedAcidi-G1; genus UBA9410. Next base: position 3,037 of record JAZADL010000040.1, read on the forward strand.
GGGGTGCGGTGTCCTGACCGGGTCTGGGGCGGTCACCAACACGGCCCGGGTGGGCCAGGGTGACGCGGTCATCGTGGTCGGGTGTGGCGGGGTGGGCGTGGGTGCCATCCAGGCGGCCCGGATCGCCGGGGCCGAACCTATCTTGGCCGTGGATCCGGAGGCCGACAAGCGGAAGGCCGCCCTCGGCTTTGGCGCCACCCACACCGTGGACCCCGTCGGCGACGACGTGGCGGCGGCTATTCGGTCGGCCACCGGAGGCCGCCTAGCCGACCACCTGCTGGTCACCACCGGAGCACCGGCCGCCCTGGACGGCGCCATCGACCTGCTGGCCCCCATGGGCCAGCTGGTGATAGTCGGTATGCCCGGCGACGACGTCACTATCGACGTCGCCCCCAGCTGGCTGGCCGCCACCAACAAATCGATCCTGGGATCCAAGATGGGTGGTGCCAGGGTCTCCGTCGACGTACCGGCTCTCCTCGACCACCACCGGGCCGGTCGCCTGGACCTAGACGGAATGGTCTCCACCACCCATCCGTTAGACGAACTGGAGGAGGCTTTCGGCGAGGTCCGCCGGGGCGAGGTGCTCCGTACGGTAATCCTGCCCAACGCTCCCGGTGATCGGGACCCCGCCGATGCTCCGGCGGTTTCGGTATGAGGGTCGCCGACGTCGAGACGTTCGTGGTCGGCAACCCGCCGCCCCGCCACGGCGGCCGCTACTTCCTGTTTGTGCAGTTGACTACCGATGACGGGATCGTCGGCGTCGGCGAGGCCTACGTGGCTACCGTCGGACCCCACCTGGTGGCCGACATGCTGGTCGACGTGGCCGACCGCCACCTGGTGGGCCGCAGCCCCTTTGACGTGGAGGCGTTCTGGCGTCGGTCCTACGGCAGCGGCTACGCCCTGCGACCTGACCCCACCCTGTGCGGCGTCCTGAGCGCCCTGGAGATGGCCTGCTGGGACATCATCGGAAAGGCCACTGGACGGCCCGTCTACGACTTGCTGGGAGGCCGCGTCCACGAGGGGCTCCGCTCCTACACCTACCTGTACCCAGAGGGCGGCGACGCCTACGACCCCCTGGACGGGCCCAACCTCTACACCGACCCCGACCTGGCCGCCGAGGCCGCCGTCCGAGCGGTAGAGATGGGTTTCACCGCCGTCAAGTTCGATCCGGCCGGCCCCTACTCCGTCTACGACGGCCGCCAACCGTCGCTGGAACGACTAGACCTCTCTGAGCGCTACACCCGGGCCATCCGCGAGGCGGTCGGCGACCGGGCAGACCTGCTGTTCGGAACCCACGGACAGTTCACACCGTCCGGCGCCCTGCGGTTAGCCCGCCGCCTCGAGGCCTACGACCCACTCTGGTTCGAGGAACCGGTACCCCCTGACGATCTCGAGGGCATGGCCCGGGTGGCCGCTGGCACCACCATCCCGGTAGCCACCGGCGAGCGCCTGACCACGGTGTCCGAGTTTGCCGCCGTCCTCCGGGCCGGCGCCGCGTCGATCCTGCAGCCTGACCTGGGGCGCAGCGGTGGGATTCTGCAGGGCAAGAAGATCGCCTCGGTGGGCGAAGTCCACCAGGCGCTGCTAGCCCCCCACTGCTACTGCGGACCGGTGGTAGCGGCCGCCAATATCGCCCTGGCCACCTGCTCGCCCAACTTCCTGATCCTGGAGTCCATCGACCGATGGGACGGCTTCCACGCCGACCTCCTACAGTCCCCCATCCGCTGGGAGGACGGCATGGTCATCCCGTCAACGGAGCCGGGTCTTGGCGTGGTGCTGGACGTCGACGTGGCCCGGGCCCACCCGTATGAGGGCAACGAGTTGCACCTCACCCCCGAGAACGATCCGATACCTGTACGGGAGGACCTGTGAACGGACCTCGCTGGTCCGCCGGAACCGGTTCGATAGACGACGAGGAGACACCGGTGACCGGAGACAACCTGGGAACGGGAAGGCACCAGTGACCGAGGGGCGGCGGGGACGCCTCAGCGGGCGGACCAAAACACGCGACGTGGTGGCCGAACAACCACCATGGACCCAACCTCGCCTGCCGTTCGAACCACTGCGAAGCGTCTCCGACGATGAGTTGGAGGCCATCCACAAGGCCTCACTGAGAGTCCTGGCCGAGACCGGTATCGACTTCCTAGACGAGACAGCCCGACGCCAGCTAGTCGACGTCGGCTGCCAGGTGGATGGCGACCGGGTGAGGTTTGACCCGGACTTGGTCATGCACCTGGTCTCCACCGCCCCGGCCGAGTTCACCATGCACGCCCCCTCCCCAGCCCGGAATCTCCACATGGGCGGCAACGTCCTCACCTACACCAGCGTGGCTAGCCCGCCGTTCGTCACCGGCCTGGGACGAGACCGCCGGGACGGCAACCGCGATGACTACCGAAACCTCATCAAGCTGGGCCAGGTATTGAACGCCGTCCACACCGTGGCCGGCTACCCGGTGGAGCCCATGGACCTCCACCCGTCGGTCCGCCACCTGTACGCCACCCACGACATGCTCACCCTGTCGGACAAGGTTCCGTTTGTCTACAGCTTGAGTCGCCAGCGCAACCTCGATGCCATCGAAATGACCCGCATCGCCCGGGGCGCCGACCACGACGCCATGGATGTGGAGCCATCGCTCTACTCGGTGATCAACGCCAGCACCCCACTGCGATACGACACGGTGATGCTCCACGGCATCCAAGAGATGTCGGCCCGTAACCAGTGCATCGTCATCACCCCGTTCACCCTGGCTGGGGCTATGGCCCCGGTGACCGTGGCCGGTGCCCTGGTGCTCCAGAACGCCGAGGCCTTGGCCGGCATCGCTTACACCCAGGTGGTGCGAGCTGGAGCCCCGGTGATCTACGGCGCTTTCACCTCCAACGTGGACATGCGGTCGGGCGCCCCGGCATTCGGTACCCCCGAGTACTGGAAGGCCTGCCTAATCAGCGGACAGCTGGCCCGTCGTTATCGCGTGCCTTACCGGTCTTCTAACGTCAACGCCTCGAACAGCGTGGACGCCCAGTCGGCCTACGAAAGCATGATCGCCCTCTGGGGGGCCGTCATGGGCGGCGTCAACCTGCTACTGCACGGCGCCGGGTGGCTGGAGGGCGGCCTCCTGGCCTCCTACGAGAAGATGGTTATCGACGCCGACCTCCTGAACATGGTCACAGCCATGCTGGAACCGGTAGTCATCGACGACGCCGCCCTGGCCGTCGAGGCCATCGCCGAGGTCGGGCCGGCCGGGCACTTCTTTGGGACCCAGCACACCCAGGACCGGTACGCCACCGAACACTTCCAGCCCATGGTCTCGTCGTGGGCCAACTTCGAGGCCTGGGACGAGGGTGGACGGGTCGAGGCCCACCAGCGGGCCGAGACCCTGGCCCGCACCCTCATCGACGCCCACCAGGAACCCCCCATGGCCACAGACCGTCGAGCCGCCCTCGACGAATTCGTGGAGCGTCGGGTCGCCGAGGGTGGCGTTGAGACGGACTACTAACCGGAAACGCAGGAGGACATAGCCGACATGGGAGGACTCCCCGACGAGGCACAGGTGGTGGTGATCGGTGGCGGCGTGGTCGGCGCCAGCGTGCTATACCACCTCACACAGGCCGGCTGGACCGACGTAGTCCTGATGGAACGACGGGATCTGACCGCCGGATCCACCTGGCATGCCGCGGGTGGCATGCACACCATCAACGGAGACCCCAACGTGGCCGCCCTCCAGCGGTACACCGTGCAGCTCTACGAGGACCTGGAGAAGGCCTCCGGCGTGTCCTGTGGGGTCCACCTGACAGGCGAGGTAATGCTGGCCGACGACGAAGACCGCATGGACTGGCTGCGCATGGCCCATGCCCGCGGCCGCTACCTGGGCATGCAAACCGAGCTGATTTCGGTGGCCGAAGCCAAGGAGAAGATCCCCTTCCTCGTCGAGGACCACTTTGTGGGCGCCCTCTGGGACCCGGTGGGCGGCCACGTCGACCCGTCAGGCGTCACCAACGCCTACGCCACGGCAGCCCGACTGGCCGGAGCCGAGATCCATCGCAACACCTGGGCCCACGACATCGTGTCCCGCCCAGACGGCCGATGGGATGTCGTCACCGAGCAGGGAACCGTCACCTGCGAGCACTTCGTGAACTGCGGCGGCCTCTGGGCCCGCGAGGTCGGCCGCATGTGCGGCCTGGAACTTCCCATTCTGGCCATGGAGCACATGTACCTGGTCACCGAGGAGCTCCCGGAAATCCGACCCTGGCTGGACGCCACCGACGGACACGGTGTCGGGGCCATCGACTTTGGCGGTGAGATCTACACCCGTGCCGAGGGCAGCGGCCTGCTCCTGGGTACCTACGAGAAGGCCTGTGTGCCGTGGTCGGTGAAGGAGACCCCGTGGGACTTCGGAGCACAGCTCCTCACTCCCGATCTGGAACGCATCGCCCCGTCGTTAGCCGTCGGCTTCGAGCACTTTCCGATCTATGCCGAGGCGGGTATCCGCCGGGTCGTCAATGGCCCGTTCACCTTTGCACCTGACGGGAACCCCCTAATCGGTCCCATCCGCGGCCAGCGGGGCCATTGGGTAGCCTGCGGCGTCATGGCTGGCCTCAGCCAGGGTGGCGGTGTGGGCCTGGCCATGGCCAACTGGATGACCACAGGTGACCCCGGCTTCGACGTCTGGGGCATGGACGTCGCCCGGTACGGAGACTGGACCACTCCCTCCTACACCCGAGTCAAGGTCATGGAGAACTACAGCCGCCGGTTCTCCATCTCGTTTCCCAACGAGGAACTCCCTGCCGGACGTCCCCTGCACACATCACCCGTCCACGACCGCCTGTCTAAGGCCAACGCCGTCTGGGGCTCCTCCTACGGCCTGGAGCAGGCCCTGTGGTTCCAGCGGCCCGGCGAGGAACCGGTGGAAGACGTGACGTTTCACCGGTCCAACGCCTTCGACCTGGTCGCCGACGAGGTCCGTGCCGTACGCACCGGGGTGGGGCTGCTGGAGACCACCGGATTCGCCAAGCACCAGTTCACCGGTCCGGGCGCCCGGGACCTCCTAGACCGTCTCCTGGCCAACCGCATCCCACCGCCGGGCCGGATGGCCCTGGCTCCCATGCTCAACGCCCAGGGGCGCCTCATCGGCGACTTCACGGTGGCCACACTGGCCGACCCGTTCAACGGCTCCGAACGGTTCCTGGTCTTCGGCTCCGGGGTGGCCGAGGGATACCACGAGCGCTGGTTCCGAGCCCACCTACCGGTCGATGGGCCCCCCGTGTACTACCGGCCCCTCTCCCACGAGATGGCCGGGCTGTCTATCGCCGGACCGGCAGCCCGCCAGGTGCTGGAGGCGCTGACTGACGTCGACGTATCCGGTGAGGCATTCGGGTTTCTGGACATCCGGGAACTGGACCTGGGCATGGTCCCGACGATCGTGGGGCGTATCTCGTTCACCGGTGACCTGGGATACGAGTTCTGGGTGCCAGCCTCGCTCCAGCAGCGCCTCTACGACCGCGTGCTGGAGGCCGGAACGCCCTACGGCCTGCGGCCGTTGGGCCTACGGGCCCTGGACTCCCTGCGCTTCGACAAGTCGTTTGGGGGCTGGGCCACCGAGTACCGCCCCATCTACACGGCCGACGAGGCCCGACTGGACCGCTTCGTAAAGCCGGAGAAGGGCGACTTCATCGGTCGCGATGCCGTGGTAGCCGACCGGACCAACGGCCCCGACCGGCGCCTGTGCGCCTTCACCCTGGACGACGGAAACGAGCGGGACACCGACGTCCTGGGTGACGAGCCGATCTGGTACCACGGGGAGGTAGTGGGTTGGGCTACTTCAGGCGGCTACGCCCACTGGTCGGAGGCCTCGTGCGCCCTGGGGTACGTCCCGACCGCCCTGGCTGACTCCATGTCCTCGGCCACCGGTTTCGAGCTCGAGGTTCTGGGGGTCCGACGTCCCGCCACTCGCCGTGACGAGCCGTTGTTCGACCCGTCGGGGTCACGAATGCGAGGCTGAGGCCCAACCAATGGGTCGGAACACACCGGAGCGGAGGATCGGACGATGGGTGGACACCCCGTGGTAGACGGCGACCTGGACGACCCTCTGGTGCGCCGGGCGTCTACCGTCGGCCACCGGATGGTCATGGGTCCTGGCGAGCCGGCCCTGTCCGAGTGGGCGGCCGCAGGCTTGGTCCTTCCTGACGAGACGGACATGATGCGCTACCGGCTGGACCGCATCGCCGACCATCTGGCCGTGGCCGACGTGGACGGGATCCTCCTGTTCGACCCCATGAACGTCATGTACGCGACCTACGCCCCGAACATGCAGGTCTGGTTGCTCCACAACCAGGCCCGCTACGCCTTCGTGGGGGCCGACGGACGCCTTGTGCTCTTCGACTACCCCAACTGCGAGTTTTTGTCGGCCCACAACCCGTACGTGGACGAGGTCCGAGCAGCCACCACGTTCACCTACTTTCTGGCCGGCGACCGGATCGACGAGCAGTCCAAGAACTTCGCCGCCGAGGTGGCCGACCTAGCCCGTACCCACGGTGGCGGGACCCGACGCCTGGCCGTGGACTCGTCCACCACCGTGGGGATCACCGCTCTGCAGGATGAGGGCCTCACCCTGGTCGAGGGAACCCGCATTATGGAGGAGGCCCGCAAGATCAAGGGACCCGACGAAATAGCCGCCATGCGCTGCTCGGTGGAGGGCACTCGGGTGTCGTGTCAGAAGATGTTCGAGGCCATGCGGCCCGGCCTTACCGAAAACCAACTCTGGGGGGTGCTTTGGGCCGAGATGCTGGCTCGCCACGGAGAGTGGATGGAGTGCCGCCTGCTGTCGGCCGGTCCCCGAACTAACCCTTGGTTCCAGGAGTGCAGCAGTTATGTCATTGGTAACGGTGAACTGGTGGCCTTCGACACCGACCTGGTGGGGGCCTACGGGATGATGACCGACATCTCGCGGACCTGGGTGTGTGGCGACGCTGGGCCCTCGGCACAAGCCCGGAACGCCCACGACCTAGCTGTTGAGCAGGTGACCCGGAACATCGAGTTGCTCACCCCGGGACGAAGCTTCCACGAACTGTGCCACGCCGCCTGGACTCCCCCGGTCGAGGACTATCGGCACTACACGTGCCTGTTCCACGGCGTGGGTCAGTGTGACGAGTATCCCAGCATTCCCTTCCCGGAGGCCTGGGCGGACTCAGGCTACGACGGCGCTCTGGAACCCGGCATGGTGCTGACCGTCGAGGCCTACGTGGGTGCCCGTTCGGGTGGTGAGGGGGTCAAGATCGAGAACCAGGTGCTCATCACCGAGAATGGCCACGAGAACCTGACCCCGTGGACGCTCGACCTCGACCGCTTCGAAGGGCTGTAACCCCACCAGACCCGACCAGCAGACCCCGACATGGCCACTGCCCTACCTAAGCCCCTTTCCATGACCCACCGAACGAGACCATGACCACCCCATCCGACGAGAAGTTCACTGACCTGATCCGGAAGATCATGCCGTTCTGCGACGTGCTCGGGTTGTCGGTCATCAGTGCCACGCCCCAGCGGGTGGAAGCCACGGCCGACTGGGCGAAAGAGCGGACCACGGTGTTCGGAGGCCTGCACGGCGGCTACATCATGGCCATCGCAGACTCTGTGGGGGCCCTGTGTGCGTCACAAAACCTTCCAAAGGGAGCGGAAACGTCGACCATCGAATCCAAGACGAACTTCCTGCGTCCGGTCACCGATGGAACCGTCAGCATTGTGGCCACACCAATCCACGTTGGGCGAACCACCATCGTTGTCCAGACCGCGATAACCCGTGACGACGGTAAGTCGGTCTCGCTGACCACCCAAACACAGGCGGTCACGGGTCCGGGTTGAGGCCGGTTCGGCTAGTGGCCCCTAGTTCCCCTCGAACTCGGGTTGTCGCTTTTCGATCCAGGCCTGTGCCGCCTCCCTGGTGTCCTGCGTCCCAAAGTTGGTGGCTTGGGCCTGGCCCTCGGCCTCCAGCGCCTGGGACATAGACGTCTGTCCGCCGTTGTTCAACAACGCCTTGCTCATAGACAGCGCTAGGGGCGGTCCGGCGGCGATCCGACCCACCACGTCAGCCACGTGGGCATCCAAGTCGGCTTCGGCCACGATCCGGTTGACCAGGCCGATGCGGTCGGCTTCAGCGGCATCGATGACCTCGGCCAGCAGGGCCAGTTCCTTGGCCCGGTGTAGACCCACCCGTCTGGGTAGTACCCAGGATCCACCGAAGTCGATAGTGAGGCCGCGACGGGCAAAAATCTCCGAGAACCGCGCTGTGTCGGCTGCATAAACGAGATCGCACCCCAGGGCCATGTTGAGGCCGGCTCCAGCAGCCACACCAAACACCTTGGCCACCACCGGATGCTGGCACTCATGAAGAGCCTGGGCTGATGCCTTGATCCTGCGCAGGTTGCGGAGGGGGTTGCTGGCCACTGCACCACTAGCCCGCTCCGATTGGCCGCCCACATCAGCGCCCGAGCAGAAGTTGCCGCCGGCGCCAGTCAACACGATGGCCCGCACGGTCCCGTCTGAGTGAAGATCCCGAAAGATCCGTCCGAACTCGTTGAACATCGAACCGGTCATGGCGTTCATGACCTCGGGACGGTTCATCGTCACGGTAACAATGTCGCCGTCTCGCGCTACGTCCAGCCCTTCAGCCCCTTCGATTACACCGCCCACGTCGCTCCTCCGGTTCTCTTCTTTACCCAACGTTAGACCGGTACGGGGGGACCCAACCCACGTGGCGGCCTACCCGCTGGGACGCCCACCTGTGGACCACCGGCAGCCATCGCTAGGGTCGACGCATGGATCTGGACCTGACGGAGGATCAGGAGGCGATCCGTGACGTCTTCGCCGACTTCTTCACCTCGGAGACCGGACCCGAACGGGCCCGGGCAGCCGAACCGGTCGGCTTTGACGCCGCTGCTTGGGAGCGGCTGATAGAGACCGGCGCCCCCGGGATGGGTGTCGCCGCCGATCTTGGAGGCGGCGGGGCCTCGTTGGCCGACCTAGCCGTGGTAGCTGAGGAGGCTGGAGCCCAGATCGCCCCTCTACCACTGGTCGACCACCAGGTCACCGCCCGCCTGCTGGCCAGCGTGGGGGGCTGTGACGACGACGTCCTGTCCGGTGCTGCCATCGCCGGCCTGGGGGTCCGTCCGGTCGAGGACGGCATCGCTTCTACCGTTCCCACCGGAGCCGTGGCCGGCCGTCTAGTCGCCCTAGACGGTGACCGCCTGATAGCCGTCACCGGCCCTGTTGGAGATCCCCTGGCCAACCACGGTTGCCTGCCCCTGGCCCACCGGGAGGTGGGCGAAGCCACTGTGCTGGCCGAGGGGCCCGAGGCGGTGGCGGCCTACGATCGTGGTCTCGACGAGTGGCGGACCCTCACTGCTTCGACCCTGGTCGGTATCACCCGGACCGCCTTGGATCTCGGCGTCGCCTACGTCAAGGAACGAGAGCAGTTCGGCCGCCCGGTGGGCAGTTTCCAGGCCGTCCAGCACCTCCTGGCCGACCTGCCCGGGCTCCTAAACGGGGCCCGCCTACTGACCGCCAAGGCGGCGTGGGCCGGTGATCGGGCATCGGCCGGCGAGTCGGGCGTCCTGGACGTGGACGCCAACGACGTAACCGACTTTGGCGCCCTGGCCACCATGGCCCTCGTGGTCGCTGGCGAGGCTGCGGCCACTTCGACCGACCGCAGCCTGCACGTGCACGGTGGCTATGGCTTCAGCGAGGAGTACGACATCCAGTTGTTCTTTCGCAGGGCCCGCGCCCTGGCCCTGTTGCTGGGTGACCCGGCACGTGAATGCCGACGGCTAGCCGACCGCATGTTTCCCGATCCGGCGGCCGCCTGATGGACTTCTCCCTCGGCCCCCAGACCACCGAGTTTCGCGACCAGATCCGGGTATTCGTGGCCGAGCACCTGACGACCGAAGTGGTCGACCGGATGCACGCCACCGGCACGTTCAACGACAGGGACCTCAATGGGGCATTGGCCGACGCCGGCCTGCTGGCCGGGGCGGTCCCCGGTTACGGCGACCGCGACCCCATCGAGCTCTACGTGCTGTTCAACGAGCTGGAGAAGGCTGGAGCCCCCTACGACGGACTAGCCGTCACCATGCTGGTAGCCGGCGTGGTGAACGCAGTGGGTACCGACTTCCATAGGGAAGCGGTGCTGGATCACCTGTTGACCGGTCGTTACAACTGTTGTCTGGGCTACAGCGAGCCCGACCACGGGTCGGACGTGGCCGCCATCACCACGAGGGCCGTCCGGGAGGGTGACAGCTGGGTTATAAACGGCCAGAAGATGTGGACCACCATGGCCCACGAGGCCGACTGGGTGATGCTGCTCACCCGAACCAACCCCGACGTACCCAAGCACAAGGGCCTAACCATGTTCTTGGTCCCTATGGACACCCCGGGTATCGAGGTTCAGTCCGTCCCCACCATGGCCACCGAGCGCACAAACGCCACCTTCTACGACGAGGTCCGGGTGGGCGACGAATGGCGCCTCGGAGAGGTTGACGGTGGCTGGACCGTCATGGGGGTCGCCCTGGCCTTCGAACGGGGGGTGATGGGCGGCACCAACCCAGCCGTTCCCCTACTGCGCCATGTCCGGAACTGGGCGACCACCGCTCCCTCCCCGGACGGCGGAAGGATGTTGGACGACCCGGTCCTGCGAGAACGTATGGCCCGTACGGCTATAGCCAACCAGGTATCCCAGCTCCTGACCCTGAGGGCGGCGTGGATCGCCGCCACAGGCGGGCTGCCTGGCCTGGAGGGGTCTATGGCCAAGCTGTACGCCACTGAGCAGTACCAGCAGGCTGTGGGATGGTTCCAGCAGATGGCGGGCGCCGAGGGGCTCCTAGGGTTCCACGCCGACGGGGCGGCAGCCGACGGCTGGATCGACTATGACGCCCGCCACGCCCCAGTAACCACCATCTACGGGGGAACCACGGAGATCAACCGCAACAACGTGGCCGAACGCCACTTGGGCCTCCCCCGGGCCCGCTGAACCCGTTCCCCCCGGGTCGGGTCAGTCCAGAAGCCGGTCTCGCAAGTTGGCTATCCGGTCCTCGGTGAGACCCAATCCGTCGCGCAACATGGCCCCGACGCCGCCCCACCGGTCATCCACAGCGGCTAACTGCGCCTCAACGTAGGCCGGGGCCACTTCTATGAAGGGCCGTAACAGTTCCAGTCCCTCTTCGGTGAGCATGCCTCCATCCACCAGGGCTGCCGCCCGGCGGGTCCCCACCCGGTTGCTCTCCAGGTAATGCTCCACGATGGCGTCTCGCTCCACGCCAAGGGCCAATAGCAGGATGGTCCCCACCCACCCGGCCCGGTCCTTACCGGCCGAGCAGTGCCACACCAGTGGCCACCGGTCGGCATCCGTTACGAAATCCATGACCCGACAGAAGGCCTCCACCCTCCCCGGATGCTCCACCATGTTACGAGCGCCCTTCGTGGCGATGGCCGTTGCCCGGCCGTCGGACCACACGGCCCGCATAGCCTCCACGTCGCCGGTGGTGATGAACGCCCGAATGTCGGCTCCAAAGCCACCTTCGTCAGGGATGGGAGCCGGGATCCCGACCGCGCCCTCCGGTATCCGGTCAGCGCCCTCGTAACGGGAGTCCACCTCGTTACGCAGGTCCACGACCGTCCGAATGCCTAGGGCGTGCAGGCGGACCAGGTCGGCGTCAGAAGCCCGACCTAGGTGTCCTGACCGCCACAGCAGGCCACCGACGGTGGTCCGACCGTCGGTGGTGGGCAAACCACCGATGCCTCGGAAGTTGGTGATCCCGTCCATCTCGGTCTCGGTGGGCTCCACCACGGGATGATGGCACGGCACGTTCCCGCACCCCACCTCCGATGGCCGTACCATCGGGTCGTGTCCGACGGCCCGGTCTCTGATTCCGACGTCCTGCTGGTCGATGACCCGCGCCCCGGTGTACGGCGGCTGACCCTGAACCGGCCCGAGAAGCGCAATGCTCTGAACAACGCTCTTCGGGGAGCCCTGTTCGCCGCGCTCCAGGAGGCCGACCGCGACGACGCCGTCCATGTGACCATCCTCCGGGGGGCCGGACCGTGCTTCTCCTCGGGGTACGACCTGGGTTCAGACCTCAGCGCCGACCGGCCCTCCTATACGCCGGGGGGTGACGGCGGCTGGGCCCGCCACGTCTCCGACGGCTGGTTGTCGCTGTGGGATTTGGCTAAGCCGGTAATTGCCCAGGTCCACGGCTACGCCATGGCCGGGGGCTCCGAGCTAGCCGCTGCCTGCGACCTCGTCTATTTGGCCGATGACGCCACCATCTCCCATCCCGTACTCCGGGTGGCTGGGACTCCTGACTTCGCCATCCACCCGTGGTTGGTCGGCTTGCGCAACGCCCTGGAGATGGTCCTTACCGGTGATCCGGTTGATGCCGCCGAAGCGGTCCGCGTCGGTTACGCCAACCGGGCGTTTCCTCCTACCGAGTTGGACGAGGCGGTGCTAGCCGTGGCCGAGCGTATGGCCTCCATCCCCCATGAGCTCTTGCAACTCAACAAGCGCTGGGTGTACCGGGCTATGGACGCCATGGGTGCCCGAACGGCCATCCGGTCGGCCTCTGACCTGGGTGCCCTGGGTCCTCACGTCCCGTCCATTCGGGAGAACCTGGATGGGCTCCGGGACCGTATACGCGACACAGCTCGCCCACCGGACGACGACCCAACAACCTGACGGGAGGCGGCCTCTCCTGACAGTCCGGCCGAATCAGACGCCGGTTGAGACCCGCCTGGTCCGACTAGCCATTCGGTTCTCGAAGGTCTCTGCCTGGACGATAAGCGCCTCCGGAATAGCCAGGATCTTCTCCTGCAGTTCCTCGCCCAGGGGATCAAGGCCCTCGATGGACCCCACCTTCCAGTGTCGGAGCAACGGTTGGACCACCTGTTCGGCATGGATACGCAGGTTGTAGATCCCGGCCCGGGCGATGGCCACGGCCCGTCGGCTGAAGTTTGGTATCCCGGTTCCGGGCATGTTGAAGTCAGACAGGACCCGGTGGACGGCCCCCAGCACGAGAGTGGGTGCCTGGCGAAGCATCGCCGTGGTGACCCCCCGGTAGAACATGAAGTGGTGGTTCTCGTCGGCGGCCACCCGGGTCATGACCTCGTGGGCCACCGGACAGTCGGCCTTCACCCCAGTGTTGCGGTGGCTGATGCGGGTAGCCAGTTCCTGGGCCGACGTGTAGACGAACACCTCCACTGGGCACGGGGAGTCGTAGCGCCAACCGCGGGTCACCGTGGCCAACCGCTCGTCCTCCAGTTGGGCTGGATCGCAGTTCCGGGTGGCCAGCAGGTAGTTACGGATGGCGATGGAATGCTGGCCCTCCTCGGCCGTCCAGAGGCGGGACCATTCGGCCATCGGCGAGTCCTCGGGGAAGCAGCCAGCGATCTTCGCGTGGTAGTAGGGCAGGTTGTCCTCGGTCAGTAGGTTCAACTGCAGGGAGGTCCGGACCTCCGGGGACAACGTGGCCTGAGACTCCTCCCACGGCTCGTCGCGGAAACTCCGGCCCAGTTCCCACGGAACAACGTCGTGGGCATACCAATGCTGTCGGCGCTCCCGGTGCTCGGCCATGAGCCGGGAGATCTCCGGCTCGACGGACGAGACCAACTCGAACGATTCGGTAGTGGCGGTCACGGCGCTCCGATCCCATGCCGGGCCGCCCCTCAGCCCGGTAAGGAACAGGCTAGGTCACCCCGGGGAAACCCGGTACCTGGCCCCTGCCAAGCCCGGAGGGTCCTCCCGTCCGATCAGTCGACGGAAACCGGCTCGAGGTCGTCGTAGGTCTTATTCCGGCGGAACTCGGTGATGATCTTCTTCGACGTCGTGGCCAGCATCGCTCCAGCGAACATCGTGAGAAAGGCGCCGGCGCCAGTGACGACCTTGAGGTCCGACACCCGAGCCAGGCTGGCAATCCACACGATGCCGATCAGCGCGAGGCCACCTCCCGCGCCGGCAACCATGACACTCCAGCGCCATCTTCGGTTCTCGTCTAGGCCCAGTAAGCCCGATGCCGGCACGGTGAGCGCCGCGCCGATGATGGACATCGTGATGGCCAGGCGGCCAAGCCCGCCACCATCCTCAGAGAGCCCGTCGGTAACCACCAGCGCGTTCATTCGGTACTTGTTGCGCAGAGAGGTGGCCTTTCCAGCGTTTGCTGCTGCCATGGCTGGATTTTCGTTCGTCTCGTCCCGAAGTCGAATGAGTTCCGCTTTGATCTCGTCGGGAAGTTCGGTCGCTCCACGTTCGTCGAAGGTCCAACCGGAAATCGAACCGATCAGGACCAGGGCAACGGCGAGGATGCCCGCACCCATTCGACCCCAGCTGATGATTCGATCCAAAGGTCGGAAGGCTGAGTAGGGAGCCGTCTGCAGGGCCAGAATCGCGCCGGCCAGCATCACGATGCTGGCCACAATGGCCAGCATCACGCCCGGGCCGTGGTTGTAGGTCTCGACAGCAGCGAGGGGGGAGGCCATCTGGTAGGTGAGGGCGGCAACCAGTATGCAACTCGAGGTGATGACCATGGCGTCTGCCGCGAACCAGCGGGAGCCCGACCGTAGGACGACTACGGACATCACGCCGATGGTGAGGGTAACTAGCAACTGAACGTCCAGGAACACCGCCGAATCACCAGAGCCGATACTCCCAATGACCAGCCATCGGAGGACGACACCACTGGCCAGCGCTCCCAGGACGGTAACTCGCTGATCGGAACCGGTTCCGTTGAGTACCCGATAAACGGCCCCGGCCAGAGCGAGGGCCACCAGGTCCTTGACGTCGAGTAC
>JAZADL010000041.1:0-19560 GCA_036123635.1 Actinomycetota bacterium
GATTCGATACCTCTAACGCAACGTTCATCCGCGGCGAAACCGGCTGGGTGGTTATCGACCCGTTGACCACCGCCGAAACGGCGGCCGCGGCCTACGAACTGGTCACTGAACACCTGGGTCAACGACCGGTCAGTGCGGTCATCTACACCCACTCGCACCTCGACCATTACGGCGGAATCCTCGGGGTGGTCGAGAGGGAACGGGTCGACTCGGGTGAGGTCCCGGTGGTGGCCCCCGACGGATTTCTTGCGGAGGCAGTCGCCGAAAACGTTGTCGCCGCACCAGCCATGGGACGTCGGGCCATCTACCAGTTCGGGATGCTGCTGCCCTGGAGCGAATACGGGCATGTCGACCAGGGACTGGGCAAGGGAGTACCGACCGGGTCGTCGGCCCTGGTAGCACCGACTGTTGAGATCACCGAGACAGGCCAGGAATTGGTACTCGACGGAGTACGGATTGAGTTCCAACTCACCCCCGAGTCGGAAGCCCCAGCCGAGATGCACTTCTACTTTCCCGACTATCGGGCGCTGTGTATGGCAGAGAACTGCACTGGGACGATGCACAACGTCCTGACCCTCCGGGGGGCGTTGGTGCGTGACGCGCTGCGATGGAGCCGCTACATCGACGAGGCACTCGACCGGTGGGGAGAAGTCACCGACGTGGTGTTCGCCAGCCACGGCTGGCCCCACTGGGGACCCGAAGCGGTCCGCGGTTACCTGGTCCGCCAACGGGACCTCTACCGGTGGCTGCACGATCAGGCCATGCGGCTGGCCAACCTCGGCTACACCCCGAACGAAATCGCGGCAACCATCCAGCTGCCCGAGGGCCTGTGGGCCGACTACTTGTGCCATGGCTACTACGGCACGGTCAGCCACAACGTCCGGGCGGTCTACCAGCGCTACCTCGGCTTCTACGACGGCCACCCCTCCAGCCTCGAACCGTACGAACCGGTGGAAGCCGGAAAACGCTACGTGGACTTCATGGGGGGCATGGACCGGCTACTGGAACAAGCTCAAGCCTCCTTCGAGGCCGGCGACCACCGATGGGTGGCTGAAGTCCTACGGCACGCCGTGTTCACCGACCCGAGTTGTGAAAAAGCCCGCCTACTACAGGCCGACGCCTTCGAACAACTGGCCTACCGGGCCGAAAGCGGACCATGGCGGGACATCTACCTAACCGGGGCCCAGGAACTACGCAACGGCTCGCTGGCCCTCGAGTCGACAAGCCGGCCCCGACCCGAGATGGTTGCCGGTATGGACCTGCAGCAGGCCTTCGATCTCATCGCCGCTTCACTGGACGGGCCGGCCGCCGTGGCCGTCAGCCCACTAGCCATGAACTGGTACGTCACAGACCAGGACACCGCTGTGCGGATCGAACTCTCGAACGGAACCATGCACTCCGTCCCCGGCAGGACCTACCCCACACCCGACGTGATGGTCCGAGGCGACCGGGCGGCTATCGAACGCCTGATCGCTGAGGGAGCCACCATCGACTCCCTACTGGACGATGGTTCGTTGGTCGCCGAAGGCAACGTGAACGGCCTCCGGTCCCTGTTCGATTGCATAACCCCGTTCCCGCGCTTCTATAACATCATCGAGCCCTAATCTGACCGACTGCGTGGCCAGCACGGTTAACCCTCCAGTTCGGAGCGCACCTCTCGGCCATGCTCATCGTTAGTCGGCGGTCGACGGCGAACCGTCGGCGGAGTGGCCGACATCCGGATAGGTGACCGAACCGAACGGAATGGCCCCTGCCGACCACCCGTCGTTCCCCCGTCATCCAGTTCATCGACCGGATCCAGGCCCAGTTCGGCGGCATCTCGGAACGCCCCGCGGACCGTGTTAATGGGGCCAGCTGGAATGCCGGCAGCCCGCAAGCACTCCAGCCACTTAGCCGTCGACCCTGCGGCTAGGGCGGCCTCAATCTCGGCCTCCAGGTCGTCAGCATGAACCATACGAGCCTCGTTGTTGACAAACCGCTCGTCAGTCAGCCAGACCTCCCTGTCCAACGCCGTACAGAGCTTCTCCCACAGCGACGGACTAGCCGCCGCGATAGCCAGCACCCCGTCGGCCGTGCGATAGGGCTGATACGGAACGATGGACGGATGGCGATTGCCCTGCCGACCCGGGTCGGTATCAGCCACTACATGGCTCGAACCCACGTTCAGTAGCCCGGCCAAGGCCGATCCCATCAGCGATACTTCGACATGCTGGCCGAGACCACTGACCCGACGCTCCTCCACGGCGGCCAGGATGGCAATCGCCGCGTAGAGCCCGGTGAGTTTGTCGACCACAGCCGACCCGACCTTTGTCGGCTCGCCATCGGCCCGGCCGGTTATGGCCATCACGCCGCTCATGGCCTGCACGAGGAAGTCGTAGCCGGCCAATTCGGCACCTTTCCCTGTGCTGCCAAAGCCGGTTACCGAACACGTGATGAGATCCGGCCTCCGGTCGGCCAACGAGCCCCGGTCGAGGCCGAACCGGGCCATTGTCCCAACCCGGAAGTTATCGACCACCACGTCGGCCCCTAGGGCTATGCGGCTGGCTACGGCCAGGTCGTCGGGGTTCCGGAGGTCCAGGGCAATGCTGCGCTTGTTGCGGTTCAGGCCCAAGTAGTAGGTACTAGCCGCCTCTTCCCCCTCCCCCCACCACGGCGGGCCCCAGGTACGCGTCTCATCACCCACGCCAGGCTGTTCGACCTTGACCACGTCCGCCCCTAGGTCAGCCAGGACCATTGTCGCCATGGGGCCAGCCAGAACTCGACTGAAGTCCGCAACCCGCAGGTGGCCGAGAGCTCCGCGCCTAGAACGGACCGGATCGGGAGTGGGGGTGTCAGACACGGACGGAGTCTCGCAGCGGTCACCACCCTCAACAATCCGTGCCGGCCTTGCATTTCGGTCCGATCATGGGGAGCATCCCCCAGTGAGATGCGCCCCGGGACCCCGATGACCGACACCTCGGTCGAACCCGAACTGGGTCGCGTCCGGCGGGGGCGTGACGCCCGGACTGCCAGGCGACGCTCCAAAACCCGCTCCTGGCTTCCCGAGCTGGAACGCCGGATCCCCTGGGTAGACCTGCTGTCTGACAACCAGGTACAGGTCGTACACGACGCCTCTATGGACGTCGTGGAGGAGGTTGGGGTGGAGTTCCGCTGTGACGACGCCCTGGCTCTGTGGCGAGATGCCGGAGCCACCGTGGACGGCGACCGTGTGCGCCTCGACCGCGAGCATCTGATGGCCCTAATCGGCACCGCCCCCTCTTCGTACACCATGGTGGCCCGGGACCCGGCCCACACAGTGACGGTAGGCAACGGTAAGACCATCTTCACGCCGTCCTACGGTGCCCCGTACGTCCTAGGCCTGGACGGCACCCGTCGCCCAGGAACCCTGGAGGATTTCAAGAACTTCACCAAACTCAACCACTTGTCGCCGGCCCTGCATATGTCAGGCGGCGTGGTCTGCGAACCGATGGACGTTCCGGTCCCCAAGCGACACCTCTACATGACCGACAGCCTGCTGCGTTACTCGTCCAAGCCGTTCATGGGGTCCGTGACATCAAAGGAGCGGGCCGAGGACAGCCTGCACATGGCTGGAATCGTGTTCGGCCAGGAGTTCGTTCGGGACACTACGGTCATGACCTGCCTGGCTAACGGCAACACCCCCCTCGTCTGGGACAAGACCATGCTGGACAGCGTCCGGGTGTTTGCAGCGGCTAACCAGGCCACCCTGTTCAGCCCCTTCGTGCTGGGCGGTGCCTCCACGCCCGCCTCGACGGTGGGCGCCGTCATCCAGGTCAACATCGAGGCCTTAACCGGCGTGGCGTTCTCGCAACTGGTCCGAGCTGGCGCCCCCGCCCTTTACGGCCAATGGGTATCCACGGTCTCCATGAAGACCGGCGCCCCACAGGCTGGCACGCCGGAGGTCTGCCATATGAACCTGCTCACCGCCCAGATGGCCCGCCACTACGGACTTCCGTCACGGTGCAGCGGATCCTGCTCCAGCTCCAAAATGGTCGACGCCCAGGCCGGCTACGAGGCGGCCCGCAACATGTACGGCGCTTTGATGGCGGGTACAAATTTCATACTGTCCACCACCGGCTACCTGGAGAGCGCCATGTGTCAGTCCTACGCCAAGTGGGTCCTCGACAGCGAACAGTTAGAAATGATGTACCGGCTAGGCAGCGGTGTCTCGTTCGATGACCTGGATGAGGTGCTGGACACCATGCGCGAGGTTCCTCCGGGCGGCCACCACCTAGGCACGGCCCATACCCTGGCTAACTTCCAGACCGCCTTCTCCATGCCCGAGATGATGAACAGTGATAACTACGAGCAGTGGCTAGCCGAAGGCGGCCAGAGCGCCGAGGAACGCGCCACAGTCCGGTGCCGCGAGATGCTGGACGAGTACGAGGAGCCGTCGCTGCCCGAGAACGTGAGTCGGGAACTGGACGAGTTCGTGGCCCGCCGGGATGCCGAACTACCCGACCTGGTCACCTGACCCCGCCCCAAGGAACTACGAGGACGAGATGAGCAACACGAACGGCAGCGGACCCACCCTCCCCCTGCTCCACGGTGTGTGTGCCGCCATGAGTACCCCGTTCGACGACAGCGGCGAGGTACTGGATGAAGGGCGCCTACGCGATCATGTAGAAGACCTCGTCGAGGCGGGTGTCCACGGCTTGGTCCTAGCCGCCGGAACGGGCGAGTTCGCCTTTCTGTCCGCCGAAGAGAAGGAGAGGATCTTCCGCATCGGCATCGAGCAGGTCGCGGGCCGGGTCCCGGTGATTTGCCAAACCTCAGCCATCACCACCGTGGACGCCATCCGGAACTCCCGGGCTGCCATTGATTTTGGGGCCTCGGCGGTGATGGTGCTACCCCCCTACTTTGAGGGACCATTCGAGCGGGGTGTTCTCTACCACTACGAAAAACTGGCCCGGGCTATCGACGTCCCGCTGGTCCTTTACAACATCCCGGTCAGCAGCGGCTTTGACATCACCCCGGACCTGTACCGGAAACTGATCGCCATCGAGAACATCGACTACATCAAAGACTCGACTGGTGACCTGATTCGCCTCCAGCAACTAATCGGCATCGGCGGCCACGTCCTGGCCGGTGCCGACCCACTCGCCCCATTCGCCCTCCAGGCCGGCAGCGCCGGCTGGATATGGGGAGCGGCCAACGTGATGCCCCACGAGTGCGTGGCCCTTTGGGACCACATAACTGCCGGGCGCCACACCGAAGCCCTCGATCTGTGGTGCCAGATGGCGCCCGCCAACCTCTTTTTCTGGGACAACCCCCATGGTGCCGAGTACAACGTGGCCATCAAGACAGCCGCCAACATGGTCGGACGGGTAGTGGGACCGTGCCGGCGCCCTGTACTGCCCATGACCCATCAGGGCCGCGTCGCCCTACAGGCCGCACTTTCCACCCTGCCCACCAACCGGGTAGACCGGGACCGACTGGTCTTCCGGGAGTGGGACGACGAGCGGGACTGGCTGGTCCGTATGACCGACCGCGCCGGTGTGAGCCGGCCACAACCAAAGGGAGCCGCCTGATGGCCACCGACCTCGCCGATCCGGCGGCCTTGGCCGCCTCCGTTCAGCCCTCTACCCGAGCCGTCATCGGCGGCCGAAGCGTGGAGGCAGTCTCCGGGAAGACCTTCGCCACCCTCAACCCAGCTACCGGCCAAGAGTTGGCCCAGGTGGCCGAGGGCGACGCTGACGATGTGGACCGTGCCGTCGCCGCAGCCCGTGCCGCCTTCGAGGAGGGACCCTGGGGGGGAATGGCCCCTGTCGACCGAAAGCAGTTGATCCTTCGGTTCGCCAGCCTGGTCGAAGCCCACACTGACGAATTGGCCATCATCGAGACGTTGGAGGCCGGCAAGCCGATCAGCGACTGTTCCGGTATCGACGTCCCTGACCTGGTGGCCACACTGCGGTGGCACGCTGAGGCGGCCGACAAGCTCTACGACCAACTCTCGCCTTCTGGCCCAGGCAAGGTGGGCATGGTGGTCCGCGAGCCGATTGGCGTAGTTGGCGCCGTACTGCCCTGGAACTACCCACTCATGATGGCCGGCTGGAAGTTGGGGCCGATCCTGGCCGCCGGCAACACCTGCGTGGTCAAGCCGGCGGAGCAGACTTCCCTGTCGACCATCCGTATCGCCGAGCTTGCCGTAGAGGCCGGTATTCCGGACGGGGTGTTTAACGTAGTTCCCGGCTTCGGCCCGACGGCCGGCGCAGCCATCGGACGGCACCCCGACGTGGACTGTGTGGCCTTCACCGGCTCCACCGAAGTAGGCCGCCACTTCCTCCGGTATTCGGCCGATTCCAACCTCAAGGAGGTCCTGTTGGAGTGCGGCGGTAAGAGTCCGGTCATCGTCATGGCCGACGCCGACGACCTGGACGCCGCGGCAACCGGAATCTGCGAGGGCATCTTCTGGAACGGTGGACAGAACTGCAGCGCTAACTCTCGGCTCATCGTGCAGCGCTCGGTCGCCGACGAGCTGATGGAACGCATAGCCGAACGCAGCCGAGACTGGGTGGTGGGAGACCCGCTGGTCGCTGAGACGACTATGGGGGCCATGATCGAGGAGGAACACCTGGACAAGGTGATGGGTCATATCGCCGACGCTCATGAGGCCGGTTCGACCTGCTCCGTAGGCGGCAGGCGGGTCCGGGAAGACAGCGGCGGCTGGTTCGTGGAGCCCACCGTGTTCACCGACGTCGACCCGTCCAGCCGGCTGGCTCGCGAGGAGGTATTCGGCCCAGTGCTGGCCGTGACCGCCTTCGACACCCCGGAAGAGGCTATTCGCCTCGCCAACGACACCGACTACGGGCTAGCCGGGACCATCCACACCACCGACCTGCGGACCGCCCACCTAGCCACCCGGGCCATACGGGCCGGCACGGTGGCCGTGAACTGCTACGGCGAGGGTGACATCACCACCCCGTTCGGCGGATTCAAACAGTCGGGCTTCGGCGGGCGGGACAAGTCGATCGCCGCCCACGAGCAGTACACGGAGTTGAAGACCATCTGGATGGACCTGTCCTAGACCCCGTGGGAGCCGTAACCCTCCTACCGCGCACCAGCCGCGACAACGGCTGGTTTGAGACCCTCCCCGAGGTTGCCCCGGCCGCTCCCCTTATCGGGCCGACAGAGGCCGACGTGGTGGTGGTAGGCGCCGGCTTCACCGGGCTAGCAGCGGCCCGGCGGCTGGGAGAACTGCGCCCCGACGCCCGTGTCCTTCTGCTGGAGGCGGGACGGATCGGAAACGGTGCAGCAGGCCGGTCATCGGGGTTCGGCATCGACCACGCCCACAACATCCGCTCCGAAGGGTTCGCCGAGGCCGACGAGTTCGAGAAGCAGCAGATCGCCCTGAACCGTGCCGGGCTGGCTTACCTCAACGACGCGGTCACCAGCCATGACATTGACTGTGACTGGATATGGGGCGGCAAGACCCACGCGGCCTGCACTGACCGGGGTATCGCCGAACTGGAGCATTTCGCGGCAGCCCTGGACCGGATTGAAGAGCCCTACGAGGTCCTGGCAGGCGACGCCCTAGTCGACCGACTGGGCATCGACCATTACGTTCGCGGCCTCCACACCCCGGGCACCGCTCTCATGCAACCTGCTGCCCTATGCCGAGGTCTGGCCACCAGCCTGCCGTCCAACGTGGTGGTGCACGAGGAGACACCAGTGACTTGGCTGGACGCCGGACCGCCCCACGAGTTGTGGACCGACAAAGGCAGTGTCCGCACGTCGGAACTGCTGCTGGCTAACAACGGCTTCCTCTCTGGGTTCGGCTTCTACCGCCATCACCTAATCCCAGTCGTCACCTGGGGGTCGATGACCCGGCCATTGACCGATGAGGAGTCGGCCTCCATCGGCGGCCCACTTACCTGGGGGGTGATCCCCGCCGCCCCGTCGGGCACCACAGTGCGACGGCTGAGCGACAGCCGCATCCTGATTCGGAACGTCTACTCGTACAGCCGTCACTCGCTGGCTGGGGGACGCCGCCGCCAGCGGGCCGGCCGGGCCCACCGGCGAGCCTTCGAGGCGCGGTTCCCAGAACTGGTCCATGTGCCCTTCGAGTACACATGGGGCGGGCCGCTAAGCATGGCTCGCAACGGCGAGCCGGTCTTCGGCCGTCTCGTCGACGGGATCTTCGCTGCCGGCGTGCACAATGGAACCGGGCTGAGCCGGGGCGCTGTCTGCGGAAAGTTGGTCGCCGAGATGATGTGTGACGAGGGCTCGGACCTTCTGGACGCCATGTTGACTCGCGGCCGCCCCAACCGGAATGTCCCTGACCCGGTCCTCGGGTGGGGCGTCGACCTATACGCCAGGCGGCTCCGGCTGCGTTCCGGGCGGGAGATGTAACCGTTCCCAACCGGGAACGGAACCGACGAAAGGACCTGGCCATGAGCAACACGACCAATACGAACCGAGTCGCCCTGGTCACCGGTGCCTCCTCAGGCATTGGGCGGGCCTGTGCTCTGCGCCTAGCCGCCGATGGGTTCGCCGTCGTGGTGGGCGGACGGAATGCCGACCGGGCCGGAGCGGCCGTCGATGAGATCTCGGCGGCCGGCGGCACGGTAACCACGGCTCTGGGCGATGTGGCTGAACCGGGCTACGGCGAGGCGGCGGTGGCGACCGCCGTCGGTACGTTCGGCCGTCTCGACGTGTTGGTCAACGCTGCCGGGGTCATCACCCGGGCCGATGCCGAGGGAACCAGTGACGAGGAATGGCATCGGGTTATGTCGACCAACGTGGACGGTCTGTTCCGAACCAGCAGAGCGGCTCTGCCCGCCCTACGGTCAGCCGGCGGTGGAGCCATCGTGAATATCAGCTCCACCAATGGCCTGGTCGGCGCCGCCGGGCTGGCCGCCTACTGCGCCTCCAAGGGGGCGGTCACCAACCTCACCCGGGCTATGGCACTGGACCATGCCGCTGAGGGCATCCGAGTCAACGCCATCTGCCCGGGTGCCGTCGACACCCACATGCTGTACTCGGAGCGTGACAGAACGGTCGACGAGGTACGCGCCATGAACCTCCCGGACATCCCGGAGGGTCGTATCCCGGTTGCGGAAGAGGTCGCCCACCTGGTCGCGTTCCTGGCCGATGACCGTTCGCGGCATATCAACGGCGCCAACCTAAGCGTCGATGGGGGCTACACGGCGGCATGAGTGCCGACCGAAGTCCGGAGGCTGGGTTGGGTCGGGCCGCCGGACGGGTGGTCGTCGTCACCGGAGGTGCTCAGGGCATCGGGCGGGCCATCGTCGACCGGTTCGCCGCCGAGGGGGCCACCGTCATCGTCGGAGACCTCAACGATCCCGAGACCGTCGGGGCCGAACTAGACGTGACCGGGCACCGGGAGTGGGTCCCCCTGGATGTGACAGACGAGGCGTCGGTCATGAAGTTCGCCGAGTCGACGCACGCCGGGCACGGTGGTGTAGACGTGCTAGTCAACAACGCTGGGATCATGGCCAACCGGTCGGTAGCCGATGAGACGGTGGCCGACTGGGACCTGACAATGGCCGTGAACTTGCGGGGTCCCTTCCTCATGGCCAAACATCTTCTCCCCCTCATGGAGGGCCGAGATGACCCGGCGATCGTGAACATCGGGTCCATCGAGGGCCTGGGGGCCAACGCCCGACACGTCTCCTATGCCGCCTCCAAGGCTGGAGTGCACGGTCTGACCCGGGCCCTGGCCGTCGACTTGGGTCCGATGGGAATCCGGTGCAACGCAGTAGCTCCCGGGTGGGTCGACACCGACCTGAACCGGGCCTACGTGGATAAGCACCCGGACAGAGACCGGGCGGTAGCCGAGTTGGCGTCTTTGCACCCGGTGGGCCGGATCGGAAATCCGACCGACGTGGCGGCCACCGTCTTATGGCTGTCCACCCCAGATGCCGGTTTCGTGACCGGCCAGGTGCTTACCGTCGACGGAGGCCGTATGAGCCGCTTGTCTCTGCCCGCCTCACTGGCCGACGACGTCTGACCCGTCGCCCACAAGCCGGGCCGGTCAGTGGTCGAGGAGTGCCGGCACGTCGGCAAAGCCGTCCACCAC
Organism: Actinomycetota bacterium; assembly: GCA_036123635.1. Lineage (GTDB taxonomy): Bacteria > Actinomycetota > Acidimicrobiia > Acidimicrobiales > MedAcidi-G1 > UBA9410. The sequence continues at coordinate 10,061 of JAZADL010000041.1, forward strand.
GTGGTCTGGGGTGCCGGACGCCATGTCGAGCGCCTCAGGTCGGAACTTCCCGGTCCGCACCAGAATCCCGTGAAGCCCGCACCGTTGGCCGGCCAATACATCGTTATCCACGTCATCACCCACCATGGCCACCCGGTTGGGCGGCAGACCCAATTCAGCCACCCCGGTGGCGAAAAATTCGGGTGAAGGCTTGCCCAGCACAACGGGGGCCATTCCCGAGGACTCCTCCAGGGCAGCCACGTAGGCGCCGGTGTCCAGCTCCATCCCAACCGACGTCCGCCAGTAGAGGTTGCGGTGCATGGCCACGAACGTCGCCCCGTCCAAGAGGTGGCCGAAGGCCCGATTCAACTCGGTGTGGGTGAAGTTCAGGCCCGCTCCGCCGACCACCACCACGTCTACCGGTCCTACGGCGTCGCCAGAAACCACGTCGATACCGTCCAAGTCCTCGGAGAGGTCCCCGGAGTTCAACAGGTAGCACCGGGCCCCCGGATGGTGTCGCCGGAGATGGGCTGCCGTGGCCACCGGGGCAGTCAGGATCTCGTCGGGATCAACCGGCATACCGGCCTCAGTTAGAAGCGAAGCCACTTCGGTCCGGGTCCGGGTTGTGGTGTTGGTGGCGAACCGCAGGGGAACGTGTCGGGCTCGGAGTTCAGCTAGAGCCCCGGGCGCGCCGTCGATGGCCTCCCACGAGACGGACAGCACGCCGTCGATGTCGATGAGTAGGCCGTCGACCCAGGTCACGGGTCAGCCTCCGGTCAGTCGTCGTCGCCACAGAGCCTAGGCGGGGGTTGTCGACCGGTCCGACGGGTCGTGGTCAGGTACCAACCAGGTCGGGGTTGTGCCAGACGATGAGGACAGCGTTGTTTCCCACAGCCGGATCATCCATGTAGTCCGGGATGGCACCGACGGCCTCAAACCCATTCTCCAGTTGGAAGCTCAGCGTTGGGTCGTAAAGCTCGCCGGCCCTCACCCGGTCTACGTACTCGTCAGCCGTCATGTCGTCGATGTGATCCTTGTACCCGGGGATGACCCCGCCGGCCACGATGCCCTTCTTGCCGAGGCGGCGGACGACGTCCTTGCGGCGGATATACAACTGGTGGCCGATCCCAAGACGCCGGTAGTTCACGTCTACGGCGATGGTGACGCCGTAGTACCAGTCGGCGTTGTCCGAATGATTACCGCACGAGTTCTCGCCGGTGAGATCATCCAGGGAATGGTTCGGCTCGTCGAAGTCGAAGTCGATCAGGATCCCGACACCCATCCCAACCGGCGTCTCCCCGTCTAGGGCCACGAACCCGCCGTCGGGGAACTTCTCGCAGAGGGCGAGGATGTCTTCCTCGACCATAAGGTCGGCGATCCCTGCCGTCGGGAAGGCGGCTCGCTCAATGGCAGCCAGTTCTGTTGCCCATCGGGCCTGGAGCGGGGCGTAGGTGATCTCGACCATTTCGGACCTCCGGTCAGGCAGCGAAGGGAACGTGGACGTAGTCGTTGTGGCTAGGTAGGCCCCACACAGCCCAGAAGTCACGGGTGCGGGGGCGCATGATCGCCGCCCCACTGGATTCGACGTGGAAAGGCTCGGTCGACACCCGGCAGACGGCCTGGTCGTCGCGGGTCACCGCCATCAGGTCGTCGACACCGATGCCGTCCCGGTCAAGCATCTTGAGCGCCCGCTCACGGCGACGGGTGGAGTTAACCATCAGGCCCTCGTGCTTGGGTGCTTCGCGGTCCAGCGCCTCGTCCCACAAAGCGTGGTTGGTATGGACGAGAGGCTCGGTGTCGAGCGACTCGGACGGACGGGCGGTGGGGAAAGCCTCGATCACGTGCCCGTCCCCAGAGGCGTCGAATGTCAGGAAGCTGTGAGCGCCGGCCAGGTCGGCTCCTAGCACGGCGTCGCGCGCCGATACGGCTGAGTCCTGATCTAGGGCCTCGCGCACCACCGATGTCCACATCACGCCTCGGCAGCCGTCGATAGCCACCAAGTTGTTGATACCGACGCACACACCAGCCTCGTTCATGCCTAGTTGGCCGACACAACCGGTGGTGGTGAAGACCAGCGAGACCGGACCGTCGTCGGGCCGGATGCGTAGCAGCACCACGTGCGGGGTGGCGGTGTCGTGCATGTCCCAGGTCTGGCCGTAGAAGCCCTGCCCGTCACAACGGTGGTCGGGGACGATGAACGCCGTGCAGTCATCCTCGACGACCTCGTCGGGATGCCGTCCGCCAACCTCGGAGCGCACCGTGTCGACGAAGTCGGTGAAACCTCCGACCACCACGGCCTCCTCTGGCGTGATCCCGGCACCGTCGGCGATGCCGCACATCTCGGCGTACAGGTCGGCCGAGTGGGCCTCGTGGGCTGGGAGACAGGATCGGGCGATCTCCAGCACGTCAGCGCGGTCAATCTCGCCGCCGGCCCAGAACCGGGAGCCAGCCAGCCGGACCCGCTCATCGGTATAGGTACGGATCTCGTCGACGAATGCCGCTCCGTGGGCGTGGCCCCGGGCCTCCGGGCTGCCGGCCAGATCCAAGATCCGAAGTGGAGGGCGTCGCATGCGTCCAGTCTCGCGAAGCTCCAAACCAAGTGCAAGTGATTCGCTCGCTAAATCTACTCTATGCAATGGATTCCGTTGAATACCGGTGATCAATTGATGGAATCGGTTCCCTGAGCTCCTATTAGGTTGCCGAAGCGGTGCAGGGTTCGGCTCACGGCCTGCTCTCGGACGTAGTGGCGCAATTCGAGGCGGCCGCTGGCCGTGACCGCCTCGTCCACCAGGTCCACTTCGGCGGCGATGGCTGCTCGGCGGACCGTCTCGGAAACGAAGCCGACGGCCCTGATCCGACCAAACCGGTGGGCCGACAGGGTGGCGGCGAACGCGGTGTCATCCTCCTCGGTGGCCCGGCTCACCCGGGGCTCCACCCCGCACCGCGCCGACGCGGCCAGTACCCGTTCCAAGTCGACCGGCGTGGCCCCGGCCCCCACCCGCACCACCAGGTCAGGATGCGGCCGGTAGTGCAGCACGTTGGCCTCACAGAACAGGCCCGACGGATCGTGCTCCACCCCGTACCGATTCGCCCACCAGGCGGCGTCGGCCACCAACACCTCATTGAAGTCCGCCTCGTCCAGCGGACGGGTGGCAGTCCAGGTGCCGAGCTGTAGCAGGTAGTCGGGGCCGCCCGCCTTGGCTCCCGTACCCACAGACGACCGCTTCCAACCACCGAAGGGCTGTCGCTGCACGATGGCCCCGGTGATGGGCCGGTTCACGTAGGCGTTGCCCACCTGGACGTGGTCTAGCCAGCGGTCCACCTCGGCGGGGTCCAGCGAGTGAATGCCCCCGGTCAGGCCGTAGTCGACCCCGTTCTGAACGGCCAGCGCCTCGTCCAGGGTGTCCACGGCCATCAGGCCTAGCACCGGGCCGAATACCTCGGTGCGGTGGAACTGCGAGTCGGGACGGACCCCGGTCTTGATCCCCGGTGTCCAGGCTCGGCCCTCGTCATCGAGGCACCGGGGCTCCAGCAGCCACTCCTCGCCCGGCGCCAGGGTGGTGAGGGCGTCTAGCAGCCTCCCCCCGGCTGGACCGATTAGGGGTCCGAACGTGGTGGCTGGGTCGTCCGTTGACCCCACGCGCAGCGACGCTGCGGCGTCGACCACCTGGCGCAAGAACCGTTCGTCGGTGGCCACCGGCCCGACTAGGACTCCGAGGCTGGCCGCCGAGCACTTCTGGCCCTGGTGTCCAAAGGCCGACTGCACTAGGTCGGCAGCCGCCAGGTCCAAGTCTGCCTGCGGGGTGACGACCAGGGCGTTCTTCCCGCTGGTCTCGGCGAAAAGGCGGAGGTTCGGGTCCCAGCACCGGAACAGGTTGGCCGTCTCGTGGGATCCGGTCAGGATCACGCCGTCGACCGTGGTCACCAGGCGGCGACCGACCTCGTCGTCCGGGGTTCTAACGAACCTCAGTACCTCGGTCGGCACGCCGGCCGTCCAACAGGCCTCGGCGACGATCTCCGCGCACCGAGGCGTCTCGGGGGCCGGCTTGAACACCACGGCATTACCAGCGGCCAGGGCGGCCAGGGTCCCGCCGGTCGGGATGGCAACCGGGAAGTTCCACGGAGGGACGACTGCCACCACACCCAGCGGGGTGAACGCCGCACCCTCCACTCGCTCCAGCTCCGATGCCCGCTCGGCGTACCACCGGGCAAAGTCGACGGCCTCGCCGACCTCCGGTTCGGCCTCGGTCCACGTCTTGGAAGCCTCGTGGGTCATGGCCACCATGAGGTCGTCGTGTCGGGCCACAAGTTCGTCGGCGACCCGGCGCAGTACGTCACATCGTTCGACGGCAGGACGGGACCCCCAGGACTCCTGGGCTCTCCGAGCCATAGCCACCTCGGCGTCCAGAGCTTCGACCGTGGTGATCACCGGGGTATGCGCCGGCTCGAACGGGCGAGCGGAGACTGAAGCCACCCGTGCCCGGGTGGCAGGCAGGGTCGGATCGGTGTCGGGATGATTCCGGAACAACCCGTCGCCCGACGGTGGCCGCTCGGTCTCTCGACGGGGCAGGTCAGCGAGGTCCCAACGCCCGGCCACCGCGGCACGGAACAGGCGGGCCTGCTCGTCAAATTCGGGGGTCCCGGGCCGCAGGCTGAACAGGTGCCGGAGAAAGTTCTGGTCGGAGCTGTTCTCCTCCAGGCGACGGAATAGGTAGCTGACGGCTACGTCGAAGTCCCGGCGGCCCACAATCGGCGTGTACAGCAGAAGCTCGCCGGTGTCATCTAGCACCGTCCGGGCCTGAGCGGGGACCATCCCCTGCAGCATCTCGAACTCGACTCGGTCAGCTACCCCACGGGCCTCGGCCAGGAGGTGGGCCCAGGCCACGTCGAACAGGTTGTGGCTGGCCAGCCCGATCCGCACCGCCCGCGTGTGGACGGGCCGCAGGGCCCAGTCCACGCAACGCTTGTAGTTGGCGTCCACCTCGGCCTTGGTGTCGTAGGGCGCCTGCACCCACCCGTGTAGGGCAGCATCGACCCTTTCCATGGCCAGGTTGGCCCCTTTCACCAGGCGAACCTTGACCTCGCCACCCCCGGCATCCTTCCGGGGACCAGCCCAGGCGGTGATGCGCTGGAGGGCACCGAAGGCATCCGGCAGGTAGGCCTGCAGGACGATCCCGGCATCGACGTCCCGTAGGTCGGGCTCATCCAGGAGTTCGGTGAAGGCCCGGATGGTGAGCTCCAGGTCCCGATGCTCCTCCATGTCCAGGTTGACGAAGGTGGGCCGGCCGGTGGGAGCCGGAGCGACAGCGGCCCGCTGGTACAGGATCCGTAGGCGGTCCTTGACTCGAGTCAACGTGTGGTCGAAAGCCCACAGATTGAGTTGGCTGGCGATGGCCGAGACCTTGACCGACACGTAGTCAACCTCGGGGTCCTCCACCAGGGCCAGGGTGCGCTCGAAGCGGCGGGACGCCTCGGCCTCGCCCAGGACCGCCTCGCCGAGCAAGTTGACATTCAGGGTGTAGCCCTCCAACCGGCGACGGGCCAAGTGGGCGTGGACGCTGCCGGGGGCGGCGTCCACCACAAGGTGGCCGACGAGCCCTCGGAGGCGACGGCGGGCCAATGGCATGACCAGCTGGGGTAGGACCGGGGCGAGACGGGCTCCCAGCCGCAACAACAGCCGGTCGACCCGGCCCAGGAACCCGGGGAGGTCACCGTCAGCCACCAGCCGGGCCAGTTGATCGGCAGCCAGAGTGTTGCTCCGGTGGCGAGCTACCCGGTCTACGAACCGCATGGTGAACCCCACGCCGATTGGGTCGTCGATGATTCCTCGCATCCGGTCGGCCAGCCGACGCTCTGTGGATGTCTCGTCGCAGTGGGCCGTGGTCAGCCACCGGGCTACTACGGCCACCGCGTCGGAGGCCAGGGTCTCGGGGTCGACGGCAGGAGCCAACGGGCCGGGTGAATCGACGACGGGCGTCGGGCGGTCCTCGGTGCCAGTGGCACCGACCGGGGGATGGGAGGTCAGCATGCCCACATCGTCGGGAATCGATCGGGGTCTTGTGCGATCGACCCCTCCATGGTCCCCGAATCGGACAATTCCGCGGTGGACCCCGGCGCAGTTTCGGACCTCTAAGGGCGGTTGACCGCTAACTCGACCAGGGCTCGGTGGAGGTTGGGTGGTCTCCGACCGTCAGATCAGGCGGCAGCCCGCTCTACTCGAATCGGAACACCCAGCTCCCACAGACCCAGAGCATCGGCCACCGGCACCGGGCGATTGACCTCACCGTTGTGGTTCACGCCGTAGAGCTCGGCCGACACGTCATCGGCATCGGCACGGACGACCACCGTGTAGACGTCGTGGAAGGCCTTCAACCGTCGCTCGGCGCCCGAAATGTTGGGCTCGGCTTCGACAACCAGCGTTGACGTGGTTGACGAATCACCGAAACTCAGCACAGCACTGCTGCCGTCGAACTCCACCGACTTCACGATGCCGATCGCTGCCGGCGTGCTACTGGTCTTGCTAGCCACGGGGGGTGCCTCCCGCTGGTGATGTGGGCCCGTCCATTCTACCGGCGTACCCCCTCCGGCCCGACGGGCGCGCCGCCTTCTACACCGGCCACACTGGAACCGTGGGGAAAAAATCGACCGAACGGCTGCGGGTGTCCGACGAGGTGTCGGCGGCACTGGCTGACGGGCGGGCTGTAGTGGCCTTGGAGTCCACCATTGTCAGCCACGGTCTGCCGTCTCCGCAGAACGTCGAGACTGCGCTGGCCTGCGCAGCCGAGGTCCGGGCCGCCGGTGCCGTCCCGGCCACCGTGGCCCTCATCGACGGATCACTTCGGGTCGGTCTCTCGGTCGACGAGATTGAGCGCCTAGGTAGTGGGGAAGCTGAGAAGGCCAGCCTTCGCGACCTGGGGTACCTGCTGGCCGAAGGTCGGACAGGTTCCACCACGGTGGCCGCCACCCTGTTCGCTGCCCACCGGGCTGGGATCCGACTATTCGCCACAGGCGGGATCGGCGGTGTGCACAGGGGCGAGGATCGCGATATTTCGGCCGACCTCACCGCGCTGGCCACGCTGCCGGTAGCCGTGGTTTGTGCCGGAGCCAAAGCGGTCCTCGACTTGCCCCGAACCATTGAGGCCTTGGAGACGCTCGGCGTCCCGGTCGTCGGGCAGGGCACCGACGTAATGCCCGAGTTCTGGACCCGGGGCGGCGACCTGCCGGTGTCGGTCCGATCTGACCATCCAGACACCACGGCCGGAATTCTTCACGCCCACTGGGGGTGCGGCCTGCTCAGCGGAGTGGTGGTGGCCAACCCCATCCCTGTAGCCGACGAGGCCGACCCACAGGCCATCGCCGAGGCCATAGTGGGCGGCCTGGCCGCAGCCGACGGTGCCGGAGTGCGCGGCCGCGACGTAACACCATTCCTGCTGGCACACATCGGCGAGACCACCCACGGCGCCAGCCTCGAGGCCAACGTGGCCCTGGTGAAGCACAACGCCGCGGTGGCGGCCGAAATCGCTACAGCGCTGGCCGCCCTTCCGACCCTCGACGTCGGGAGAAACTGAACGGTGGTCAACCACGATCCCAAACGGGGCACGATCATCACCGGTGGACCGACCTATCCGCTAGTGAAAGGCCATGTCGGCACCGTCGAGGCGGTCCGAATCGACGGTCGCCGGCTCACCCACATCGGATCGCTGGCCAGCGCACGAGCCCTCGGCGACGCTCAGGAGGTCGACCTAGACGGCCGTACCATTCTCCCGGGCTTCGTCGACGCCCATACCCACCCTCTCATGTACGGCCAGTGCGCCTCGTGGGCCGACCTGACCTCGGCATCCAGCGTCGACGAGGTGATCAAACTTCTCGGCGAACACGCCCGAAACGAGGCCCGCTCCGTAGCTCCGATTCGCGGCTTTGGCTACGACCACCACCGACTAGCCGAAGGTCGGCACCCCACGGCCCTGGAGCTGGACCGGGTAGCTGACGACCGGACGGTCACCGTGATGCACGTCAGCGGCCACGGATTCTCGGTAAACAGCCATGGGCTGGCCGAGGCCGGTATAACCGCGGCGGTGCCCACCCCGCCCGGTGGCGTCATCGACCGTGACGAGGACGGACGGCCCACCGGTCGAGTATTCGACGCCGCCTGCGACCTGCTCACCGGACCCGACGGGGTGAAACTTGGAAACCACGGCCCCAACCTCCATCTGCCGGACGACCCGGACGATCTGGCCAGCATGCTGGACGACGCTCAGGAGGCGTTCCTGGCTACCGGAATCACCACCGTGGGCGACTGCCAGGTCACCGAACGGGAAATGCGGGCATTCCTCGTCGCTCGGGACGCCGGGCGCCTCGCGTTGCGCGTGGTGATGTACGTCCTGTCCAGTCACGTCGACAGCCTGGACCGCCTGGGGATCGAGTCGTGGCTAGGGAATGACCACCTATCGGTCGGCGGAGTCAAGCACTATGCCGACGGTGCCCTGACTGGGGGCACCGCCTACCTACCGTGCGGCTGCGGAGCCACCCACGGGCACCTGTACCACGGTCCGGGCGAACTGGAAGACCTGCTGGTCGCCTCGGCCACTGCCGGTCGTCAGACCGCCACCCACGCGCAAGGACCTGAGGCCATCCAACTGGTGCTGGACGCTCTAGGCCGGGCCCCACTGCGCCCCGACCTCCGGCACCGCATAGAGCACTGTGGCTTTCCGTCTGCCGACCAGCTAACCGAGATGTGTCGGCTCGGAGTAGTCCCGGTCCCACAGCCAACCCAGGTCCACCTTTACGGAGAGGGTGTGCGCCGCGACCACCCCGAGGTGGCCGATGGCATGTACCCCTCAGGACGGATCGCCGCGGCCGGCCTCCCCGTCGTGCTGTCCTCGGACGCCCCGGTGACTAGGCCATGCGTGATGCTGTCCTGCTGGGCAGCTGAGACGCGTCTGACCTCCGCGGGACGGATCCTCGGCGACGAAAACCGGATCACCCGGGCACAATCCCTCACCGGCTACACGGTGGGCGGAGCCCACGCTCTGCGGCGAGACGACGTCGGGTCGCTGGCCGTCGGGAACCCCGCCGACCTCGTGCTCCTGGCCGACGACCCGTTCACTGTCGCCGTTGACCGTCTCCCGGACGTAACCGTCTTAGAGACCTGGGTCGACGGTCATCCCGCCTGGACCCTCACCGACGGCCGCACGCCGTGAGGACCGCCAGCACAGAAAACAACTGAAGAAGAACCAACGGCGGAACCGGTCAGTCGACCAGGTTCTCCTCTGTCGTAGCAATGAAGACGGCGAGGGTGCATCCGGTCTCGGTTCTCGAGTCGTGCCGGGTACCTGCGGCCAGCAGCACCAGATCCCCCGGCCGGTATACGTAGCCGTCGTGGTCGATCAGCTCACCCTCCAGCATCAGGAATTGCTCGTCGCAGGTGTGCTCGTGGGGTGTGGTCCTCGTGCCCGGGTCCATGCGGTAGACGTGAAAGCCGCCCCCCAGCGGATACGACCCGTCGAGCTGCAGGATCCACT
>JAZADL010000042.1:0-3409 GCA_036123635.1 Actinomycetota bacterium
AGACTCCCGGAGTACGAAACGATCGCCGGGCAAGAGGGGGAGCGGCTCGGGCAGGTGTATACGGACCGCCCCCTCGGTTCCCGGGTCCAGGGCTTCGGGGCCCAGGATCCGCATCCGTACCGGATGCTCTCCGGACCCCAGGTAGATCACGTGGGCTCCCCGACGCGACACCGGGTGGTCCAGCCGGTCCAGGACCCGGAGGGAGGCATCGACCACCGTGGTGTGGTGCCACTGGTCGGACCGGACGAGAACGTGGCCCCTGACCACTTCGTCGTGGGCCACCCCGACCAAGTTGACCGCGCACCGGCTACCCGGGGGCAACTCGTCGCGTTCGGCGTAGTGGTTCTGCAGGGCACGGACCCGCACCGGTCTCCCAGCCGGGTGGACGGCCAACTCGTCGTCGGTGTGTAACCGACCCCCGGTGAGGGTGCCGGTCACCACCGTCCCAGCCCCCCGGGCTGAGAACGCCCGGTCGATCCATAGGCGGGGGCGACCGTGATCGACGGCCGTCGGGGTAGCGGCCAGCAGGTCATCCAGGGCGGCCCGCAGGCTTTCCAACCCCACCCCGGTCGGGGCGTCGGTGTCGACCACTGGCGCGCCTTCCAGGAACGTGTCCGCCACCCGTTCCTCGACTTCTAGGCGGGCCAGGTCGACCAGGTCATCGTCGGCCGGACCGACCTTGGTCAGAGCCACCACGCCGTGTCTGACGCCGAGCAGTTCCAGAATTCGAAGGTGCTCCTCGGACTGGGGCTTCCAACCCTCGGTGGCTGCCACCACGAACAGGCAGGCGTCGACTGCCCCCACCCCGGCCAGCATGTTCTTGATGAATCGGACGTGGCCCGGCACATCGACCAGCGAAAGGACAGCACCCGACGGCAGCGTCGTGGTGGCGAAGCCCAGGTCAATGGTCAGGCCCCGCGCCTTCTCCTCGGCGAACCGGTCGGGATCGGTACCGGTCAGTGCCTCGACCAGGGTCGACTTGCCGTGGTCGACGTGGCCGGCCGTGGCGACGACGTGCACCGGATCAGAGGCCCGCCGGGGCAGCCGGTTCAGCCGGAGGGTTCAGATCGGCGATCGCTGAGGCGACCGGCCCGTCGTCGTCGGGGTGGACGGTCCGCAGGTCCAGCACGGTGGTGTCGTCGACCACCCGGGCGATCACCGGCAGTGGCCGATCCCGTAGTTCTGCCACCCGGTCGCCGGCCAGGGCCAGCCCAGCCGACGGGATTTCGACACCGGGCAGGGTCCCACCACCGGGCACGGCCACTGTGTCGCTGGCCAAGTCGGGCGAAATCCTCTCGGCCCGGGCACGCAGGGCGGCGACCGGAACGGTAGCCATGCGCCAGAACGGGATGGCCTGCCCGTCCCGCGCCAGGTAAGCCAAAGCCAGATCCTGAAGGGATCGCAACACGAGGCTGCCCGGTCGTAGCGCCCGGGCCAGTGGATGGGCGGCGCACGCTGCCACCAGGTCGGCCCGACCGGCAATGATCCCAGCCTGGGGTCCACCCAGCAGCTTGTCGCCCGAGAAGGTGACCAGCGCTGCACCGGAGGCCAGAGTCTGGCGGGCCGCCGGCTCGTCATGGAGCCAGGCAGGGGGCCCATCGGCCAGCCACGGGCAGGCGGCATCTAGGAGACCCGACCCGATGTCAGCCACCACCGGTACCCCGAGTTCGGCGAGGTTGGCCACCGGAGTCGACTCGGTGAAGCCCTCAATTCGGTAGTTGGATCGATGGACCGATAGGACCACGGCAATGTCAGAACCGGGTGTCGCCACGGCGTCGGCGAAGTCCTCGATCCGGGTCCGGTTGGTGGTCCCCACCTCGACCAGGCGGGCACCGGACTGGCTTAGGACCTCCGGGATCCGGAATCCACCCCCGATCTCCACCAACTCGCCGCGTGACACGGCAACCCCCCGCCCGTCGGCCAGGGCAGCCAGGACCAGTAGGACGGCCGACGCGCAGTTGTTGACCACCATGGCTGCTTCAGCGCCACAGGCCCGGGCCAGCAAGGTCGGAGCCCGGTCCTGCCGGGAACCCCGGGCACCGGTTCCCAGATCGAACTCCAAGGTGGTGTACCGACTATCACCCACCGTGGTTCCCCATGGTGCCCGGCCCAGGTTGGTGTGGAGCAGTACCCCGGTGGCGTTGACCACCTCGGTCAACAGGGCCCGACGGGTCTCCTCCACCAGATTCCGGGCCCGGTCGGTGGCCTCGGCTGGATCGCCCTCGGCCACTGCGGCTCGTGCCGCGTCGACCAGTAGAGGGTGGGGAAGGCCGCTGTCGGCCAGCGAGCGGGCCAGACGGTCAACGCTCGGAGGTCGGCCGGACGGGGAATCCGGCACGGGGTCGTCGGGAGTGGTCATGCGGTCGCGAGGATAGGCGGGGGAATCGGCGTGCCCCGAGGCCGAGGCGGTCAACGGGCTGGAGACGACTAGACCGTGAACGGCCTTAGCATGCGGCCGTGCTCCTAGTCCTTTTCCTGGTTTTCGTGGTCACCCCGATCGTCGAGCTGGCGGTCATCGTGCAGGTCGCCGGCTCCACCGGGGTCATGAACACCATCGGCCTGCTCGTGCTGGTCAGCCTGGTTGGAGCATGGCTGGTCCGCCGCGAGGGCCTCGGGATCCTTCGCCGGGCCCAGGCTGAGCTTGCCGAGGGCCGGATGCCGGGCCGGGAACTGGTCGATGGCCTGCTGGTGCTGTTGGCCGGGGCCCTGATGCTCACCCCCGGCTTCGTGACCGACGCCGTGGGACTGGCCCTCCTCCTGCCACCGGTCCGGGCCATCCTCCGCATGGTCGCCACCCGGCGCCTGTCCCGCTCGGTGGACGCCGGTCGCACACGGTGGACGTTTGGTATGCGTTCCGGAGAAGAGGGGTTCACCACAGGCCCGGCGGGCGGGCCGATCCTGGATGTCGACTCGTGGGAGGACGGGGCTGACGGCCACCGGCGCCTCCCGCCGAACGGCGACTAGAGGGAGTCGGCCGCGTCGAGAGCGTCTTCGGCGGCGGCCAACAGGCGGGCCGTGCAACCCGCCATGTCAATCGGCGGTACTGCCTCGGTGACCAGCACCTCGACCATCGCCCGGTAGGCCTCGGCCGCTGGGCCGTCACCCAAGGCGATCGGTTGACCAGTGTCGCCCCCGTCGGACACCGCGCCGTCCAGCGGAATGCTGCCCAGCAGGGGTGCCCCGATGTCGGCGGCCAGGGCGTCGCCGCCACCGGCACCGAACAGTTCGTGGCGCCGGCCGTCGTCGGACACGTAGGCGCTCATGTTCTCGACCACGCCGACAATCCGCAGGTAGTTGGCCCGGCCCATGTTGGCCACCCTGACGGCCACCTTCTGGGCGGCCAGCGCCGGCGTGGTGACGACCAACATCTCGGCTTGGGGCAGCATCTTGGCCAACCCCATCTGGACGT
>JAZADL010000043.1:0-13409 GCA_036123635.1 Actinomycetota bacterium
GGCCAGATGGACGAGGCCTCCCTGGAATCGGTGGTCATAGACTTCTGGGACGGCGGGTACGACGTCCTGGTGTGTACCACCATCATCGAGTCGGGCATCGACATGCCGACCGTGAACACGCTGGTGGTGGACCGAGCCGACCTGTTGGGCCTCGGGCAACTTCATCAGTTACGGGGTCGGGTGGGTCGCGCCGGCCAGCGGGCCTACGCCTACCTATTCACTCCTCCGGATCGGGCTCTCAGCGAAGAGGCCCACGAGCGACTTCGCACCATCGGCGAGACCACTGAACTGGGATCGGGATTTCGGATCGCCATGCGAGACCTGGAGATCCGGGGGGCCGGGAACCTGCTGGGCACCGGCCAGAGCGGTCACATCGCCGCGGTCGGCTATGACCTCTACTGCCAGATGGTCACCGAGGCGGTGGCCGAGTTGGCCGGGACCACGACACCCGACGTGCCGGAGATCCGCGTTGAACTCCCGATCGACGCCCACCTGCCTGACGACTACGTGTCGCGTAGCGACCTCCGACTGGAGGCCTACCGGCGTCTGGCTACCGCCGGGACCAGTTCGGACCCGGCCGACGTGGATGCTGTGCAAGCCGAGTGGGAGGACCGGTACGGTCCGGTGCCAGAGCCCGCCCAGGCTCTGCTGGCCGTGTCCCGCCTGCGGACGGCCTGCGTGGCCCGGGGCATCACCTCCGTAGTAGCCACCCGGGGCCCGGGGCTGGGTGGTCCCGATCTTCTGGCCCGCTGTGCCCCAGTGGTCTTGCCTCTGAGTCGCCAGACCCGGCTAGCTCGGCTTCACGGCGACGCCCGTTACAAGGAAGGGCCTAGACAACTCCTCCTGCCGGTAGGCAGAGACGACCCGGCTGGTGCGCTTACCCAGATTCTGGAGGACCTCGTGCCGGTGGTCGCCGAGGCGGTCCCGACCGACCAGACCGACGACCCGGCCTGACCGTCCCCTAGCATCCACTTCTCGTGGTACCCACTTCCCGTCCCCTGTCGTTCGGCCGCCTTCTGACGGTCGCGCTGGTCCTGCTGGTGATCACGGCATGCGGATCGACGACTGTCGCCGTCCGGGTGGGGGCCTCCACGCTGGACCGCGATGCCGTAGCCACCCTGGTTTCGGAGGTCACCGGCCAACCGGCCGGCGAGAGCCTCGACGCCGTTGTGGCAGCCGGTGTGGTGGACCGATACGTCCGTTACGAGGCCCTGGTCGACCTACTGGCCGAGAACGGCGTAGTAGTCACCGACGACGACCGGGCGGCCGCCCGGGACCGGCTCCTGGCTGCCGGAATCGATCCTGGAGACCCAACCCTTCCCCAGATCAGTAGATGGCAGGCCGCCCTGGACCTGGTGGAGGTCGGCGCTCCCGGCGTACAGGCCGCCTACGACGGCAATGCTGCCCTACTCGGCCACGAGCTGTGTACCAGCCACATTCTGGTTTCAGAAGAGGACGACGCCCACGCTGTTCTCCACCTGCTCGGACAGGGCGAGGACTTCGCCATTTTGGCCGGCAACGTGTCCCAGGACCCGGGGTCCGGACAGAACGGGGGAGCTCTGGGTTGTGTGCCGCTAGGTGCCTTTGTTCCGACCTTCGAACGTGCCGCCCTCGGGGCGTTAGCTGAGGGTCGGACTCTGGTCGGCCCGGTGCCCAGCCAGTTCGGTTTCCACGTGATCCGCATCGACGAGGTCCGGCGAGTCGACCCGGTTCCGTTTGCAGAGTTGGGTCAGCGCCGTTCAGCTGCCCTTCTCCAGGTCGCCGGGCTGACCCGTACGGTCGAAGTCGAATCCCGCTACGGCACCTGGGACGCCGCCGTGGGCCGAGTTGCACCGCCGCCGGGACCTTTGGCTCCCGCCCTGGCCCGGCTGGGGTCGTGACCGAGCGACAGCCCGTCGTCGCCGACGATCTTCAGCGCTTTGTCGAGCTGGTGGCCACCCTCCGACGGGATTGCCCGTGGGACGCCGAGCAGACCCACTCGTCGCTGCGTCCCTACCTCCTGGAGGAGGCCCACGAGCTGCTGGAAGCGCTCGACGCCTACGACGAGGCGACAGGTCGAGGATCTGAGGACCTGAAGGAGGAGTTAGGCGACCTGCTTTTTCAGGTGGTGTTCCACGCCCGAATCGCCAATGACGATGGGCGTTTCGACCTAGCTGACGTGGCTCGGGGTATCCACGACAAACTTCGCCATCGCCATCCCCACGTATTCGGGGACGTGGTGGCCGAAGACTCCGGCCAGGTCCTGACCAACTGGGACCGGATCAAGCAGGCGGAGAAGGGCCGGGAGTCGGCCCTGGACGGGATTCCGCCAACCCTTCCCTCCCTGGCCGCGGCCCAGAAGGTGTTACGGCGGGCCGGCGGGCTGGGCCTGGAGCCCGACGGACCGGTCGGCGACCCGTCGACCGACCCCGACGCCCTCGGCGACCTGCTGCTGTCCCTGGCCGCCACGGCCCACGACGACGGTTTAGACGCCGAGGACGCCCTACGGGGGGCGGTGGCTCGGTTCACCCGTCTGGTGCGGCGGGCCGAGGCCCTGGCCGCCACCGACGGCGTCGACCTCCGCGAGGTGGAGCCCACGGTGGCGGCCCACTACCAAAAGCGAGCCCTAGCTGAGCCTGGACACGGCTAGCGTTGTCAGCGTTGACCGTGGCGGCCAAGGACGTCCCGAGCGGTCCGACCGCACGGTTTTCCGGGCGTGCGTCGGAGCGAAAGGCCGGAGGAGACGGATCGTGAGCAGCATCGAGGTTGTCGTCGGACGGCAGGTTCTAGACAGCCGGGGAAACCCGACGGTCGAGGTGGACGTGGTTCTGGCCGGAGGGGCGTCAGGCCGGGCCATGGTTCCCAGCGGCGCGTCGACCGGCAAGTTCGAGGCAGTGGAACTCCGCGATGACGGTCCGACATGGGCTGGGAAGGGTGTATCGACAGCGGTGGGCAACGTGAACGGCGAGCTGGCGGCCGCCGTCCACGGCCTGGACGCCTACGACCAACGGTCCGTCGACCAGACGCTCTGTGACGTAGACGGAACCGACGACAAGGGTCGCCTAGGTGCCAACGCCATCCTGGGGGTGTCCCTCGCCGTGGCCCGAGCCGCGGCAGCCGACGCCGAGGCGCCGCTGTTTCGTTACGTCGGCGGGGCCAACGCCCACGTGCTTCCGGTGCCCATGCTCAACGTGCTCAACGGTGGGGAGCACGCCGACAACAACGTTGACCTCCAGGAGTTCATGCTGATGCCGGTAGGCGCCGCCTCATTCTCCGAGGGTCTGCGCTGGGGGGTCGAGTGCTACCACGTACTCAGGAAGGTGCTCTCCGAGCGTGGCCTAGCCACGGCTATCGGCGACGAGGGTGGGTTCGCCCCCGACCTAGGGTCCAACGAGGAGGCGGTACAGCTACTGGTTGAGGCGATAGAGAAGGCCGGGCTGGTCCCGGGCGACGACGTGGCCCTGGCCCTGGACGCCGCCTCTACCGAGTTCTTCCGGGACGGTGCCTACCACCTCTCCGGAGAGGGGCGGAGCCTGTCGCCCGGCGAGATGGCCGCCTACCTGGCCGACCTCTCAACCCGCTACCCGATCGTGTCCATCGAGGATGGGATGGCCGAGGACGATTGGGACGGATGGTCTGCCCTGAACGCCGCCATCGGGGACCGTGTCCAGCTGGTGGGCGACGATCTGTTCGTGACCAACGTCCAGCGGCTGCAACGGGGTATCGACGCTGGTGTGGCCAACTCCATCCTGGTGAAGGTCAACCAGATCGGCACGCTCACTGAGACCCTGGAAGCCGTAGAGCTGGCCAACGCCAACGGGTGGACGGTCGTGATGTCGCATCGCTCCGGCGAAACCGAAGACACCACCATCGCCGATCTGGCTGTGGCCACCAACTGCGGCCAGATCAAGACCGGTGCGCCGGCCCGCAGCGACCGTGTGGCCAAGTACAACCAGCTCCTACGCATCGAAGAGATGTTGGGCGAAGCGGCTGCCTTCCGCGGTCGGGCCGCCTTGGCCGGCGGCTGATCCCCGTGCGGCCCGCCGTCACCCGCCGCCTGGCCTTTCTGGGGGTGACTGTGGCCGCCGTGCTGGCCGCCCTAACACTGGGCGTGGTGCCGTTTCGCGACTGGCTGGAGCAGAGAGAGCGCACGGCCGAGCTCCGAGTCGAGGTAGCCGAGGTGGAGGCTGTCAACCGGTTGTACGAAGAGCGGATTGACGCTCTCAACACCGACGAGGAGATCGAGCGTCGGGCCCGTAGCGAGTACAACCTGATCCGACCGGACGAGGAGGCTTACGCTGTTCTTCCGCCGCCCCAGTCCGAGTACTCGGTACCCGGGATTTGGCCCTTCGCCGACTGAGCGGTCCGGTGGCGGGTGTCGTCCCACCCAACGACCACCGGTAGTGTGCGCTGTCTCGGACCGAAGCCAAACGGCTCGAAGGAGGGGGGGCCGATGCAGGTATCGATGACTGTCAACGGGTCCAACGTCTCCCACGACGTCGAGCCTCGGACGCTCCTGGTCCACTATCTGCGTGAGCAGGCCGGCCTGACCGGCACCAACATTGGTTGCGATTCGTCGTCCTGCGGGGCCTGCACTATCCACCTGAATGACGAGGCCGTGAAGTCGTGCACGATGCTGGCCGTCCAGGCCGACGGGCAGGACCTGACCACCATCGAAGGCCTAGCCGACGACGACGTGCTGCACCCCATGCAGCAGGCCTTCCATGAGTGTCACGCCCTGCAGTGCGGCTATTGCACCCCCGGCATGGTTATGGCTGCCATCTCGCTGCTCGACGAGATACCCGACCCGACCGAGGCTCAGGTGCGCGAAGGCTTGGAGGGGAATCTCTGCCGGTGCACCGGCTACCACAACATCGTGGCCGCCGTCCTGAAAGCCGCCGGGTCGTCGCAGTGATCCCGGTCGCTTTTGACTACGAGCGGGCCACCTCAGCCGAGCACGCTCTGGCTCTGCTGGCCGAGCACGGAGATGACGCCAAACTCCTGGCCGGTGGCCACTCGCTTCTGCCGCTCATGAAGTACCGGCTGGCCGCCCCGGCCCTGGTGGTCGACATCGGCCGGCTGTCCGACCTGTCGTACGTTCGAGAGGACGGCGACGTCCTGGCCATCGGGGCGTTGACTCGCCACCGAGACGTAGAGACCAGCGAACTCGTACGAGCACAGGCTGGCCTGCTGGCAGCAGCGACGTCCAAGGTTGGAGATCCTCAGGTACGCCACCGGGGCACCCTCGGGGGCTCGTTGGCCCACGGCGACCCAGCATCTGATCTTCCAGCCGCCCTGATCGCCCTGCGGGGTTCGGTGGTTGTCCAGGGACCGGCCGGACGCCGAGAGGTGGCCGTCGACGACTTCTTCACCGGGTTTCTGGAAACCGATCTGGCCCCCGACGAGCTCCTAGTCGAGGTTCGGATCCCCCGTATGCCCGACGCTCGCTGGTCGTTCCAGAAGTTCAACCGACGTGCTCAGGACTGGGCCATCGTGGGAGCCGCCGTGGTGGTCGACGGCGGTTCGTGCGGGGTGGGCTTGGTCAACATGGACTCCCGACCCGTCCGGGCCGCCGGGGTGGAGGCCGCCGTGGACTCCGGAACGTCGGCCGCCGACGCAGCTGGTGTGGCCGCCGACGGTTTGGAGCCGCCCAGTGACCTCAACGCCGGGGTCGAGTACCGGTGTCACCTGGCCCGGGTCCTCACCCGCCGAGGCCTGGAAGAAGCAGGCTGCTGATCGCTCCGGGCGTCGGACGGCTGACGCCGACCCTCGTCGCCCTAGCCTGACAGGCATGGTTCCGGCTTCCCCAGCAAACGAGGTCACCTCGGTCGACGAGGTTGTCTCTGCCCTATACGACCAGGACTACCTGGCTGATGAGGGCCTGGCCACCGCTATCTACCTGGCTCTGCGTCTCCACCGCCCCCTGCTTCTGGAGGGCGAGGCCGGCGTGGGAAAAACCGAGGTGGCCCGGGCTCTGGCATCTTGGACGGGAGGTGAGCTGATCCGCCTCCAGTGCTACGAGGGCCTTGACGCATCCCAAGCCGTCTACGAGTGGGACTACTCCCGCCAACTTCTACACCTACGAGCCGCCGAGGCGGCGGGCGCCACGGACCAGGCCGAGGTGGCCGACTTGGAAGACGAGCTCTACGACGAACGCTTCCTGGTCCGACGACCGCTGCTGCGTTCGCTGGTTGCCTCGTCTGGAGTTCCGCCGGTGCTGCTGATCGACGAGGTGGACCGAGCCGACGACGAGTTTGAGGCCTTCCTGTTGGAGATCCTGTCCGACTACGCCGTCACCGTTCCCGAGGTGGGGACCTTTCGGGCCGAGATCCCGCCGGTGGTGGTGATTACCTCAAACCGCACCCGCGACGTCCATGACGCCCTCAAGCGCCGGTGCCTCTACCACTGGGTCCAGCACCCAGACGTGGACCGCGAGGTGGAGATCCTGCGGGTCCGGGCTCCCCATGTGCCGGCCGCCCTAGCCCGGGATGTGGCGACGGTGGCCGCCGAACTTCGGGACATGGGTCTTTACAAGCCGCCTGGTGTGGCCGAGACCCTGGACTGGGCCGAGGCCCTGGTGCTGGTGGGGGTGGATGACCTCGACGAGACGGCCATGGAGTTCACCATTGGGACCCTCCTCAAATACCGCGAGGACCAGGACCGTCTGCGGTCCCGCGGCTTCGGTGAGGTGGTTGGTCTGCTGCGCGAGGCCTGAGCGGTGACTGTTGAGGTTGGGCTTACCCTGGACCGTCACCTAGTCCGCTTCGTCGACGAGCTCCGTCGGGCCGGGTTGGATGTTCCCCCCGGATGCACCCTGGAGTTCGGACGGGCCGTGGCTGAAGTCGGTGCTACCACCCGGTCCGGTGTCTACTGGTCGGGCCGGGCCACTTTGGTCCGCCGACCGGAGGACGTGGAGCGGTTCGACGCGATCTTCGAGCACCACTGGACGGGGGCACCGACCAGTGGTCGGGTCCCGGTAGAGCACTCACCGGTCACCCTGGTCCTTGACACTGCCGACGATTCCCCAGACTCCACCGAGGAGGTGGAGGACCGGGGCGACGACCACCTGAGCGTGCGCTGGTCCCGAGCTGAGGTGCTCGGATCTCGGGACTTCGCCGAATGCACTGACGGGGAGCTGGCCGAGCTCCACGACCTCATGTCCCGGCTGCGGCTGTTCGGGGCCACCCGGCGCTGCCGTCGGCTCCGACCCACCTCTCGTCGGGGTCGCCCCGACCTCCGCCGGACCGTGCGAGAAGCGTTGCGAACCGGGGGAGAGCCCATGCGTCGGGTGTTCGCCGAACCCGGGGAGCGGCCCCGCCGCCTTGTGCTGCTCCTGGACGTCTCGGGGTCGATGGAGCCCTATGCCCGGGCCCTCGTCCGGTTCCTCCACGCAGCCATGGTCGGCCGTCGAGACGTGGAGGCTTTTGCCCTAGGAACACGCCTGACCCGTCTGACCCGCGAGTTGTCGACCCGTGACCCCGACGCTGCTCTGGCTCGGGCCGCCGAGACCGTTACCGACTGGTCGGGTGGGACCCGTCTGGGTGAAGGACTGCGTTCCTTCAATGACCGTTGGGGGGTTCCGGGTATGGCCCGGGGAGCCATTGTCGTGGTGCTGTCCGACGGTTGGGATCGCGGCCAGCCCGAGGCCCTGGGTGAGCAGATGGCCCGCCTGCAACGGGTGGCCCACCGGGTGGTGTGGGTAAATCCGCTGAAGGCCAGCCCGGGGTATGCCCCGCTGGCCCGGGGCATGGCCGCTGCTCTACCTCACGTGGATCGCTTCGTGGAGGGTCACTCCTTGGACTCGCTCCGTGAGCTGGCCCTCGTACTTTCCGAGCCCGGCTAGCCCGGACCCGCTCAGCCGGTGTTGCGCATTCCGGCGGCGATGCCGTTGATGGTCAGCAGTAGACCCCGCTGGAGCTCCTCGGAGACTTCACCGGCTCGGGATCGGTGGAGCATCTCGACCTGCAAGACGTTAATGGGATCCAGATAGGCGTCCCGGACAGCCAGCGTTCGGCGCAGCATTGGCTTCTCGGCCAGCAGGCTCTCGCCGGTGATAGCCCTGATCTCGTCGACCGTTCGGTGGTACTCATCGACCACGGTGGCGAACAAGTGGTGGAGCGAGGGGTCCACGAGGCGTTCCACATAGTGCCGGGCGATGGTTAGGTCAGTCTTTGTCAGGGTCATCTCCACATTGGAGATGAATGTGCGAAAGAAGTGCCAGTTCTCGAACATCCTGCGCATCTCGTCGCCGTGGCCGGCAGCCCGGCAGGCGCCGAGCCCGCTTCCGGCTCCAAACCAGCCGGGAATGATCTGGCGGGACTGAGTCCAACCAAACACCCACGGGATGGCCCGAAGGTCGGCGATACCTGCGGTAGCGCCCCGACGTCGAGCTGGCCGAGAGCCGATGTTCATCTCCCCCAACTCCTCGACCGGAGTCGAGGTGGTGAAGTACTCGACCAAACCCGGGGTCTCTACGAACCGGCGATAGGCGGCGTAGGCATCGTTGGCCATGCCATCCATGATCGAGTACCAACGCGTGATGGTGTCCTCGTCGTGGCGGGGGGACTTGTGGGCCAGGGAGGCCTCCAGTACCGCGGTGAACGCCAGGTCCAAGTTTCGGCGGGCGATTTCCGGGTGGCCGTACTTGTCCGCGATCACCTCGCCTTGCTCGGTGAATTTGACCTCTCCATCCAGGACCCCGTTGGGCTGGGAGAGAATCGAGGCGTGGGTTGGCCCACCGCCCCGGCCGATGGTCCCGCCCCGACCGTGGAACACCCGGATGGGGATCCCGGTTTCCGTCGAGACATCCCGGATGACCCGCAGGGCCTTGTGGATCTCCCACTGGGAGGTAGTGATCCCGCCGTCCTTGTTGGAATCGGAGTAGCCGACCATGACCTCTTGGGTGCCGCCCCGCAGGTCGACGATCTGCCGGTAGGGCTCGACGGCAAACAGGGATCGCAGGGTTGGGCCGATGGAACGCAGGTCGTCGATGGTCTCGAACAGGGGGACGAAACCCAGGCGGGCCGTGTCATGAGCAAGGTCGACCAGCCCGACTTCGCGAGCCAGGACCACAGGAGCCAGCACGTCCTCGACGCCCTGGGTCATGGAGATGATGTAGCTCTCGATGACGTCATCGCCGTCCCGGTCCATGATCGTGCGCAGGGTGCGAAACAGGGCCAGTGCCCCGGCGTCGTCTGGGGTACTGGGTGGTGCCAGCGGTCGGCGGCTGGCCAGTTCGGTGGCCAGAAGATCGGCTCGATCGGCGCCGGAGGTCCCGGCGTAGTCGAGATTGGTAGCGGCGAAGAGAGTGGCCAGTGCCTCGTGGTGTCGGTCCGAATGCTCTCGGATATCCAGCGTGGCGAAGTGGAAGCCGACCACTTGAAGGATCCGGCGTACCCGGGACAGGATGCCGTCTGCCAGGAGGTCGCCACTGTTTTCGCGCAGGGACCGCTCGATTACCTCCAGGTCAGCGTCAAGGTGAGCCGGCGTCCGGTAGCCGCGTCGGCTGGCGTCGCCGTCGGCGCTGGCCACGAGCCGTCGTCGGATGGCCTCACATCGGATCCGGTAGGGCTCCGACCAGTCGACCCGGCCCTGTACGTCCTTGAGTGTTGGACGATCAGCGTCGACAGCTTCCTGGAGTTCATCGGACACCCCATGGACTCGGGTGCTGACGCTCAACTCGTGGCCAAGTGCCCCCACTTCGTCCACGAGGATCTCCAAGGCTCGCCGCCGTTGGAGGCTCAGAACCAGGTCGGTGGTGGCTGGGGAGACGTTTGGGTTGCCGTCCCGGTCGCCGCCCACCCAGGAGCCGAAGCGGATGGGGGCGCGATCCGTGGGAAGAGCTTGGCCGATAGACCGCAGAGCGGCTTGCATTTCGTCCAGAAGCTCGGGTACAGCCTCACGGACGGTCAGGTCAAGGTAGTACAGGACGGCCCGGGCCTCGTCTAGGGGTTCAGGTCGGACGTGACGCAACTCGTCGGTCTGCCAGATGGCCTCGACCAGCTCCTCGATGCGCCGGTCGATGCGACGACGGTCGGCTTCGGTCCGGCGACTCTCGCCGCGCTGCTCGATGAGACGACTGACCATGGCCAGCTTGTCCAGAATGGCTCGGCGAGACGCCTCGGTGGGATGGGCGGTGAAC
Organism: Actinomycetota bacterium; assembly: GCA_036123635.1. Classification (GTDB taxonomy): domain Bacteria; phylum Actinomycetota; class Acidimicrobiia; order Acidimicrobiales; family MedAcidi-G1; genus UBA9410. Next base: position 10,121 of record JAZADL010000043.1, read on the forward strand.
ACCGGCCGCAATTCGGCCCGGGCAACCAACTGGGAGATCTCCTGTGGAGCGATACCTGAATCGGTCAGGACCTGGACGGTCTCTTCGAACTGGTTGGCGAAGTTTGGCGAGCCAGAGTTCAGGTCCTCAATTCGGTGGACCTGTTCGGCCACGTTGGCCAGGTGGAAGTACACGGTGAAGGCACGGACCAGCAGGATGGCGTGGGCGACGTCGGTGTCGTCGAACAGTTCGTGGAGTTCTGCCGTTACGTCCTCGTTGGATCCCCGGTCCCGAAGGTTTCGGGTCAATGTCCGAACCCGCTCTACGGCGTCGAGCAGGGACTCGCCGTGCTGGCGGACGAGAGTGTTGCCGAGCTGGTTTCCGAGGCGCCGAATGTCGGATCGCAGGGCGGCGTCGGAGGGTTCCGAGCCACGGTCCGGCGTCACGGGGGGTGCCAACGACATTTGGAAAAACTACTTCAAATCACCCTTCTGGTTCCACCTACTTGAATCTGAGGAAAAATTCGGGCAGAATATGGACAACATGAGGGCAGGTCGGCTTCAGAGGGGCAGTCGACGGGAGCTGGTTACCGGACCGTGAGCCGGGAACCGGTCCGTCCTTCGTCCCGAATCCGCCACTTTCCGCCGGAGCATCGATGAGCCACACCCGTTATGCGCCCGCCCGCCAGCGGCTCCAGCGAAGCGAGCTGGCCGTTCCTGGATCCAACCCCGCTCTGTTTGAAAAGGCGGCGGCCAGCGACGTCGACTACGTCTTCTTGGACCTGGAGGACGCGGTGGCTCCGGGCGACAAGATCCAGGCCCGCCTCAACGTCATCGAGGGCCTCCGCGACATCGACTGGCGGGGTCTAGGCAAGACGATTTCAGTTCGCATCAACGGCATCGACACTCACTACATGTACCGCGACGTCGTCGACGTAGTGGAGCAGGCTGGCGAGCACCTGGACACCATCCTGATTCCCAAGGTGGGCGTGGCCGCCGACGTCTACATGGTGGATGCCATGGTTAGCCAGATCGAGGAGGCCTGTGGCCTCACAGAGCGGATCGGGATTGAGGCCCTCATCGAGACCACCCTCGGCATGGTCAACGTGGAGGCCATCGCCGTCTCGAGCCCGCGGTTGGAAGCCATGCACTTCGGGGTGGCCGACTACGCGGCTAGTTGCCGGGCTAGGACCACGAATATCGGCGGGCTCAACCCGGACTATCCGGGGGACCAGTGGCATCAGGCCCTGTCCCGGATGCTGGTGGCCTGTCGGGCCTACGGCCTCCGTCCCATTGACGGCCCGTTCGGCGACTTCAACGACCCGGACGGGTACGTAGACGGCGCCCGTCGGGCGGCCGCCCTTGGCTACGAGGGCAAGTGGGCCATTCACCCATCCCAGGTCGCCCTGGCCAACGAGGTCTTCTCGCCGCCTGCTGCCGAAGTGGATCGGGCCCGTCGAATTCTGGCCGCTCTCGATGAGGCGGCGGCCGAGGGCCGTGGAGCTGCCCAGTTGGACGGTCGGATGATTGACGCCGCGTCGGCCCGTATGGCTGAGAACGTCGTAGTCCAGGCTGCGGCCATCGAGAACAAGTAGTCGCGGCCAGGAGACGGGGACCAGTACCCATGGACATTCACGAGTACCAGGCCAAGGCCCTACTAGCGGAGTACGACGTACCGATCGCAAACGGCGGCCTCGCCTACAGCCCGGAACAGGCGGCCTACCGGGCTAAGGAGATCGGTGGCGGGCAGTGGGTCGTGAAGGCCCAGGTGCACTCCGGGGCCCGCAGTAAGGCCGGTGGCATCAGGATGTGCGACAGCGAGGACGAGGTGTGGGAGGCCGCCGACGACCTGCTGGGACGTCGGCTGGTCACCAACCAGACCGGTCCTGCCGGAAAGGGCGTCTATCGCCTGTACGTCGAGCCGGTGGTGCCCTTCGGTAGTGAGATCTACCTGAGCATGGTCCTGGACAGGCAGTCCGAACGGATCATGCTTGTGATGTCCGGTTCCGGCGGCATGGAGATCGAAGAAATAGCCGAGACCGACCCCGACGCCATCGTGCGGATCTCCATCGAGCCAGCTGTCGGTCTGCAGGCCTTTCAGGCCCGAGAGATGGCGTTCGCCTGCGGCCTTGAAGCCGGGCTCGTCTCCCAGGCCGAACAGCTACTGCTGGGTGCCTATCGGGCCTTCCGGGACCTGGACGCCACGATGTTGGAGATCAACCCGTTGGTGGTGACCGAAGAGGGCCGTCTCTTGGCCCTTGACGCCAAGATGAGCTTCGACGACAACGCCCTGTTCCGGCACCAGAACGTGTCAGAACTTCGGGATAAGTCCCAGGAGGACCCCCGGGAGATGAACGCCGCCGACCGCGGACTTAGCTACGTGGGTCTCGACGGGAACATCGGTTGCATCATCAACGGAGCCGGCCTGGCCATGGCCACCATGGACATGATCAAGCATTCGGGCGGGGAACCGGCCAACTTCCTGGACATCGGTGGTGGCGCCTCCCCGGATCGGGTGGTCAAGGCGTTCAAGTTGGTGCTGTCCGACGAGCGGGTGGAGGCGGTCCTTGTCAACATCTTCGCCGGCATCAACCGTTGCGACTGGGTGGCCGAGGGAGTGGTCAAGGCGATGACCGACCTTGAGGTGAAGGTCCCGGTGGTTGTTCGGCTGTCGGGGACCAACGTCGAGGAGGGACGCCGAATCCTCACCGAGAGCGATGTCGAACTGATCACGGCTGAAACCCTGGCTGAGGCCGGCGAAAAGGCCGTGGCTGCGGTTTCATGGGAGGCGAACTGACATGAGCATCATCGTTGATGAGAAAACTCCGGTCATTGTTCAGGGGTTCACCGGTCGCATGGGAACCTTTCATGCCGAGGAGATGATCGAGTACGGGACCAACCTTGTGGGTGGTACGGCTCCCGGCAAAAGCAGCAGCGACCACCTTGGACTACCGGTCTTTGACACCGTGCGCGACGCCGTCAACGAGACGGGCGCCGAGGCCAGCATCGTGTTTGTGCCACCGCCCTTCGCTGCCGACGCCATCATGGAGGCGGCCAACGCCGGCATCAGGCACTGCGTGTGCATTACGGACGGAATTCCGGCCCAGGACATGATGAAGGTCAAGCGCTACATGCGGACCAAGAGGGTCGAAAAACGTATGACACTCATGGGCCCAAACTGCGCAGGCGTGATCAGCCCCGGCAGGGCGCTCCTCGGCATCATGCCGGGCCACATCTACGCCCAGGGGCCGGTCGGCATCGTCGGACGGTCGGGCACTCTCGGCTACGAGGCCGCCTCCCAGCTCAAGGCC
>JAZADL010000044.1:0-5935 GCA_036123635.1 Actinomycetota bacterium
GTCGGCATCAGCCGGGGTTCCCTCGGCGGATCCGTCGGCCACCATCGCCACGGTTTCTTCCACCTCTGGGTCGGACCTCAAGCCCCGCTCCAGTGCTTCTACGACCTCCGGACCGGGCACGAACTCGCCAAGGGGTGGAAGCTGACCGATGTCGTCGAGCCCCATCCGTTCCAGGAATTCTCTGGTGGTTCCGTACATGATGGCGTTGCCGGGCCCTGGGTCTCGCGTGACCTCGTCGATGTAGCCCCGTTGCTGCAACGTGCGAACCACCGTCTCTACGTCCACGCCGCGGATGGCCGACAACTGGGCCCGGGATACTGGCTGCTTGTAAGCAACAATGGCGAGAGTCTCTAGAGCGGCGGCCGTCAACCGGCTGCTCTGGCCATCAACCACGAAACGCTCGACCCACGGCGCTTGGTCGGGATGGCTCTGGAACCGGTAGCCACCCCCCACCCGAACTAGGGCGAAGCCTCGTCTCTGGGCTTCGAACTCGTCGGCCAAGCTCGCGCAGGCTTCCTCGATGGACGCCGTCGACACCTCTAGGAGCTGGGCCAGCAGGTTGGCCGGCACCGGGTCCACGGCCACCATAAGGATGGCTTCCACAGCCCGGCGGGCCTCTCGGTCAACTCCGGTCGCCTCGTCGTCTGCCACCGGGGCGTCGTCGCCCACGTCAGCCCTCGTAGGCGTCGATTAGGTCGACGTCAGCCGGCTCGGCACCCGGACACCAGCCCACGTGGATATCGCCGAAACTTCCCAACTGGTCGATCTCCACGACGCCCTGCTTGTAAAGCTCTAGAACGGCTAGAAAGCGCACCACGATCTCGATCCGGTCGAATAGATCCCGAGTCAGGTGGCGGAAGGTAACCATGCCTTGTCGGGGAATCTCGTCAACCAGGGCAGCCACCGCGTCGGCCACGCTGATCCGGATGGGGGCGATGTGTTCGGTGTCGACGTGGAACGTGGGCCGGGGTGCCAAGGCCCGTAGGCAGGCCGAACGGACGTCGTCGGGCGTGACTCCTTCGAGAATGTCGGGGGCCAGATGGAGGAAGCGATCCTCAATCCCGGTCCGCCGGGGCCACGACAGAGACGCGTCGGCGGCCAGACGGCGCAACACGACCGCCGCGTCCTTGAACGTCTTGCACTCCAGCAGCCGGGCCAGCAGGAGATCCCGCTCCTCCCACAGGCCAAACTCATCGTCCTGGTCCATGCGCTGGTCGGACGGCAGCAGCCGGCGGGTCTTTAGCTCGACGAGGATCGCCGCTATGAGTAAAAACTCGGTGGCCATTTCCAGGTCACACGTGTCCAGGCGCTCCAACTCCACCAGGTAAGCATCCACGATGGACGACAAGGAGACCTCGTAGAGCTCAACCTCTTCCTTCATGATGAGATTGAGGAGCAGGTCGAAGGGCCCCTCGTAGACGGGGGTGGAGACGGTGACACTCACCGGCGCGACCCTAGGGAGTCCCACGTCGAGAGCGGTGCATGTCTGGTGCCCCCACCGCTATCCCGTCCCGCCTCCGAGGCGCCGCGCCAGTACTCTGACCGGCTATGACACGTGTGTTCTCCGGCATTAAGCCCACGGGGTCGGTCCACCTCGGCAACCTTCTTGGTGCCCTGCGTAACTGGGTCGCCATGCAGGACGAGGCTGACACCGTGTACTGCGTGGTCGACCTGCACGCCCTAACCGTCCCCCACGACCCGGAGGAACTCCGGGCGGCCACCCTGTCGCTGACCCAATTGCTGGTGGCCAGTGGCCTCGATCCCGAGCGCTGCACTCTGTTCGTGCAGGGCCACGTCCGCGAGCACGCCGAATGTGCCTGGGTTATGGAGTGCACGGCGGCCTTCGGCGAACTGCGCCGGATGACCCAGTTCAAGGACAAGTCAGAGAGCAACGACTTCGTCTCGGGAGGGCTGTTCACCTACCCGGCCCTGCAGGCGGCGGACATTCTGCTGTACGACACTGACCAGGTTCCGGTGGGCGAGGACCAGCGCCAGCACATCGAGTTGACCCGGGACATAGCCATGCGCTTCAACAGCCGGTACGGCGAGACGTTTGTCGTGCCCGAGGCGGTCATCCCCCCGACCGGTGCCCGGGTCATGGATCTACAGCACCCGGAAAACAAGATGTCGAAGTCCGACGACGGCGCCCAGGGCACGATCCTTCTTCTCGATGACCCGGCGGCCATTGAGAAGAAGTTCAAGCGGGCGGTAACCGACAGCGGCGACGAAGTCTGCTACGACCCGGTCGATAAGCCCGGGGTGTCTAACCTGTTGTCCATCCTGGGGGCAGCCACCGGGCGGTCGCCCGAGGCGGCGGCCGACGGCCTGGAACGGTATGGCGACCTGAAGGCGGCCACCGCTGAAGCGGTTGTCGAGTTGCTGCGCCCCGTTCAGGCCCGGTACCACGAGCTGGCCGCCGACCCGGCCGAGACGTCCCGGCTCCTGGAGATGGGGGCTGACAAGGCCCGCGAGGTGGCGGCGGCCACCTTTGACCGGGTGCGGTCAAATCTGGGACTCCTCGGCCGCTGACCGACGGTCCAGTTGGGACCGAACCTCAATCGTCGTCGGCGGCGCGTAGAACCTCGGCTAGCCGGTTGTCGACTGTCCACCGTCCGGGGTCCCGGTGGTGCTCGGTGGCCCAGGTCACGGTGAGCGGATCGCTTCCCGCCGCCTCTAGCAGAGCGGCACCCTCCTCCGGGTGGCGGAGGTAGCGGCCGATGCGACCCCGGAGGCCGTCACTGGTCGCCCAACGGGCCGCCCGGTCAGACGCCACCGTCCCGACCACCGTGGCCATCACCCGACCCGGTGTTCCCAGACCACTGCACACTTTGCCTACGTCGTGGAGGAGGGCGGCCGCCAGGACGGGGCGTTCGGGGCTTTCGAGAGCCCGGTCGACGCGTCGGGCCACGGCCACGGCGTGGCGACGGTCTACCCCCGACATTGACCGCCAGAGGTCCGCCTCACCGACCAGCAGGTAGCCGGTGGCCCACGCCTCCTCGGTGGACGAGGGCCCACCCGGTCGCAGCGAGCCGACGAATCGGCGGGTCAGATGTCTCAGCCGACCAGGGAGCACCGAGCGCTGCTCCATCATCGCCCTAGCCGGCGGAGTGTCTGCAGAAGGCCGATTACCGTCTTGGCGTCGGTGATGGTGCCGTCGGCGATCAGACCCTCGGCCTCGCCGATAGGGACCCGCTCCACGGTCAGGTACTGCTCTTCGACGCTGGCCGCCTCTGGGGTGGTGGCCTTTAGGTCGGTGGCCAGGTAGATCGTGGTCTCTTCGTCGCAGAAACCGATCGAATTGTGGAAACGGCCCAACTCGACCAGGTCGCGAGCGTCCAGGCCGGCCTCTTCGACTAGCTCACGGTGGGCAGCCATCTTACGATCCTCACCGGGCACATCTAGCTTCCCAGCCGGCAGCTCCAGCATCTCGGCCTCCAGCACGGGGCGGTACTGGCGCACCAGAACCACGTCGTCGCCGTCCAAAGCCACCACGGCCACAGCTCCGGGATGGTGGACGACATCTCGCTCCAGCACTTCGCCGGCCGGACCCTCGAAGGTGGCCGTAGCCACCGTGATGACGAACCCCTCGTGGAGGAGCCGCTCGCCGGTCTTGGTGAAGCCGTGGCCCACGAGGACCAGCCTCAGCCGGTGACCTCGGCCTCGGCCTCGACCTCGGCCTCGGCCGGAATCAGCTGTGGGTTCCGACCTCCGGCTCGCTCCAGGGCGGCACCGATGAAGGCCCGGAACAGTGGAGCCGGACGGTCGGGCCGGCTCTTGAACTCGGGGTGGGCTTGGGTGGCGACCCAGAATGGGTGACCCTCGAGCTCGATGAACTCGACCAACCGGCCATCGGGGGACTCACCGGAGCACGCGAAGTTGGTCTCCTCGAACCGGGCCCGGTAGCGGGGATTGAACTCGTAGCGGTGGCGGTGCCGTTCCGAGACAACGTCGGTGCCGTAGATCTGGGCTACCTGGGAACCGGGACACAGTTGAGCCACGTAGGCGCCGAGCCTCATCGTGCCGCCCTTGTCGGACACATCTCGCTGGGACTCCATCAGGTCGATCACTGGGTGGGGCGAGGACGGGTCGAACTCGCTGGAGTGGGCCCGCTCGAGGCCTAGGACGTTTCGGGCGTACTCGATCGTCATGCATTGCAGGCCGAGGCAAAGGCCTAGGCAGGGGATGTCGTGCTCCCGGGCGAAGCCGGCCGCCGCGATCTTGCCCTCCACCCCGCGCTCGCCGAAGCCGCCGGGGATCACGATGCCGTCCAGGTCCCGGAGGCGGTTCTCGCCCAGCAGACCCTCCACGTCCTCGGCCTGGATCCAGTCGATCTCGACTGCAGCCCCGTGGTGGATCCCAGCGTGGTTCAGCGATTCGACCACCGACAGGTAGGCGTCAACCAAACTCACGTACTTGCCAATGAGGCCGATGCGAACCGGTGTGGTCGCCTCAGCTAGCCGTTCGTTGAGCGCCCGCCAGCCGTCTAGGTCCGGCGGGTCGGTGATGAGGTGCAAGGCATCACATACGAACTGGTCGAGCCCTTCGTCGTGAACGACCAGGGGGATCTCGTAAAGGCTTCCGGCATCCGGGCAGTTGACGACGCCGGCGAACGGCACGTTGGAGAGCCGGGAGATCTTGCGCTCCAGGTCATCGCTGATCGGCTCGTCGCTGCGGCACACGATGGCGTCCGGTTGGATCCCGGCACTGCGGAGCTCGGTCACCGAATGCTGGGTGGGCTTGGTCTTGTGCTCCCCAGATGGACCGATGAACGGCACCAGAGTCACGTGGACGTAGCAGACGTTGGTACCACCGACATCCAGCCGGAACTGCCGGATGGCCTCCAGAAACGGGAGGATCTCGATGTCTCCGACTGTCCCGCCCACCTCGGTGATGAGTACGTCCACGTCGTCGCCGGCCAGCATCCGAATTCGCCGTTGGATCTCGTCAGTGATGTGCGGGATGACCTGGACCGTCTTGCCTAGGAACTCGCCGTGCCGTTCGGAGGCAATGACCGTGGAGTAGATCGACCCCGTCGTGGCGTTGGAATCGCGAGTGAGGTTCTCGTCGATGAACCGCTCGTAGTGGCCAAGGTCGAGGTCGGTCTCACCGCCGTCGTCGGTGACGAAGACCTCGCCGTGCTCAAACGGGTTCATGGTGCCTGGGTCGACATTGATGTACGGATCCAACTTCTGGATCACGACCCGGAGGCCACGCTGCTTGAGGAGGCGGCCCAAGGAGGCGGCGGTAAGGCCCTTGCCGAGCGAACTCGCCACACCGCCCGTCACGAATATGTGTTTCGTCACGGGCGCTCAACCTACCGCGATCGATGGGAATGTGCGCGGAGGTGGTCGAAGTTTCAGCGGTCCTCGAGGCCGAACTTGGTGGCCAGCAGGTGCTTGAAGTCCCGTGGCCCGAAGGTCACCAAGTGGGCGACTCGGTCGGCAGCCGTACATACCACCACGTCTCCGCCCACCAGCACAGCCACCTCTCGGCCGTCAGCCGAGCAGGCAGCCGCCCGATTCCCCAGCACCTCCAGACAAACCTCGGTCGACGGGTCCAGCACCAGGGTGCGATCGAACAGCATGTGGGGGGACACCGGCGTCAACTGGATGGCCCGGTGAACCGGGTCCACGAGCGGCCCCCGGGCCGAGAAGGCGTAGGCCGTCGAGCCGGTCGGCGTAGCAGCAATCAGTCCATCGGCCGCGTACGAGGTCAGGAACTCCCCATCCAGAGTGACTCCCACTCGGACCGTCTGACTGGACGACGTGCGCTCTACCACCACCTCGTTAAGGGCGTGGTCCACGGTGGCCGTCGAGCCGTCGGCCCGTCGGATCTCGATGCGGAGCATCATCCGCTCCTCTAGGTCCCGGTCCCCGACCAGGGCTCGGCCAACGGCCGCCTGTGCTTCGGCAGGTTCGACAGTGGTCAGGTAGCC
>JAZADL010000045.1:0-3311 GCA_036123635.1 Actinomycetota bacterium
GTGCCTGAACCCGACATCGTCCTCGACGGGTAGTCCGGCGGCCCCCGGATACCACTTAGGGCGCTCCCAGCCGTACACCTGGGTGAACACGGCGCCCAGCTCAGCCTGGCGTTCGTAGGCCGGCGTGGCCTTCAAGGGGCGGAGATGAGGGTGCTCGAGGCCCGGCACCGGCGTCTGGTGCCGGTACATGTAGTCCTCGACGCCCTTCTCCCGCCCGTAGTCGCCGTCGGGCACGAACCCGAACCGGCGCGGGTCGTAGCTCCGCACGCTGAGAACCGTCTCGCCATGCACCATCCAGCGGGCTAGCTCCCGGCCCAGCCCGGGGCCGTCTGCCAGGCCGACCTGGGCGCCGCAAGCCATCCAGAAGTTGGGGATGCCCGACATGCCGAGCATGGCCTCGCCGTCCGGGGTGTGGGTGATGGCCCCTCGGATGGTCTGCTTGATGCCTCGGGGCTCGAGGCACGGCATGCACTCGAAGGCCCGCATGAGCCGGTCGCCGATGATGTCGTAGTCGATCGGGAACAGCGGGTTCTCGAGTTCCCACCCCGGCTGGTCATTCCAGGCCGCCTCGGCTCCGACCTGCTCGTAGATGCCGATGAGGCCCGACTCCTGTTCCTGGCGGATGTATCCAGAGAGGTAGTCGTCGCGCATGACCGGCAGCTCACGGTCAAGGGCGATGATCTCAGGCACCGGCTCGGTGATGACATAGGCGTGAAGGGCGTTGGCCATCGGCACCCGCAGGCCGACCATGCGGGCCACCCGGTCGGCGTAGCAGCCGGCGGCGTTGACCACGTGCTCGCAGGTGACGGTGCCCTGTTCGGTTACGACGTCCCAGTCGCCGTCCGGGCGTCGGTTGATCTCGAGCACCCGGTTGCGGCGAGAGGTGGAGGCACCCCGGTTGCGGGCCCCGGTGAGCATGGCGTTGGTGGCGCCTGACGGGTCGACATGGCCGTCCCGGGGCGTCCAGATGGCGCCCACGACGTTCGACACGTCGTAGAGGGGGTGGTGCTCGGCGACCACTTCGGGGCCCACCCAGTCCATCTCGAGCCCGGCGTAGGCGCCGACCCCCAGTTGGCCCTTCAACCAGTCGACCTCGATGGGCTCGTAGGCCACCCGGAAGGAGCCTGATTCGTGCCACGAGGTAGCCACCCCGGTCTCGGCCTCGAGCGCTGCGTAGAGCTCAGTGGCGTACTTGCGCATGAAGGCCAGCGTGTAACTGGACACTGAGTGGGTGACCTGGCCGGCGGCGTGCCACGTGGAGCCGGACGTGAACTCGGCCTTCTCGATGAGTAGGGCGTCGGTCCACCCCTCCTTGACGAGGTGGTAAAGGACACTGGCACCGACGATGCCACCACCGACGACGACGACCCGGGTGTGATCGGGCATGGCCATGAGGGGACTCCCACGAAACGACTAACGAGATAGCGGACATTTGTCCGATTTTATTTCAATAATGGTACACTTGTACGATCATGAATGCGACGTCCATGGCCCCCGCACCGCTGTCGTCAAACGAGTTGCTGGACCGGCTGGCCGACGCCTACAACGACCTCACCCCCCAGGTCCGCCAGGCGGCCCGCCACATGCTCGACCGCCCCGAACAGGTCGCCGTGCTCTCGATGCGCCAGCTGGCCGAAGCGGCCGGCGTCAAGCCCAACACCCTGGTCCGCCTGGCCCGGGCCGTCGGCTTTGACGGCTACGACGACCTACGCGATCCGTTCCGTCACGAGGTCACCGCCCCCGGAACCTCGTTCCCCGACAAGGCCCGCTGGCTCCAGACCCTGGCCGGCGCCGAGCACCACGGCGACCTGCTGGCCGATCTGGCCTCATCCAACCTGGGGATCGTCGAGCAGGTGTTCGAAGACCTCGACACCGTCGAACTCCAGACGGTGGCCGACACCATCCTCGCCGCCCCCCGCACCGGGGTCTTCGGCGTCGGCGCCCTGCTGCCCCTAGCCCGCCACTTCTGCTACGTCGGCTCCATGGCCGTCCCCGGGCTGTGGGCCCTCCCCACCAACGAGGGCCTGCCCATCGACGACATCGGCCGCATGGGCGCCGGCGACGTGCTTATCGCCATGACCTTCGCCCCGTACCGGGCCGAGATCGTCGAAGCCACCCGCCTGGCCCGTGCACGCGACATCACCGTGGTGACCGTCACCGACAGTCGCACCGCACCGCCGGCCCTCGACGCCGACCACGTGTTCACCACTCCCGTCGAGACCCCGCTGTTCTTTGCCAGCGTGCTGGGCGTCGTCGCACTGCTCGAAACCCTGCTGGCGTTCATGGTGGCCGACAGCCGCACCGAGGCCGCCGAAGCCATCGACCAGTTCCACCGGCACCGACGCGCTGCCGGTGTGTACGTCGAAGAGTGACCCTATGGACCTCCACCTGGCTAACCCCAACCTGAAAAACCCCGAGTTCTACGTGCCCGGCCTGCCAGCGGACTGGGTGACCACCCACTACGGGATCCCCGCCGACGAGGTCGCCAAACTGGGCTCGGCCGAAAACCCTTTCGGCCCCTCCCCCAAGGCCCTGGCCTCGATCACCGCCGAGTTGGGCAACGTCCACATGTACTCGCCGTGGACGGCCGAACCGCTGCGCGAGGCCCTAGCCGCCAAATACGGCTACACCCCCGAGAATTTCGTGTGCGGCTCCGGCGAAACCGAAGTCATCGCCCTCATCATCCGGGCGTTCGCCGAACCAGGCGGCCAGGTGCTCATGACCCGACCGTGCTTCCCGATGTACCACCTGTTCGCCGAAGCCGAAGGCCGCCACCCGGTGTACATCGACACACCCACCATGACCTGCGAGGTCGACGCCTACATCGACGCCATCGGACCCGACACCCGCATCGTGTTCATCACCAACCCCCACTCGCCATCGGGCACGTGGCTTGAAGAGGCCGACGTGCGCCGCATCGTCGAGGCCGCCCCCCACGCTCTGGTGGCCCTCGACGAGGCATACGTCCACTACTCGGATACGCCCGGCTACATCCACCTGGCTGCCGAATACGACAACCTCATCGTTCTGCGCACCTTCTCCAAGGTGTTCGGCCTGGCCGGACTCCGACTCGGCTTCGGTGTGGCCCACCCCGACCTAATCCCGCCGCTGCTAGCCGTCAAGCCCACCTGGAACGTGGGCCGACTCCAGATCGCCGGCGGGATCGCCGCTCTCACCGACGACCAGCACATCGACCGCACCATTGCTGCCATTCTCGAGGGCAAAGCCCACGTCACCGCCCGCTTCGGGGAACTGGACCGCTTCCGACTCGTGCCCGGCACCCGCTCCAACTTCATGCTCATCGAAATTCT
>JAZADL010000046.1:0-2810 GCA_036123635.1 Actinomycetota bacterium
CCGAAGTCGCACATCTGGTCGAACATGGCCTGGGGGAAGGTGTCGGAGTGCTCGAACTCGGCGGCGTTCGGCATGACCTCGCGGTCGACCCACGTGCGGATGGTGTCGACGATCTCGTCGGCCAGCGCCTGGTCGGTCGCCATGGCCCCTCCTCATTTCGGTCCCGGTCGGGTGAGTCTCACAGCCCGGTGGCGGTGGAAGCGAGGCGGGCTGGGAGGCTGCGCTCCCCGGCCCCCGTCTCTTCCTGGTCCTTCTGGTCGCCTCCATCGGTGTCCTTCCCTAGCGGTGTCCGGTGTAGGCCGGGCTCCCCTCGGCCGGGGCGCAACTGCGACACTGACTCGGGGAGGGACCATGGCCGACCGACAAGAGAATCTGGGTGCCGAGCCCCGTCCGAAGAAGGAGTACGTGACCATCGTCGTCGAGCGAGAGGTCCCTGCGCCTCGGGCGGCGGCCTTCGACGCCCTCTGTACCCTGATCTCCGAACGGGCCGGTGGCTACGTGACCGAGGGGGATCCGGCCCCGCACGGGCTCGGTGCCCGAGTGGAGTTCACGGTCGGTGACCTGCACCTCGCTGAACAGGTGATCTCCTTCGAGCCGCCGTGGCGTCGGGTCTACGAGTTGACCGGCGCACCAGTTGTTCTGTACCAGGGCACCACGGTGTTCACCGACCGTGGTGAGACCTGCTTGATGGCCTGGTCTCTGGTCATCGACCCTTTACCTGACGGGGGTAGCGATCGGTTCCTGGTCGCCGCTGAAACCTTTCTGGACGACTTCGCCGATGCTCTAGTCACTCGAGCCGAGATCACTAGCCTGTCGACTTCCGACTGACTGGAGACCCCATGCGCATCGCTCTAAACGCCTCGGCCGAACTCCTCCACGCCGACCTGGGACGCCTGCGGGAGCACGCAGAACGGGCGGCCGACGATGGGTTCTCGGGCTGGTGGCTGGCTCAGACTGGGCTCGTCGACGCCCTGACCGCCTTCACGGCGTTGGCCAACACGGCACCTGGACTCGAGTTCGGCACGGCGGTGGTCCCGACCTACCCTCGCCACCCCACAGCTCTAGCCGGCCAGGCCCTGACTACGGCGGCCGCCTTGAGGGACCGTTCTCTTGTCTTGGGTATCGGCCTGTCCCACCGCCCGGTGATCGAGGGCATGTTGGGGCTGTCGTTCGAGAAGCCCATCCGACACCTGATCGACTACCTAGCGGTCCTCCAGCCCCTGCTGGAGTCCGGATCGGTGTCAGTCGATGGGGAGGCGTTCACCGCCCACGTGGACACTGGTCGGCCCACAGACCGGCCTCCGTCGGTGATGGTGGCTGCCCTGGGCGAGCAGGCCCTGCGGGTGGCTGGGCACCATACCGACGGCACCATCCTCTGGATGGTCGGGCCGCGCACAGTGGCCTCCCACATCGCCCCCCGCATGAACGAGGCGGCGGCGGCCGCTGGCCGTGCCGCACCCCGGATCGTATGCAGCCTCCCAACCTGTGTAACCGATGACGTCGAGGCGGCCCGCTCGGCGGCGGCGGCCGTCTTTGAGATCTACGGGCAGTTGCCGTCTTACCGGGCCATGCTGGACCGCGAGGGTGTCGACCACCCGGGTGAGGTGGCCATCGTGGGCACCGAGGAGGAAGTGGCCGCCCAACTGGCCGATCTAGCCGAGGCCGGGGTGACCGACTTCGCAGCTCTGGAGTTCGGTACCACGGCCGACGAGTCCGCCCGGACCCGAGCCCTGCTCGTCAGCCAGCTCTGACCCTGGGATCCACCCGGTGAATGGGACGTCGACGGGGTCTGACGCTAGGGTAGACCTAAATCTGACGGACCGTCAGAAACGCTCAGGAGTTGCAATGACGACCATTCCTCGCATCATCTCGGTCGATGACCACGTGGTGGAGCCGCCCGACCTGTGGACCTCCCGCCTGCCGGCGAAGTACCAGGACCGGTGCCCCCGGATTGAGCGCGATACGGCCAAGTTCAACTTTGAGGGCGGCATCTTCTCGTTCGAGAAGGGGGTCGAAGGTGGGGAGATGTGCGACTGGTGGTTGTACGACGACCTCGTCTATCCCTTCCCCAAGCTGTCGGCAGCCGCTGGCTTCGACGAGCTGGACGTGGTCCCCGTTACCTTCGACGAGATCCACCCGGCGGGTTGGAAGCAGGCCGACCGGCTGACTGCCATGGACGAGAACCATGTCGACGTGTCGGTCTGCTTCCCCAACGTGCTGCCCCGGTTCTGCGGCCAGGCCTTTCTGGAGCGGGAGGACAAGGACCTCGCCCTGCTCTGCGTCCAGGCTTACAACGACTGGATAATCGACGAGTGGTGCGCCGGCGACGGGCGCGGTCGCCTTATCCCGCTGACCCTTATCCCCCTGTGGGACCCGGTCGCCGCGGCCGCCGAGATCCACCGGTGCGCCAACAAGGGCTCGTTCGCCGTGGCCTTCTCCGAGAACCCGTTCCCGCTGGGCTTGCCGTCCATCCACGACAAGGACCGCTTCTGGGATCCGTTCTTCGTGGCCTGCCAGGAGACGGACACCATTGTCAATATGCACATCGGGTCTAGTTCCAAAATGCCGACCACGTCGCCCGACGCGCCGTTCTCGGTGTCGTCCACAATCACATTCGCCAACGCCATGGGATCCATGTGCGACTACATCCTGTCCGGGATGTTCGTCCGGTTCCCGAAGCTGAAGATCGCCTACGCCGAGGGACAGGTCGGGTGGATGCCCTACGTGGTGGAGCGCATGGACAAGATCTGGGCCGAACGGGGAGACGCCAGCTTCGGCATCGATTTGCCTGAGCCACCCAGTTCGTACAT
>JAZADL010000047.1:0-6085 GCA_036123635.1 Actinomycetota bacterium
AGTTCAGTTCCTCCCGGGAACTGGTGCGAAGTCGGGCTCTGGCCGTAGGCATCTACGAGAGAGAGTTGCGCTTCTTTGACGTTTTGGCGAACCGCACTCCGATGCGGCTGCCAGACGTATATGCCTCCTGGTACGACGCCAAGAGTGCAGAGTTCCTGCTTCTCCTCGAGGCGATCGAGGCGGATGTCGAGGTGGACCAACTCAACGGGATTGACGCCGGTCGAGCCAAGCTGGTCATTCGGGAGATGGCCTCGCTTCATGCGAAATGGGCAGGTGACCCGGAGATCGAGGGCCTCGAGTGGCTCCCCACCTTGGGTTCACCGGATCGTCGTAGATCTCTGGGGGATCATGTCCGCAACGGCTGGAACCCTCTCGCCGAGATGATCGGACCCGGTTCGGATCCGAAGATTTCGGTTGCGGGGGAGTTGTTAGAACGGCGACTCGACGAGGCGCTGGCTAATAGCCGCGGGTGCCTGGCGACCCTGATCCATCTGGACCTTCGACTCGACAACCTGTTGTTTTCGCCTGATGGGACCACGGTGACCGTCATCGACTGGCAAGGGGTAGGCGTCGGACCTGCTTCGTGGGACCTCGCCTATTTCATCTCCCAGTCGCTCACCATCGAGAACAGGCGGAACCACGAGAAAGAGCTCCTGGACCTCTACGCGGATGTCGTGAGGACGCTGCAACCGGGCTTGGATCCCGTCGAGCTAATGGTCGGGTACGAGGAGGCGATGTGGTACGGCCTGACGATCGCGGCCGCACTTATGGTTGTCGGAGACATGGACGAGCCACGGACCCGACTCCTAGCCGAGACTATGGCGCTGAGAGCGTTGGCCGCCTTGGACGACCACGGGCAGTTGGAGGCAGAACTTCCATGAACCGTCCAAACGTGCTCCTGTTGTTGGCGGATCAAGAGCGCCAGAGGGACTGGCTTCCCAACGGCCTGGAACTCCCAAACAGGCAGCGCCTCATCGATGAGGGCCTCGAGTTCACCCGCTACTACACACACACCTCACCGTGCTCTCCATCACGCGGGACCTTGTTCACTGGCGGTTACATGCCCGTCCACGGTGTGAACGAGAATTGCATCGAGCCGGCCAACGGCGAACTGGGGACTGACGCGGACACCTTGGGCAAGATCTTTCGCGAGCAGGGCTACTACACGGCCTACAAGGGGAAATGGCACCTCACTTTCGAGGCGTATCCAGACATGGACGCCTACGGCTTCTCGGACTGGGAAGGAAATGACAAATCGTTCTGGGGCCAGGCAGGAAGTGGAACGGAGTTCGACGGGCCGATAGCGACTTCGGCTGCTGATTGGATCCGCAACTCGGCGCCCTCAGATCAGCCCTGGTTCCTCGCAGTGGGTTTGGTGAACCCTCATGACGTCATGTGGTATCCGATGGACCAACCCTGGTATCAGGAGTCCAATCCCCTTCATTTCGAGTCGGTGCGAGACCGACACGCCAAGCGGGACTGGGGTCGCGATGACCCGCTTCCGCCGTTCGAACTCCCCTACGAAGAGTGGTTCACTGAGCTGCCGGCCAACTTTGACGATGATCTGCACACCAAGCCGGACGTGCACCGACGTTTTCTCCACGAATCAAGCAAGTCATGCGGCTGGCTAGAACGTTCTGATACCGAACACTGGCTGCGCCAACTCGACTACTACGCCAAGTTGCATCAGTTGAGCGATGCGAACATCGGCCACATCCTTGATGCGCTAGATGACACGGGAGGCTGGGACAACACCGTTGTCGTCTTCACCTCGGACCACGGCGATCAATGTGGTTCGCACGGACTGCGATCGAAAGGGCCCTGGAACTACGAGGAAACCATGAGGATTCCCCTCTACATCGTCGCTCCCGAGGTGACAGCGGCAGGCTCGACTACGGACGCGATGTTCAGCCATGTCGACCTAGCCCGAACCTTGGCCGGCTTCAGTGGAGCCGGAGAGGACCGTCTGGAGGGTTGGCCAGGTCGACAGATGGGCGGAGTCCTGGTCGACCCGTCGACTGACGGTCGCCCTGAAGTTCTCTTCGCGCAGGACTGGGCCTGGTACGACGGCCTCCTAGAAACCCGCTACGCGAGCCGCGGAGTGTTCGATGGCCGATTCAAGTACTGCCGCTACTACGGGATTGGTGGTTCAAGCACCACGCGGGGTACACCGATCACCTCAGCGAAACAAGTCGACCGAGATGCAGCCTTCGAAGACCACGAGCACGAGTTCTACGATCTCCAAGAAGACCCTCATGAGCTAGTGAACCTCGCCATGGACCGCGGCCGTCGCCAAGAGGTCCGGCGCAGGTTCGAAGACCTCCTCGAGCTCGAGCGTCAGGAGTTCAAAGACCGCTGAAGCCTGCGGAACAGCTAATCCGCCGGGTCAACCCAGGCGACTTACCCGGACTGGGATAGCGCTCTGTACGGCCATCCCGGTGATCGGGTCGGTGCCTCTCTCGTTGGAGACCAGTCGGTTCGTTGGTGAACCTTCCGTGCGAACGTCCTCGTCTGTCTGGGAAGCCGTTCCCCAGGCGTGGGACATCGAGACGACACCCTGTTTGACGGCGGGCGACGGTTCGGCGACGCCTTCGACGGCCCCGTTCGGCGACTCAATCCGCACGAGTTCACCTGCAGCAATACCCAGAGAGGCCAGGTCTCTCGGGTGCATGAACGCTGGGTTGGTCGTTCCCAATCGTGCTAGCCCCGGTAGTTCGCGTCCGAAGGAGTTCAGGACATGCTTGGCCCGACGGCTGATGAGGCGATAGGGGAACTGCGCCTCACTATGGCCTCCCAGCAACCGGTCGGCTGAACTCCGCTCAGCCAAGACCTCTCCCAGTTCATGGACTACATCCGCTGGGCCGACATCGAGTAGGGCAGCGGATCTGCCTTCATCAGGTACGACCCGAACGCGGTCCGGGTGGATGACGCCCCGATTCTTGCGGATCTCTGCCATTGGCATTCTGGCGGACCCGTAGACGAGGTCAAGTACCTCCTCGTCACCAATGCCCGGCTTGACGTCGTTGTCTGAGAAGGGGATGGCTCCGCCGGGAAGGTTTATGGGGCTGCCGTTTCGAGCAGCGATACCGGCAAACACCTCCCACTCCGCTAGGAGGTCGTCGTTCGAGTTCAGGATCGCCGGGGTGTAATTCGTGTATGGCGCTGGAAAGCGCCGATCCATGATGTGGGGCACGTCGGCTCGCTCGAGTTGGAGTCTCGGAGCAATGACGAAATCCGCGAGCTCGCTGGTCGGGCTCATGCGGTGGTCAATGACCACCAGAAGTTCGAGAGCTCTGAGTGCGGCAACGGTCTTTTTCTGGTCTGGCCACGCGACGACTGGGTTACCGCCTGAGACGATGAGCGCCCGGACTTGTCCTGGGCCACCGAGGAGGATCTCATCGGCGAGGGTATTGGTCAGCATCTCGTCTGCCATGCCGTGCAAGCCCCGAACACGGTGTGCAGCGCCCGGCGTTGGATCCGATGGTGGCACTACTGCAGCGCGGCGCGTGTCCCCCGGGGACAGGAAATAGCCACTCTCAAGTTCGTCGCCAGCACGGTTCACCCGGCCGCAGATGGCGTTAAGGCAAAGAGCCAAATGTTCGGTCAACATCGAGTGTGGGGCCATATTCGGCCCGGTTCCGGTACCGGCCGATCCGCGCTCGGCCGCCCCAAAGAGTTCTGCTGCCTCCGTAACAGCCTGAGCGTCGATCCCCGCCCGCCTAGCGACGTATCCAGGATCGAAGGCCTCTACCGCCGCAGTCAGTTCATCGATGTTGGATACGTGCCGGCTGCAAAAGGCCTTGTCGGCGTAACCCAGTCGGATGACCTCTCTTATAAGTCCGGCTAGGAGCGTCGGGTCCTCACCCGGTTGGACTTGTAGCCAGATGTCGGCACTGGCCGCGAATTCGGTACGTCGCGGGTCCACGACAATTGTCTTCAGACCTCGATCTTTCGCCTCCCGCAGAGCAACGAACGGGTTGGTTCCCTGTAGGCCTCCGGCTGGGCCGTAACTCGAAGCGAGCGGGTTGTAGCCGATGGCCAGATGAACATCGGAGTCGGAAAAGTTGTGCCAGCCAGCCTCCCAAGCCCCCATACGCAGGGCGGCCGAACGGTGGGCCGGCTGATCGATAGTGACGGAAGTGTAAAAGGAGGGCGACTGGAGACCTTCATGCCAAGCGGCGGCCACTGGCACAGCGGTCGAGTTCTGGTAGGCGCCCGTTCCCGTATAGCTGGCTACCGCCCGGGGGCCATGATCGGCAACGATCTGGTCGATTTTCGAAGCGATCTCGTCCAGGGCTGATGTCGAAGAGATTGGTTCAAAGGAGCCAGTGGGGGTTCGCCGAAGGGAAGTCCTGACGCGATCGGGATGATGATGATGGTCGGCGAGTTGTCGGCCCTTCACGCAGGTAAAGCCCTGGAAGAGAGGGTCTGAGCGATCGCCGCGAATGTCAACTATCCGGTCACCGTCCTCAATGTCGACGAGGACCGGGCAGGCTGCGTGACAGAAGCGGCAGAAGGAGGCGTGCCTCTCCACTCTCTGCTCTGGTGTTGCGCTCGGTCCGACCACCTAGACAAACTAATCGCCGGGTTACTTTTTGAATAGGCCATCCAACTGGGTGGATCATCGCTTCCCTGGCTTGGGCGCATTCGAGATATGTGAGGATCAGAAGGCATGGCGGTACGTGACCTCTTCGAGATGAACGGCCGAGTTGCCGTGGTCACTGGCTCGGGACAGGGGATTGGTCGGTCGATTGCGTTAGGCCTTGCCGATTTCGGTTGTGATGTCGTGCTGAATTCCCGGCGTATCCATGATCTTGAGGCCACTGCTGCGGAGATCGAAAAACGAGGGCGCTCGGCTCTGATAGTGCAAGGCGATATCCGAGATTTCTCCGAAACACTTGCAGATCAGGCCATGGAGAGATTCGGGCACCTGGACATCTGGGTCAACAATGTCGGTGGGTCAGACGAGAAGACCACTAGGCGACTTGTAGAGACAAGCGATGAAGTATTCAGGTCCCAACTCGATCTCAACCTCACATCTGCCTTTCAGGGATGTAAGGCCGCAGCACCGCGGATGGGCGAAGCCGGTTCCATCATTAACATTTCCTCAGGCGCAGGGACCCGTGGCTCACCGTTCACCGGCCCCTATGCAGCCGCGAAAGCTGGGATGAACAACTTGACCCAGACCCTGGCCCTTGAACTCGCGCCGGCGATTCGCGTCAATGCCGTTGCACCCGGGCCAGTGGTCACCGAGGCATTCCGAGAGGTACTTAACGTTGACGACCAGTTGGACGAGATCCAGGCCACCATCCCCTTGGCTCGGATGGGCGTCCCAGACGACATCGCCGCGGCCGTGGTCTACCTCGCGTCCGATGCTGCATCTTGGGTGACCGGCCAACTCTTGTTGGTCGCGGGGGGGCGAACCCAACGGGCCCATCATTATCGGCCGAGGCAGGAAAACGACTCTTAGAGGAGAGGATTGAGATCAGATGGGTGAATCCAGACTTGACGGAAGAGTTGCTGCAGTCTCGGGAGGGACTCGGGGCATCGGACGTGCCATCGCAGAGGCATTTTTTGACGAGGGTGCGTCGGTTGTCATCAACGGTCGGAGTCCAGAAAAGGGTGCAGCCGCTCTCGCTGAGATGAACGGTGGGGACCGAGTGGCCTTCTGGCCGGGGAGTGTGACTGATCAGGCAGTAGCCGAGGGGCTCGTTGACCACGCCGTAGAGACCTACGGTCAGATCGACATTCTGGTTTGCAACGCAGGTGGTGTCAGAGATACAGCCCCGGTGGTGGATATGTCTGACGAGGAGTGGCAGTACGAACTCAACCTGAATTTGAACCACACGTTCTGGGCTACGAGAAGGGCCTTGCGGTACATGGTCCCCCAGAGGTCAGGACGGGTTCTTGCCATCTCTTCAGTCGAAGGAAAGGTGGCTAAGCCCAACATCGCCGGTTATGCGGCGAACAAGCATGCGATCAACGGGTTCGTCAAGTCGGTAGCTCGAGAAGTTGGGGTAGAAGGGATCACTGTCAATGCCATCTGCCCAGGGATCGTGGTGACAGATATGGTCCACGAGCGGGC
>JAZADL010000048.1:0-8608 GCA_036123635.1 Actinomycetota bacterium
CTGGTCGACGGCCAGGAAACCGAGCGGACCGGTCTCGAGATGGTACGGATGTCGCCGTTCCCGTTCCCTCCCGAACCTCTGCGCTGGCCGGCCATCCAACTCACCCGCCGGGCTATACAGCGATCCGACCGGCGGGGCGGGCGCCGTGGCCCCTGGCTGACCATGCTGGATAGGTTCGGAATCGGCTTCGACAGTTAACCGGGCCTAGGTTTCTTACCGTGGATCCGATACAGGACGGCCCAACTGCAGACAGCCATGAGGATCCCCGATCCCGCCTGGTGTCGTTCTGGCACGACTCCTACCCAGGTTCGTTCGCTCCCCGCCCGGCACTGCCCGGCGACCGAGAGGCTGACGTCGCCATCGTCGGCGCGGGCTACACCGGCCTCTGGACCGCCTACCACCTGCTCCGCTTAGATCCGTCGATACGCGTGGTGGTCCTGGAGCGGAAGGTAGCCGGCTACGGCGCCTCGGGACGCAACGGTGGATGGGCCCTCGGCGAGTACAGCATCAGCCCCATGGACTGGGCCGCCCGATCCACCCCTGAGGATGCGGTTCGCCAGATGCGGGGCCTTTACGACGCTGTCGACGACATCGGCCGGGTGGCCGACGCCGAGGGCATCGACTGTCACTACGCCCCGGGCGGCTGGATCGACCTGGCCCGCAGCCCGGTTCAGGCTGACCGGATCACCGCCGGGGTCCGAGCCCGCCATGCCGTAGGCCTCACCGACGACGACGTGCGATGGGTCGGAGCCGACGAGGCCCGGGCGATCTGTAACGCCACCGACGTGGCCGGCGGATGGTTCAATCCCCACGTGGCGGCTATCCACCCGTGCCGCCTGGTCCGAGGCCTGGCCGAAGCCGTCGAACAACTTGGCGGGATCATCCACGAGGAGACCGCTGTGCGGTCGATTAAACCGGGCCTCGTAACTACCGACCGGGGCGCCGTCCGGGCCGACGTGGTGGTCCGGGCCACCGAGGGGTACACACGTGACCTTGCCGGACACCGGCGCACCATCGTCCCCGTCTACTCCCTGATGGTCGCTACCGAGCCTCTTCCGGACACCGTGTGGGACGAGATCGGCCTCGCCGGTCGACCCACCTTCGGTGACGGCCGCAACCTCATCATCTACGGCCAGCGCACCGACGACGGTCGGATCGCCATGGGCGGACGGGGGGCGCCGTACCGGTACGGGTCCAAGGTGGTGTCCACCACCGGCGTGCACCACCCTGTCCACGACGCCGTCGAGGACACCCTCCGACAGATGTTCCCCGTGCTCGGCGACGCGGCCATCACCCACCGGTGGGGCGGAGTGATGGGTCTGCCCCGAGATTGGACCCCGTCGGTCGGCTTCGACCGGTCCACCGGACTGGCGTGGGGTGGCGGCTACGTGGGCGACGGGGTGGCCACGGCCAAACTGGCCGGCCACACCATCGCCGAACTGGTTACCGGCACCGACAGCCCGAGGACCGACCTCCCGTGGGTCGACCACCGGACCCGGAAGTGGGAACCGGAGCCACTCCGCTGGCTGGGCATCAACGCCGGGTTGTGGATGACCGGCAGTGCCGATCGCGCCGAGGCCCGCACCGGCCGTCCGGCGAGGCGCGTAGATTGGTTGAACCGGCTCCTGCGCTAGTCAACCCGGTCTGCCACCTCCGGGCCTCGTCCTAGACCCCAGCGGCCTCCAGCGCCCGGGCCGTCAGCACTCGGGCCAGATGCTCCCGGTACGCAGCATCGGCCTGCGTGTCGGTCGGCGGATCCGTACCATCCGCCGCTTCGGCGGCCGCTTCGACAGCCGAGGCTCCCGAGGCCACAGCAGCCTCCACCGCCGGAGCTCGTAGCGGCGTGGAGCCCATGTTCACCAGGGCGACGCCGGCCCCACCTTCGGCGACCACGGCCCCAACGATGGCCCAGTCCTGGGCTCGTCGGTTGAATTTCTGGTACGCCCAGCCTGCCGTCGACACGGGTACCCGAACCTCTGTCAGCACTTCGTCAGCAGCTAGCGCCGATTCCAGGAAGCCAGTGAAGAAGTCGGTCGCCGCGATTTCCCGAGTTCCACCGGAGCCCGTGACGACCAGCGTGCCGCCTAGGGCCAGGACGGCCGCCGGCAGATCGGATGCCGGATCGGCGTGGGCCAGCGAGCCACCCAGAGTGCCTCGGTGTCGAACCGCCGGATCGCCAACCACCGAGGCCACGTGGGCCAGTAGCGGACAGGCTGTGGCCAAGTCGGTCGAGTGCTCCAGAGTCGAGTGGGTGGTCAACGCCCCGATGGACACCGTGTCGCCGTCCACCGAGATGCCAGCCAGATCGGATGCCCGCCCAACGTCTACTAGTACGGCCGGTGTGGCCAGTCGGAGCCTCATGAGCGGGACCAGTGACTGGCCGCCGGCCAGCAGTTTGGCCTCTTCGCCGTGTTCGGCGAGTGCTGCCACGGCCGCTTCGGCCGAGTCGGCCCGCACGTAGTCCATCGCCGCCGGGATCATGACGAACCTCCTGCTGCTTCGATGGCTCGTCGAACCGTCATGGGCGAGGCTGGCATCCGTACGTCGGTAATGCCGTGGGGCCGGAGGGCATCGACCACGGCGTTCATGACGGCTGGAGTGGAGGCAATGGTGCCCGCCTCTCCGATGCCCTTCACTCCCATGGGGTTGGTGCCTGACGGGGTGACCGTGTGGTCCAACTTCATGTCAATGCACTCAGCGGCCGAGGGCACCAGGTAGTCGGCGAGGCTGGCCGACCTCAACTGACCGTCGTCGTCGTAGATGGCGTCCTCCCACAGTGCCTGGGCGATGCCCTGGACGATGCCCCCGTGTAGCTGGCCTTCCACGATCATCGGGTTGATCTGGTTTCCGCAATCGTCAACCGCCGCGTAGTCCACCAACTCGACGGCACCTGTTTCCTCGTCGACCTCCACCACGGCGATGTGGGTACCGAACGGGAATACGAAGTTGCCCGGGTCCCAGGTGACCTGGGCTTCCAAGTTGGGCTCCACGTCGTCGGGCAGGTCGTGGGCGGTGAACGCCCCGAAGGCCACCCCGGCCAGGGGAACCTCCTTGTCCGGGCTGCCCTTCACCGAGAAGGTTCCGCCCGAGAACTCCAGGTCCTCGGTGCTGGCCTCCAACATGTGGGCAGCGATGGTACGCGCCTTGTCGATGACCTTCTCGGTGGCCATCCAAAGAGCCGTGCCCCCTACCGACAGTGACCGGGACCCGTAGGTGTCCATACCCAGTGGGCTAATTGCCGTGTCGGAGTGGAGAACCTCGACATCGTCGGGATCTACGCCCAACTGGTCGGCCACGATCATCGACCAACTGGTCTCGTGACCCTGGCCGTGGGGAGTTGAGCCGGTAACCACCTGGACCTTGCAGGTGGGCAGGATCCGGACGGTGGCCGACTCCCAGCCCCCGGCACCGTAGTTGAGAGCAGCCAGGGTTCGGCTGGGTGCCAGGCCGCACATCTCGACGTAAGACGAGATGCCCAGGCCCAGTTGGACGGTCGATCCGGCGGCCCGCCGCTCGGCCTGTTCGGCCCGTCGGCCGTCCCAGTCCACCAGTTCCTTGGCCCGGTCCAGGGTGGGCTGGTAGTTGCCCGAGTCGAACACCAGCCCGGCCGGCGAGTCGTAGGGGAACTTCTCGGTTGGGATGTAGTTCCGGGACCGAATCTCGTCCGGCTCCACCCCGACAGCCACCGCCAGGGCGTCCATGGCCCGTTCGATGGCGTAGGTGGCCTCCGGTCGGCCGGCACCCCGGTAGGCGTCGGTAGGCGCAAGGTTCGTGAACACACCCCTACAGGTGAAAGCGTAGGCCGGTACGTCGTAAAGGCCGTGGTAGAGAAACGCCCCGAGCAGCGGTACGCCGGGGGCTACCAGTTGCAGGTAGGCCCCCATGTCGGCCAGGAGGGTGGCCCGCACGGCGGTCAATTTCCCGTCGGCGTCGGCCGCCAATTCGATGGTCTGCTTCTGGGCCCGACCTTGGATCGTGGACGTGGCGGCCTCGGTCCGAGTTTCGGTCCAGCGGACGGCGCCGCCGTGGCGGTTGGCCAGGGCCATGCAGATGAGCTCCTCGGCGTACACGTTGAGCTTGCAACCGAAGCCACCGCCCACGCTGGGGGCGATAACCCGGAGCTTCTGTTCCGGCATGCCCAAGGTGAGGGCCCCCATGACTTTCAGGACGTGCGGGATCTGGGTCGACGAGTAGAGCGTCATATCCCCGTTGTGGGGTGCTGGAACCGCGGCCACGCCGCGGGGTTCCATGGGCGCCGGGATAAGCCGCTGGTGTACGTAGGTCTCTGTCACGTGGTGTGCGGCGTTCTCGAAGGCTTCGGCGACGGCGTCGGGGTCCGGTACCAGCGGCCAGTCGTAGGAAACGTTGGTTCCGCAGTCCTCGTGGATGACCACCCGGTCGCTGGCCGCGTCATCGAGGTCGACCACGGCCTCGAGCGGCTCGTAGTCGACGACCACGCCCTCGGCACCGTCGGCGGCCGCGTAACGCGAGGTGGCCACCACGACGGCGACTGCATCGCCTGCAAAGTTGGCCTTACCTACGGCCACTGGGAGGTGGGCGGGGTTCTTCATTTCTTCAGTGACTGGCCAGGCACAGGGCAGGGGTCCGGCCCAGTCGCCTTCCAGGTCGGCACCGGTATAAACGGCTACCACGCCGTCGGTTGCCAGTGCGGCCGAGCCGTCGATAGCGCTGATCCGAGCGTGGGCGTGGGGGCTGCGCACGCATGAGATCCAAAGGGCGCCGGGCAGGTTGAGGTCGTCTATGAACTTCGACTCGCCGGTCAGCAGCGCCGGGTCCTCCTTGCGGAGACGGGCCGTGCCGACCACGCCTCCCGTGAACGGGTTCATGGTGTCGGTCATCTCGGGCCCCTCACTCGCTGGCGGCCAGCACGGCCTTGACGATGTTCTGATATCCGGTGCAGCGGCAGAGGTTCCCCTCCAACCCTTCCCGGACTCCCGCGGCGTCGAGGTTCTCGTACTCGTCGACCAGCGACACGGCGGCCATGACCATGCCCGGGGTGCAGTAGCCGCACTGCAGGGCATGGCACTCGTGGAAGGCCTTCTGCATGGGGTGCAGGCCGTCGGCTCCGGCCAGACCCTCGATGGTGGTGACCTCCGCGCCGTCCACCTGAGCGGCCAGCAGGGTGCACGACTTGGCCGATCGGCCGTCCACTAGCACCGTGCAGGCCCCGCACGAGCTGGTGTCGCAGCCGATATTGGTACCGGTCAGGCCTAGCTCGTCGCGCAAGAAGTGCACGAGCAGGGTCCGCGGCTCGACGTCAGCGGAACGCGCCGTCCCGTTAACCGTGACAGAGACCTCCATCACCAATCCCCCCTTGGTTGTCCGGTCGGGCTACCACCTCATCGTCGAGGAGGTTCCCCGGTCCCGTCTAGACCTCCGATGGTCGCGCACCGGGAGCCGATCCGCCAGCGGGACCGGACTAGGCCTGTTGTAAATGGGCCACCAGTTGGTCGGGTGGCGGGTTGGTGTAAACGATGCCGTCCACCACCACGGTCGGCACCGTCTCGACCCCGTTGTTGACGGTTCGGACAAAGGCGGCCGCCTCCGGGTCATCCCAGATGTTGCAGAGTGTGGCCCGGATACCGGCCACCTCCAGGGCCTCCAGTAGCCGCTGGCAGAACCCGCAGAGGGGACGCCAGTAGATGACGAGACCCTCGTCAACTGGTTCGGTCATGGAATCGGCATCTCGGATGTAAGGACGGCCAACAGTGCTTCGGTCAGATGGTCGACCAGCCGTTCGCGTCGGGCCGAGCCGAGTAGTACCGGGTTGTTGACGCCTTGGCCGATGACTAAAACCACGTCCACCAGTTCGTCGAGGTCCCCGTCGGTGATCCGACCGGCGGCTTGTCCCCGCTCAATGAACTGCCGACTGGCATCCCGGGCCTCGGACTCGTGTCGGCGATAGGCCTCGCGGAGCAGACGGTTTTCCGGCAGGCGGGCCAAGGCGGCCCGCATGACCAACGCCTCCTCGGCGAACACGGTGGCCAGGCCGTCGACTAGGGATCGCAGGGTGGATTCCAGCCCGTGGTCCAGAAGATGGTCGGCGGTTAGAGGTTCGGTACTGGCAGCGACCACCCGATCCAACACCTGGTCAAAGGCGGCAACCAGTAGGCCGTCTCGGCCGTCCGGGAAGCGGTTGTAGATAGTGGCCACGCTGACCCCGGCGTCGGATGCCACCTGTTCGGCCGTGAAGGCTCCGTCGGCTCGTAGACGCCGGACGGTGGCCTCGACCAGGACCTGCCGGGTGCGCTCCGACCGGCCGATCGGCGAAGCCATCTTGATGGTCGACATTCTTATAACTCTATGCTATTTATAGTTTTATTTGCTATTTCTAGAAGTTTATTCTAATTTTTTCCCATGTCTGACCTCCTCCAACGGGCCCGTGCCCTCGGACCGTCGCTCGCCGACCGTTCTGAACGCATCGAAGCCAACCGCACACTGCCCGACGACGTCGTGGCCGACCTCACCAATGCCGGGCTGTTTCGACTGCTGACCCCCACCGACTTGGGCGGGCCAGAACTGGACGTGGCAACGGCCATCGACGTCATCGCCGAGGTGTCACGCCACGACGGCGCGGCCGGATGGTGTGTGATGATCGCCGGCACCACCTCGCTTCAGGCCGGCTTCCTCCCCCTCGATGTGGCCACCCTGATCTTCGGCCCGGCTGACTCGTGCGTCGGCGGCTACGCCGCGCCGGTCGGACGGGCAGTCGCTGTCGACGGTGGACTCCGGGTGACCGGGACATGGGCCTGGGGATCAGGAACGCACCACTGCACCTGGATCGGCGGCGGAGCCCGGATCGTCGACTCCGCCGGGACACCCACCAAGCGAGACGACGGCCTGTTCGCACCGTTCGTCTTCTTCGACCCGGACGACGTGGAACACCTCGACACCTGGCACGTCACCGGACTGGCGGGCAGCGGATCGACCGACTATCAGGTCGACGGCGCGTTCGTCCCCGAGGGCCGATGGCTCCAGCTCCCCACCGCCGTCCCCCGCTTGGACGGCCCACAGTGGCGATTTCCCTTCTACGGAATGCTGGCCGCCGGGGTCGCCGCAGTTGCTGTCGGTCTACTGAACGGCGCCGTAGACCGGTTCGCAGAAATTGCCGTGGACAAGAAGCCCGAGGGTTCCGGTCGCACTCTCTCCGAGCGGGCCTCCGGCCAGACCGTGCTGTCCAACACCGAGGCCACCGCCCGTTCCTCCTTAGCCTTTCTCCACGACGTACTGGGCGAAGCCTGGGAGACCGCCCAGACCGGCGACCCCCTCACCGTCGAGCACCGTCGCAGCCTGCGACTGGCCGCCTGCGACGCAGCCCAGCGGTGTGCCGACGCCCTGGGACATCTACAACGAGAGGCGGGCGGCAGCGCCGTCTACCTCCGCGAACCCCTTCAGCGTATGGTTCGGGACGGTCAGGTGGCCGCCACCCACGCCATGGTGGCTCCCCGCATCCATGAGCTGACCGGCCGGCTCCGACTCGGCCTGGACACTGACACCACGCTTCTCTAATCAGTGCGGGAGACTGTCCGACCATGGACTTCACCCTTCCCCCGGACGACGACCCCCGTCGGGTCGAGGTCCGGGCTTGGCTGTCCGACCATCCCGAGCCCACCCGTAAGGACCTGGCCGAGGGTGGCTTCGTCGCCCCCCACTGGCCCCGCCCATGGGGCCGGGACGCCGATCCGGAGACCCAGCTGGTCATCGACGACGAATTTCGAGCTGCTGGCCTGCGGCTGCCCGGCGCCTCCATCGGCGTGGGCTGGGCCGGGCCGACGATCCTGGCTGGCGGCACCGAGGAGCAGAAGGCCCGCTTCCTGCCCCCCATGCTCGATGACACTGAGGGCTGGTGCCAGTTGTTCAGCGAGCCCGAGGCAGGTTCGGACCTCGCCTCCCTGCGTACCCGGGCCGTGCGCGACGGCGACGTGTATGTGGTCAACGGCTCCAAGATCTGGTCCACCCGGGCCGATGTCACCGACTGGGGAATCCTCCTGGCCCGGACAGCCGACGAGGGCCCGCCTCAGAAGGGCATCTCCTATTTCCTACTCGACATGGCCACGCCAGGAATCGAGGTCCGCCCCATCATCGAGATGACCGGCGGACGTCACTTCAACGAGACGTTCCTGACCGAAGTCCGTATCCCGGCCGGAAACATGGTCGGCGCAGAGAACGAGGGCTGGAGGCTGGCCAAGGTCACCCTGGCCAACGAACGAGTTTCCCTGTCGGAGGGCGGGGTGCTCTGGGGACGGGGCCCTGCCGACCCGGTGGTGCTCGACCGGCTCCGGTCCTTCGCCTGCTCCGATCCGGTCCTGCGTCAACGCATCGCCGACCTCTATACCGAAATGGTGATCCTGCGACTTCTGAACCGTCGGATCATGAGCGCGAAGGTCACGGGCGGAGACCCCGGCCCCCTGTCCTCGGTCCGCAAGGCCATAGGCGACAAACACGGCCAGAAGGCCATGGCGCTGGTGAAGGACCTCGAGGGCCCGTCGACCATGCTGGACGGAAACTACCCCTACGAGGAACACGAGGACCCCTGGGCCTGGGGGCACTACTTCTCCCGGGCCCTGACAATCGGAGGCGGCACCAG
>JAZADL010000049.1:0-7626 GCA_036123635.1 Actinomycetota bacterium
GTTGATCTGATGGGTGATGGCCCTGACCGACTGATCGACGTGCAGTGGTGCACCCCACATCTGGCCAGGCTGGGTGCCGTGGAGGTCGACCGGGAAACCTACCTGGGTGTCCTGCCCGACCTAGTCCTGGCTGACGGGCCCGACTGGCCGGCCTGAGGGCGGTTTCAGCCCGACTCAGCGGGCGTCGGGGCCGAGGCCGTCGCCGTGCCACCAGCGCCCGGAGAACCGCCAGTCCGTGGGCGGCTCTGGGGCCTTCCGGGCTTCGGCCGGCTTCGGCCACAGTTCCTCGTAGGCGGCGACGATGGCAGCTAACTCCTGTTCGGTGGCGCCTTCGGCGACGATGCGGACCATCGGAACCTCCGCCGCCCCTAGAGCGGCACGTTTCCGTGCTTGCGACGGGGGGTCTCATCCTGCTTGGAGACCAGCATCTCGAGGCCGGCCACCAGCTTGGCCCGTGTGTCGGCCGGGTCGATGACGTCGTCCACGTATCCCCGTTCGGCGGCCACGTACGGGTTGGCGAACTTCTCCGTGTACTCGTCGACCAGTTCGGCCCGGCGAGTCGCCGGGTCGTCGGCATCCTGGAGTTCGCGGCGGTACACAATCTCCACCGCCCCCTGGGGACCCATCACGGCCAACTCGGCCGATGGCCAGGCCAACGACAGGTCGGAGCCCACCGACTTGGAGTCCATGACCACGTACGCCCCGCCGTAGGCCTTGCGTGTGATGACCTGGATCCGGGGCACCGTGGCCTCGCAATAGGCGTAGAGCAGTTTGGCCCCGTGGCGAATGATGCCGCCGTACTCCTGGCCAACGCCGGGCAGGAACCCTGGCACGTCAACGAAGGTGATCAGGGGCACGTTGAAGGCATCACAGGTACGGACGAACCGGGCCGCCTTCTCAGAAGCCTCGATGTCCAGTACTCCGGCGAAGTGCATCGGCTGGTTGCCCACCACGCCGACACTGCGACCGTTCAGGTGCCCGAATCCGCAGACGATGTTCCCAGCCCACGCGGCGTGGTACTCGAGGAAGCCGCCGTCGTCGAGCACCGTCTCGATGACGGTGCGCATGTCGTACGGGAGATTGGCGCTGTCTGGCATGAGGTCGTTGAGTTCGGGGCAGGTCCGATCAGCGGGGTCGTCGGTGGGAACCACTGGAGCCTGTTCAAGGTTGTTGGACGGCAACTGGGCTAGCAGCGCCTTGACCTCGTCGAGAACCTCGTGCTCGTCCTCGCCAACGAAGGTTGCCACGCCCGACTTGGTGGAGTGGCTGCCCGCTCCGCCCAACTCCTCGAGGCTGACCTCCTCGCCGGTCACCGTCCTGACCACGTCGGGTCCGGTGATGAACATGTGCGACTTCTCCCGGACCATGAAGATGAAGTCGGTCATGGCTGGGCTGTAAACAGCCCCGCCGGCGCACGGTCCGAGGATCACGCTGACCTGGGGGATGACGCCGGACGACTGCACGTTGCGCCAGAAGATTCCGCCGTAACCGTCGAGGCTGACCACGCCCTCCTGGATACGGGCTCCGGCACCGTCGTTGAGGCCGATCATGGGCGCACCCACGCTCAGGGCCAGGTCCATGACCTTGTGGATCTTCTCGGCGAACACCTCGCCCAAAGCACCGCCGAACACGGTGAAGTCCTGGGCGAACAGGAAGACCTTCCGGCCGTCCACGGTGCCCCACCCGGTGATAACGCCGTCGGTGTAGGGGCGTTCCTCGATCCCGCTCTCGTGGGCCCGGTGGCGGGCCAGCATGTCCAGCTCGTGGAACGAACCGGGGTCCAGGAGGTAGTCGATCCGCTCCCGGGCCAACATCTTGCCTTTGTCGTGCTGACGCTGGACGGCCCGTTCGGGCCCGGCGTGCAGCGCCGCCTCCTTGCGCTTCTGTAACTCGTCGAGACGCTCGGTCATCGGGTGATCGGACATGGTGGGCACAGGGTACCGAACGGGAATCACCGGACACAGGGTGGACAGGATGGTGCCGGACGGTACGTTCCGACGGTGTCTGACCCCACCACTACCCGGCCTCCGGCCCTGGCCGTGTTCTGCGGCTCCCGGCCCGGGACTGACGACGGCGTGCACGACTTGGCCCGACAGCTCGGAACGGCCCTAGCCGACGCCGGAGTGGATCTCGTCTACGGGGGCACCGAGGTCGGCGTCATGGGAACCCTCGCCGACACTGTGTTGGCCAAGGGAGGCAGGGTGGTGGGGGTGATCCCGGTCGGCCTGATCGAACGGGAGATCGCCCACCGAGGGGTAACCAAGCTGATCGAAGTGGAAGACATGCATACCCGTAAACGAACCATGTACGCCCAAGCCGACGCGTTCTGCGCCCTACCCGGGGGCTATGGAACCCTCGACGAGGTGTTCGAAGCAGCGACCTGGACCCAGCTCGGGCTCCACGACGGTCCCAAGCCAGTTGTGCTGCTTGACCACAATGGCTTCTGGTCGGGGCTGGAAGCGTTCCTGGATCGAGCCGTCAACGACGGGTTCGTCGAGCCGACCAACCGATCCATCGTCTCGCGAGTGACCACAGTGGCCGACGTCCTGGCGGTGCTGGACCGCTGACCCTCGTTGGCCGGTCGTTGGTCCGAGTCAGGCCCGACCGGCAGCCAAGCGGCGGGCCCGTTCGGCGGCCCGAGGGGCGTCCAAGTGGGCGCAAAGCGCTTCCAAGTGGTCGGCCGGCCCGGTCCAACGCAGGTCCTCCACGTCGGCCATGACCGGTGCGGTGAAGTCCAGGGTGGCTAGATGCCGGTAAAGCAGGGCGTCGTCGCGTGCCCCGGCCAGCACAGCACCCAACTTGGCGGCTCCCCGCACCGCCACATCCCAGTCGTCCGGGTTGTCGGGGATGTCCTCTAGGTGGCCGTACCGAGCTAGAACGACGGCCGAGGATTTGGATCCCCACCCGGGTAGGCCGGGGATCCCGTCGGCCGTGTCCCCAACGAGGGCTAGCCAGTCGGGAATGGACGCCGGCTCGACGCCAAACTTGGCCACCACGGCGGCACGGTCGTAGACGACCTCCCTGCGCCGATCCACCTGGACGATGCCCGCCCCGTCGTCGACCACCTGAGCCAAGTCCTTATCCGGGGTACACACCAGGACCTTCCCTACCCGGGGGTCAGTGGCGGCCTGCACGGCAGCTGCCCCAAGGGCGTCGTCAGCCTCATGCTCCACCATCCCGAACACAGCGAACCCGGCGGCCTCTAGGGCAGCCTCCAACAGGGGAAACTGGGCGAACAGCTCTGGCGGGGTGTTCTCGCCGGTCTTGTAACCATCAAAGAGGTCGTTCCGAAAAGATTCGATGACCTGGTCGGTGGCCACCCCTACGTGGGTGGCGCCGTCGGCTACCAGTCCGAGCATGGAGCCGAGCACCCCGCGGGCGGCAGCCACCTCCACCCCCTCCGCTGTGACGTGAGACGGCACGGCGAAGTGGTACCGGAAGAGCTCGTAGGTGCCGTCCACCAGATGGACGTCGAAAGGGGCCACGGTGTCTTCCGCCGTCCCGTTACTCCTGCACCAGCTCAATCAGAGTGCCGAACGAGCCCTTCGGGTGGACAAAAGCAACGGTGGTCCCCCGCGAGCCAGGGCGAGGAGCCTCGTCGATGGCCCGCCCCCCAGCGGCCACGATGGCAGCCAGCGCTTCAGCGCAGTCGTCGACCCTGTAGCCGACGTGGTGGATGCCTTCACCCCGCTTCTCCAGGAAAGTCGTGATGGCCGAGTCGGGACGGGTCCCCGTGGTGAGTTGAATATAGGACTCGCCCACCTTCAGGAGGGCCTCGTCCACCCCGTCGCGTTCCACTACTTCGCGGTGGTGGACCTCGGCGCCAAACGCCGCCCGGTAGTAGGCGATGGCCGTCTCCAAGTCGTGAACAGCGATAGCCACATGGTCGATCTGGGTCAGCAGCAAGACGAGCCTCCTGGGGAACGGTCGGGGCCGATCCGGAGGTCCTCAGGACCCTCTAGAAACCCGATCCTGTGGATCAACCTGTGGATAACTCGTGTCTCGGGGCCCCATCCACCGGAAACCTCCCACCAGCCCTTTTGTAACACTGAGACAACGGATTGAGCATGACTTGTAATAATCTCTTCACCGTCGTAACGTAGTCGCAACAGTTGGGGACCACCCCTCCACCCAACTCGGGAACGACCCCTCGGTCGGGCGGGAGCCGCCGGGGGGCGTTTCCACCTTCGGAGTTCTTCTTCCACAGGCCGTTACCCACCGTCAAGCGGCCGCCGACCCTCCAGCGCGCGGCCCAACGTCAGTTCGTCTGCGTACTCCAGGTCACCGCCTACGGGCAGACCGCTGGCGATCCTGGTGACCTCCACGCCCAGGGGCTCCAGCAAGCGAGCCAGGTACATGGCTGTGGCTTCGCCCTCGATATTGGGGTTGGTGGCCAGGATGACCTCAGCCACGCCTTCGGGCTCCAAGCGGGCCATCAACTCACGGACCCGGAGCTGGTCCGGACCAATTCCCTCGATGGGGCTGATGGCCCCTCCCAGCACGTGGTACCGGCCACGGAAGCCGCCGGTGCGCTCCACGGCAACGATGTCCCGGGGTTCTTCGACCACACACAGCAACGTGGCGTCCCGGCGGTCGTCGGCGCACATCGTGCACAACTCGGATTCCGACACGTTGAAACACCGGTCGCAGAACCGTACCCGGGCCTTCATCTCGTTGATAGCTGCCGTGAGCCGGGCTGTGTCTTCAGTCGGCAACTTCATGAGGTGGAAGGCCAGCCGTTGAGCCGACTTCGGCCCGATCCCCGGGAGGCGTCCCAATTCGTCGATGACCTGCTGTACCGCTTCGGCGTGCACCTCAACCGCCCTCTGCCAGCTCAGTCCGGCTCGACCAGCGCGGCGCCGGGGAAAGCCTGGGTCAGACGGTCTACTGCCGAACCCTCAGCCACGTCGGCGTCGACCAGGTCGTCCAGGTCGATCGACTCATCGGCAACCTTCGACTCATCGACAGCGACGGGGCGCGGTTTAGCGACCGGAGTCGGAGCTGGAGACCCATCTTCCACCACCAGGCGCACGGGCAGGCTTCCACCGAACCGCGCTGCCAGCACGTTCTCCAATTCTCCGCGAAGTTCCTCGCAGCGCCTGCGGTGGGTTTCGTTGGGCAGGGCCATGACGGCCGTGCCGTCCTGTACGTCGATGAACCGGGCGGCCGAGAAGCGAGCCCGAGCCTTGCGGCTCAGTCGGTCCATGAGGTCGTCTCCCCAGGCCATGACCAACTCGTCCCGGCTGGGTACCACCGCTGGAGGAGCGGCGGCTGCCGGCAAGGCGTCGGACTCTGTCGGGGCCGCAGGTGGCTCAGCGGTCGCAGCCTTGGTAGCCGCTGGGGGTGGCGGGGTGGCGGGAGCCAGCTTCGCCTGTCCCTCGGCTGCCGGGCCGGAACGCCGGGACGCCCGTGGAGGTAGCGGAGGCGGTGGAGCGACCGGACCCCGTCCGACCGACCTGTCCGATGTCGACGTCAAGGCGGCCTCAAGCGCCTCCACCCTCCTAGTCAGTTCTTCTAGGGAATCCGGACCGCCCGATCCGGACACCTCCGGTCCGGTCAGCCTCACCAGAGCCACCTCCAGATCGACCCTCGGATCGGGAGAGCGGCGCATGTCCACCAAGGCGGTGCCCAGTACCTCTAGGGCACGGGTAATCACGGCCGGAGGTGTCTCCTCGGCAAATCGTTCGGCACGTTCCCGGTCGGCAGCAGCCAGTTGCGATGGCGGAACGCCCATGGACACCAGGAAGACCTCCCGCAGCGCTCCCAGAAGGGCTTCTCCGGTCACCCGCGGCTCGCGGCCCCGGGCGATCCCCGCGGCCAAGGCCCCCAGGGCCCGCCCAGGATCTCTCTCGACAAGTGCCCCTAGCAGCTCATCGACCGAGGTGTCGTCGTCGGTGGTACCTCCGGCCACTACCCGGTCCAGGGCCGACAGGGCGTCACGGGCCGAGCCCCGACCGGCCCGAACGGCGTGGTCGACGCCCATATCGTCGACGTCGAGACCTGCCTCAACCACCACGTCGCGGACCAGGGACTCCAGGTCATCAGCGCCCAGGAGGTTCAACTCGAGGTGCTGGGAGCGGCTACGGATGGTCTCCACGACCTTGTGGGGTTCGGTGGTGGCCAGCACGAAGACGACGTGGTCAGGAGGCTCCTCCAGCGTCTTGAGCAGGGCGTTCTCCGCCCCAGCGGTCAACATGTGGACTTCGTCCAGGAGGTAAACCTTGGTCCGGCCAGGGGTTCCCAAGGCCACCTTGGACAACAGGTCCCGAATGTCATCGACCTTGTTGTTGGAGGCGGCGTCCAGTTCGTGAAGGTCGAACGAAGTGCCGGCGTCGATGGCCTCACACGAATCGCATAAGCAGCACGGTTCACCATCGGTGGCCTCACCCGTGCAGTTCAAGGCCTTGGCCAGAATCCGGGCCGCCGTGGTCTTTCCCGTTCCCCGGGGACCGCTAAGTAGGTAGGCGTGTAGGACGCGGCCTTCACGCACGGCGTTCTGCAGGGCGGCCACCACGTGCTCTTGGCCTCGGATCTCCGAGAACCGCCGGGGCCTAAAGCGCCGGTAGAGAGACGTGTACTCCATGGGCCGACCCTACAGCGGCCCCGCGACCCCGACCGGTGGCGTCGCGATGTCAGTTCGGCGGAGGGAGTGGGATTCGAACCCACGGTGACCGTAAAGCCACACACGCGTTCCAGGCGTGCCGAATCGTCCGCTCTCGCATCCCTCCGGGACCCGACCCGGGGGCCGAGATCCGGGCGCCAAGGGTATCGAGCCCGACGACGGGATACGGAAGGCCGGGATGTCCCCCAGGACGCGATCCGGGCAACAGCGGTATCGTTGTCGGGCACCCGTTCTGGAGTGTGGCGGTCGGGTCCTGTGCGACCGGGACCCGTGAACCGAGTCAGGGCCGGAAGGCAGCAGCTCTCAGCGGAACCCCCGGGGTGCCGCAGATCACCTGGCCGCCACGCTCGAGGACGGGTGCCTCTGCGCCTAGGCCTATCGTCGACCGGGTGGACGAGCACCGAGCTTCCTCGATTGACCCCGGGTCGACCGACCATGACCTCATGGGCATAGCCCTGGCTGAGGCGGAGGCCGCAGCTAAAGCCGGTGAGGTGCCAATCGGCGCCGTGGTGGCGGTGGATGGTCGGGTGGTGGCCCGGCGCCACAACGAGCGTGAGGGGACCGGCGACCCCACAGCCCACGCCGAGGTCCTAGCCCTCCGGGATGCAGCGACGGCCGTCGGATCGTGGCGCCTGGACAACGCCACGCTGGTCGTGACGCTGGAGCCCTGCCCCATGTGTGCTGGCGCCGCCTGGGCGGCCCGGGTCGGCCGGGTGGTCTGGGGGGCGGCCAACGAGGAGGCAGGAGCGGCCGGCTCCCTCTACCACTTTGGGGTGGACCCCCGCCTCAACCACGAGTTCGCCGTCGTTCCCGGTGTCCGGGCAGATGAGGGCGCGGCCCTCCTCACCCGGTTCTTCGCCGGCCGTCGCTGATAGCGACGCTCGGTTGGCCGCCCAGCGGCACCTCAGTAGTCTCGGCGACGGAAGGTTGCCAGAGCGGACGAATGGGGCGGCCTCGAAAGCCGTTGTGGCCTCCGGGTCACCGTGGGTTCGAATCCCACACCT
>JAZADL010000050.1:0-10981 GCA_036123635.1 Actinomycetota bacterium
GCCAGCCGGTCGGCTCCGTGGCGGGTCCGACAAAAGATAATGGCCGGCCATGCAGCACCGACCGCCTCGGCGGTTAGGCCCACCCGGTCGCTACGGTCCACGGTCCAGAAAAGATGGGTGGCTGCCGCGATGTCCGGCGTCTCCTCACCGATCTCGTGTCGGACCGGATCAACTTGGTAGTCGCGGGTCAACTTGGCGACGTCGTTGTCCAGCGTGGCGGAGAAGAGCATCGTCTGACGTGCGGTGGCCGTCTGGTCGAGGATCCGGCGCACGGCAGGCATGAAGCCCATGTCGGCCAGGCGGTCAGCCTCGTCAATGACAACCCGGTCGACATCGTCCAGGCGTAGTTCCTCCTGCCCCAGCAAGTCCTCCAGACGGCCCGGACAGGCCACCAGAACGTCGACACCCTCGCGGAGCGCCTTCACCTGTGGGCCATAGCCGACACCGCCATAAACGACGGCGATCCGCACCCGCCCGGCAAAGGTTCGTAGCTCAGAGCAAATCTGTTCGGCCAACTCACGAGTGGGGGCCAGGACCAGGCCGCGGGGCCGGCGGGGTCCGGCACGGTCCACAGAAGCCACCAGAGGAAGACCGAAAGCCAGGGTCTTGCCGGAGCCCGTGGGAGCCCGGCCGCAGACATCGCGCCCGGCCAGAGCGTCGACAATGGCTGCCGCCTGGATTGCGAACGGTTCAGTGATCCCGCGGGCCGCCAGGGAACGGCTGATTGATTCGGGTACGCCCAACTGGGCGAAGGTGGGGGGCATCGGATCTCCAGGCCCGCGCGTCGGACGGGCGGTATCAAGGTTCGCGTCGCCCCAGCAGATACACCGGGGTCGGTACTCGGGTGGTCCACATGTCCGGAAGAACCAGTACCCGGTAGCGAACCCTTCGACGAGAACCCGTCGAAGCACCCCGAAGGATACCGGCCAGAAGATGCGATCTTCGGGATCGTGACCGACGACCCCTGAAGGCCGGTATTGACTCTGTCCGAGAGGAGAGGAAGGGCGTAGTGTTCGTCGGCTTCATCCGATCCGTGCCGGGGGGAGGAACGCCCAGTCATGCCCCCAGTTCTCAGCCGCCTACAGGGCTCCCTCGTCGTCCTTTTCTGCGGCTTCATGTTCTCGTTTGGACCTCTTACTTTTCGAGCGCTCCGCGACGCTGACGCCTGGCAGTTCCTGTTTCACCGCAGTTGGGCGACGGCCGTCGTTTCGGCGGCCGTCATCGTGGCAGCCGGCCGAAACCCGCTCCGCGCGGTAGTCGAGGCCGGGCTACGCCAGGTGGCGGCCGGGCTAGTGGTGGCCGGGCTGTTCACCCTGTTCATCGTGGCACTGAGCCGGGCCTCGGCGGCCTTCGTGCTCCTCATGCAGTCCACCAGCCCGTTCTACGCCGCCCTATTCGGGCGTATCTTTCTGAAGGAACCGGTCGGCAGGGACACCCTGACGGCCATGGTGGTTGCCGCGTTTGGCGTGGTTGTGATGATCGGCGGCAACGTGAGTTCCGGCGACGCTCTGGGAACCATTCTGTCGGCGATCCTGCCCATCGCCCTCGGGGGGTACGCCGTACTTATCAGGAGTTCGCCGATCCGAGATCCGGGGGTGCCGATGCTGGTAGGTGGAACGGTGGGGGCAGTTGCGGCAGCTGCCGTCTCATCGTTCGGACCAGGGGTTGTCGTACCGGCCTACGACGTTCTCATGGGAGTCATTGGGGGTGGCTTGCTGATCGGCCTCTTCGCGCCAATCTGGAATTACGCCCATCGGTACGTACCGCCAGCCGACGTGAGTCTGCTGCTGATCTCCGAGATCGTGATGGCTCCACTGTGGCTGTGGATCTGGAGAGACGAGACGCCTTCGACGGAGACACTGGTCGGTGGGGCAATCAGCCTGGCTGCAGTGTTGTGGTTGACCTTCCGGATGTCCCGGGACGGAAAACCTGCGCTTTCAGCAAGAGGGCGCGGCCTGCACGTTGGTTCCGTGCCTAGCTTCCGACGCTACCGGTCGAGTTCCGAACCGAAAGTCTGATCTGGCCCCGGACGCGAACGAACCCGCCCCGGAGGGCGGGCTCATCGCAGCGAGTTGGCCGAAGCCTCAGGTTGCCCCGAGGCTCGCCCGACCCGTGTCAGACCTTGCGGACGTTCAGGGCCTCGGGGCCCTTCCGGCCGGGGCCGACCTCGAACTCCACGGCCTGGCCCTCATCGAGGCTTCGGTAGCCCTCACCCTCGATATTGGAGTAGTGGACGAAGACATCTTCCTCGCCTTCTACGGAGAGGAACCCGTAGCCCTTTTCACTGTTGAAAAACTTCACTGTGCCGTTCGGCATTATCGGTATCGCTTTCGTTTGAACTGGATTTGAACAGAACCGGGCCGTGGTGACCCGGTGGGTTCAGCCTACGGCAGTCCGCGAAATTGCGGTCAACGAGACGGTCAGAGAAATTTTCGAATTTTCGCGGACTGCTCAGTTTCCGCTCTGACTCCGCTGTCCGACGAAGTAATCCGTCCCGAAGTCTGGGGTGCTGAACGTGATGGTGCTTTTCCAGCGAGGTCAACGCCAGGGAGAGACGGCCTTTTCGGAAAGGGGGAAGATTTCCCCACCTTCGGCGTCCTCGATGGTCCTTTGCCAATCGCCATCGCTCAACGGTTCGTACCGGGCTGCAGCTGAGATGGCCCGCCTGGCCGTGTCCGGATCGCTAGGGGTGCAGAAGGCGTGCACTCCGGGTGTCGATAGGGCGAATCGGACGCTGCGTTCGATGTCGGCGTCTGTCCTGTGAGGTTCATACCAGCTCAGTGCATCCGGGGTCCGGTTACCCCAGGGGCGCCAGGCGACGGCCTTGATGGCCATCACACCGACATCTCGTACGGCACATTCTGCGAGGAGCGCCTCCACGTCGGCTCGGTAGGCGGGGTTAGACCAGACCGTCGGGTAAACGGGGAACATGACGGTATCCAGGTCGTATCGACGGACCGCTTCGAGGTGGGCGCTCGGGGCTCCAAGGTCGTGTCCGGTGACGCCTACGTACCGGGTCAGCCCCCGGTCACGCGCATCCAAGATGACTTGGAAGGCCTCGTCGCGTTGGTCAAGGACCTCCAGCGATGTGACGCCATGGGCCTGGTAGAGGTCTAGACAGTCCACCTGGAGACGCTCAAGGCTGCGGTCGAGGCGACGTAGGGCCCAGTCTCGCTCGGTCTCGGCGGTCTTACAGGCCAGGAAAAGACGGTGACGGATCGCTGGTAGGTGTGGGCCCACGGCCCGCTCCGCCATCCCATAGCCGGGAGCGATGTCCAGATGGTTTACGCCAGCCTCCAGCGCCTCGCCGAACAGCCCTTCGGCCTCGTCCGGCGTGTCGGTAATGAAGGCCGCACCGCCCAGGATTGCAACGCTCGAATTGTGGCCTGTTCGGCCGAGGCGTCGTGTTTGCACGGCTGGCAACGTACCAAGAGCACTTGGGCTAACCGGGAGTCGTGCCGGCTGACAATCGTCACCTAGCGTCGGCAGATGGTGATGAGGCTCAGACAGGTGGCGCTAGTGGCCAGTGACCTGGATCAGGTCGAGGCCGATCTCGTGGACCGGTTAGCCGTGAAGGCCTGCGCCCACGACCTCGGAGTAGAGAGGTTTGGACTCCGGAATGTCCTATTCCCGGTTGGCGACACCCTGCTCGAGGTAGTGGCACCGATGGAGGAGGGCACTGCGGCCGGCCGATACCTGCAGCGTCGGGGTGGAGACGGCGGCTACATGGTCATCCTCCAGACCGACGACCTGGAAAGTTGCCGCGACCGGATTGACGAAATGGACGTCCGTGTCGTGCTGGAGGCGCGTATGCCCGGAATCGTCGGGGTGCATCTGCATCCGCAAGACGTCGGTGGCGCCATTCTCTCGGTGGACCAGACTGACGACTGGACGGCCTGGCCTTGGGCCGGTCCCAGTTGGCGGGATCATCCGCAGACGGGGATGGTCAGCGGCATCATGGCTGTGGAGATCCAGGCCGGTGACCCGGCAGCCATGGCGAAGCGCTGGGGCGAGGTTCTGGGACGTCAGACGACCGAAACGGTGGTAGCCCTGGATGGTGGCGAGATCCGCTTCGTGCCCGTACTTGACGGGCGTGGGGAGGGTCTGGCGTGCGTAGAACTACGTGCCAGCCGGAACGCGGACCTAGAGATCTGTGGTGTCCGGTTTACGCTACGCAAGGGTTGATGCAGGTCCGGCGGGCGGTGTAGCCGGGGTCGGCGTCAGGCGTCGAGGGCTAGTCGAACGCGAGCGATGTGTTCGGGCCCGATCTCACAGCACCCACCGACGATGTCTGCGCCCATGTCGACCCACTGCATGAGGATCTGGGTGTACGGATCGGCTCCAAGGTCGGTTCGGGCATCCGGAAGAGGGCTGCCCTCCCGCCCACGCCAGCCGACGGGCATCCCGTGGAAGGCGTTCGCGTAGGCCCCGATCGGCTGGCCGGTCGCTGTACGTAGAAGGGGCAGGGCGTCGAAGATCTGCTCGGGTGAGCTGCAGTTGAGGAGGAAGGCGTCGGCGTCGATAGAGGAACAGGCTTCAGCGAACGAGGTCCCATCGAGCAGGTGGGCTCCGTCGCCACCCTGGAGGGTGAACGACACCCAGACGGGCTTTCCTGCTGTCCGGGCTGCGTCTGACGCCGCTTGGGCCTCGAAGCAGGCGCCCATAGTCTCGCAGAGGAAATGGTCGACGAAGCCGGCGAGGTGGTCAACCATCTCCGAGTACTCGGCGACTAGATCCTCGTAGGTCGCGTCGGGAGAGGGGTTATAGCTATGTCGCAGGGGTGGTAGGCACCCGGCAACACGGACGTCGCGGTCTGCCGAGTCGGCGACCTCGCGGGCCAGGTCGCCGGCCAGACGGGTCAACTTTTCAGCCTGGTCACCCAGCCCATGGAGGGCGAGACGGTCGGCGAAGGTGGAGTAGCTATTAGTGGTGATGACGTCGGCACCCGCTTCCACGTAATCGAGGTGGACAGCGGTAACGAGACTCGGGTCCTCGAGCAAGGCCCAAGCCGACCAGAGTTCGGCCGAACGCGGAGCACCGCGATTGATCAACTCTTGGCCCATGCCTCCATCGAGCAGTGTCGTCATGATTCCTCCGGCGGTCCGGTACCACCGATGAGTGTGGAAGGGGACACTAGGCGTGGAGGTTGACCCACCTAGTGTCCCGGAGATGTCCGCTCCGGTCCCCACTAACTGATGGGAGCACTGCTCGGTGCTCTGAGTTCAATATCGGTGGGCGGATCGGAGATGTTCGGCCGCCAGGGATCCCGAACCGCAGGCGTGCTGGCCGTGGGTGTGGTCTCCCAGGGGCTGGCCGCGGTGACCGCCCTGGTCCTCGTGCTGGTCCTCCCTAGCGAGCTGTCGTGGCCCGACCTGGGCCGAGGTGCCATCTCCGGGATCGGATTCGGGGTAGGGATGATCGCCTACCTGGGTGGCCTCCTACGGAGCTCGTCGACGGTGATCTCACCTACCGTGGCCACTCTGACCGTGGTTATCCCGTTCGGGACGGCAGTTGTTGGAGGCGAACAGGCCTCGAGGTTGGCCTTCGCCGGAGTGGGGGTGGCGATACTCGGACTGGTGTTCATCACGGTCGGCGGACGTGCCGCCGTTGGAGTCCGTAAAGGACTGCTCTGGGGGACGATGTCGGGACTGGGGTACGGCATCGGGCTGGCCGCCCTCATCGACACGTCGACGTCGAGCGGCTCGTGGCCGGCGGTGACCCAGCGTGTCGTGGCCTGCATCCTCACCGTGGCGTTGGCTACCGGTCGTCGGTCGTCGGTGATGCCGCCTAGGGGTGTGCGCTGGCCACCGTTTTTCTCCGGGATCTTCGGCGGGCTGGCCTCCACGCTCTACGTCTTGGGCGTACAGGCCGATGCGTTACCGGCCGCTGTGACGGGGGCCATGTTTCCCGTAATCAGCGTGGCCCTAGGACGTCTAGTGTTCGGCGATACCGTTCGCCCGCCACAAGTCATGGGCCTAGGCCTTGTGCTGGTTGGGGTGACAGGGGTGGTGGCCGGGTAAGTCCGGCTTGGACCCTGCCGTCCCAAGGTTGAGCGTGGAAGGCTGTCGGCATGGCCGACCCCG
Organism: Actinomycetota bacterium; assembly: GCA_036123635.1. Lineage (GTDB taxonomy): Bacteria > Actinomycetota > Acidimicrobiia > Acidimicrobiales > MedAcidi-G1 > UBA9410. The sequence goes on from JAZADL010000050.1 coordinate 6,084, forward strand.
TGCTCTACGAGGAACGCGACGACATCGCGATCATTACCCTCAACCGCCCCGAAAAGAAAAATGCCCTGACTGACGCCGTCATTCAGGGAATCGCCGACGGGATCGACTCCGCCACCGGTTCGTCCGACGTAGTGGCCGTTGTCCTGCGAGGAGCGGGCGATTCGTTGACCGCCGGCTATGACCTCACGGAGGGCACTGGGGTCGGAACCTCAAGCGGAAACGAACCAGGCTGGTCGACCCCGTACGGCGCCCAGGGCCCAGAGCCCCGGGAGGGTGCCTGGGATCCCGTTCGGGACTACCAGTTCATGGCCAACAACGTCCGACGCTTCATGAAGGTTTGGGAGTGCCCAAAACCAGTGCTGGGCGAAATCAAGGGCTGGGCAGTCGGTGGAGCCACCGATTTGATCCTGTGTGCCGACCTGCTCTACATGGCGTCAGACGCCCACATCGGGTATGCCCCAAGCCGCATCTTCGGGACCCCAACCACGATGATGTGGGTGTACCGGCTGGGCTTAGAGCACGCTAAACAGTTTCTGCTGACTGGGCGGGCCATCGACGCCGAGACCGCCCTGCGCATCGGCCTGGTGTCCTACGTTTGCGAACCGGAAGATCTGGCCGGCTTCGTTGAGGAGGAGGCCCGACGGTTCCGGCACATCCCTGCTAACCAACTGGCCCTCAACAAGTTGCTCGTCAATCAGGCTTTCGAGAACATGGGCTTGAGGACGTCGCAGATGCTGGGCACGTTCTTCGACGGAGCGACCCGGCACACCGAGGAGGCCTACCGGTGGGCGGAATCATTTTCTGAGAAGGGTTTCCGGGCGGTGATCCGGGAGAGGGACGCCCCGTGGGGGGATTACGGAGAGCGAGGACACTAACCCGGTATTTCCCTAGGATGGTCGTACTGGTGGATGGCTGAGGAGCCGCCACTGGACACGGTCTTCCCACCGTGCGAACGGCCCCCGCTTAGGCGGGGGCCGGCTCGCGTAGGGGTGTCGGCCCATGTTCGGCAACCCTCTGCCTTTACCTGTCGGGTTGGAACTACCAGTCCGTCGATCAGACTCCCGGCTGATCTTCGAGATACGTGAACTCGGGGTCTTCAGCCAGGATCGGAGCGAGCATCTCCAGTAGCCCGGTTTCGACGCGCCACGCCAAGTAGGCCTCATGGTGGGCCCTGGAGGCGAACTTCTCCCAAAGAACGACCTTGTCGGGTTGGTCTAGATCGACGTATACCTCGATTGACTCACAGCCATCAAAGGCTCGGGTATCGACCAGAGCAGACTTCAGAGCTTCGACAAGCCCCGCTCCCATACCTTCGTTGCACGGGAATAGGACATGAACTGTTTGAGACAAGAGATTCCGCCTTTGCCAGGCAAGCCCTGATTGGGCCAGCTATCCCAGTATCGAACCACATGGTCGGATTGGGCTACTAGTCGTACCGTTGCTATCAGGCAACGTCGTCACAGCCGGCGGAGTTCGTAGTGGCCGCTGTCGACCACTAGGTCGAGTTTGCCTGTCCCTGCCGACATCTCGACAGGCGTGGCCACACCATCTGGTCGAACCAGACTCCATCCATCGTCAGATGGGAGACCCTCGACGTGTATCGAAGTCCAGGTATTGGCAACTGACGAGTTCTGGGCATGGGCGGCGAGGTGAAGGACGGCGTCATCCCACCGGGCTTCACTCATAGCGACACGCGGGAAGTCAAGACCGCTGACCGTCGGACCGTCGAACTTCCCTAGGTTCGGATCATTGAAGATCCGACTCCAGGCTCCCGGCGTACACACCCAGCCGGCCATAGCCCGGGCGTTTAGTTGGCCTCGGGGGTGGGGTTCACCGAGGCCGAATCCAAACGTGAATTCGCCGAGGCCGTGGTCCCACTGGGGCTCATGAGTCTCGTCGAGGTACTCCCAAAGCCGTGCTTTGGCCTCACCGTCGGTGAAATCGCCGGTTTGCATAGCTAGGAGAGACGCCAGGTTCGGATCGTCCAGTCCAATCAGGTCACCATCGCCGAAGAGCCCAGTAAGCGTGGCGGCCATTTCCCAAGCCGACTTGGCGATGTCGTTTCTCTGCGGTGCCAGGTACCAGACTGGTGCCATCAGTGCCAGCGGAGTCGACACGTGCTCGTCGATGACTGGGTCGTAGTAGAGGTCCATGGCGATTGGCCGACCGTCTTGCCAAGTGATGTAGTTATCGGTGGCGTACTCCCACCACTGGTCGAAGGCACCGTGGTGATCAGTTCCGTGGAGCCGGTCGTGCAGCCTCAGACCGAGGCCAGCGCCGCTTAGTCAATAGGGCCAGATCTTGGTGTTTTCACAGTGCACGCCGATCGGGCGGTTCCGCCACTGGCCGGCCAGATGGGCGGAGATCTCTGAATAAGTCCAGGTGAAGGTGTGCTCTCCGTCGCGGATCATCTCGAAGGGTTGGTTCCACTGCTCGTCATTAGAGACATAGCGGTGTAACCCGAGCAGGAGGCCGAAGAACCCCTTGAAAAACAGCATGCCGTCCGCCGCAATGGGGTCCATTTGCACCCCGTAGGGCTCGATCCCGTTTGCCGTCCAGCCCGGGACGTCGTATTCGCCCCAGACATTGGCAGGAATAATTGAGCGCCAAGCCTCGGGATAGTTCGCCTGGTCAGGATCGGAACCAAATTGGGTCAGCCAATCCGAAGCGGCCCACCACGATGTGTGGCGGGTAACCAGTTGGTTGAGGATCTCGGAGTAGACCTCGCGCCAGGCAGGTGTGCGATCGGCCATCAACGCGACCGCGTAGCTCGAGTCGATCAGGTCGAACCGGTGCCAAGACAGCATCGGCGCGCCAGTGATGTTGTCCCAGTGGGGGTGAGGGCGCCCCTCGCGGTCCCAGCCATCCGCAGTGGTGGCTTTGCGGTGGAGGTAGCGGAGCCAGCCCAGTGACCGGTCATCCAACGCAGTTAGCTCACCTATAGGCACCGTGATCACCTCCGAGCCTCGTTCTACGCGACGGTGCCGGATATTCCCGCCTTTCGGCACGAGGGCTCAACCTGAAGCCTTTGGTCTCAGTCCGCTGGTTGGAGCAGCACCAGGGGGATCTCACGATCCGTCTTTTTCTGGTAGCCGGCATAGTTGGAGTGCTTTCCGGTGACGATTGGCCACAGTCGTTCCCGGTCCTCGGGAGACGCAACTTTGGCGACCATCTGGCGTTCGTAGGAGTCCCTCGTGGTTACGACAACCTGCGGGTTGTCCCGCAGGTTTAGGAACCAGGCTGGGTGGGTGTCCTCGCCACCCTTGGAAGCGACGATCACGATCATGTCCCCGTCCCGGTACGGCGATGTCAACATGACCGACCGGGGTCTGCTCGACTTTCGGCCGATCGTGGTCAACTCGAGCACTGGCATGTTGGCTGCCGTCCACCCGAACCGTCCACCGCTGACCTTCAGGAGACCGCGGTGCAGCCTGTTCATTGTCTTCAGTTGGCTGTCGCTCGGCACGGGTCGAGCCTAGATTCGTGACGCCGGTGGTGCCGGGTCGACGGCTGGCACAATCACCGTTTCCGGACGGACCCGTAGGCCGCATGCGGGGGTGGCCCAACCGTGCCGCTACTACAAGGAGAGCCGGTAGGTCCGTGCCGCCGTGCCGGAGAACATCGCCGAGCGTTCTTCATCGTTGAAGTCGACAACCATTTTCTTGAAGGCGTTGAACAGCACCCGGTACGAGACCGAGAGGCGGTCAACCGGAAAGTTGCTCTCGAACATGCACCTGTCCGGGCCGAAGCAGTCGATGGTGTGGAGGAAATAGTCCTGGTGGGCCTCGACGATCTCATCGGACGTGGGCGGTCGGGCCGCCAGGTGCCAGCCGAACCCGTTGTCGGGCATGGCCAGACCACCCAGCTTCGCTACTACGTTGGGGCACCGGGCCAACTCTGCGACGTCGGCCTTCCAAGCAGCGAAGATGTCCTCGCGCTGTGACTCATACGGGCCCACCCCCAGCGGGGTTCCGAAGTGGTCGAGGATGATCGTGGTCTCCGGCACGGATCGGGCTAGGTCGGTGAACTCGCTCAGTTGGTAGTGGTAATGCCAACTCTCGTAGGTGTAGCCGAGGGTGCCCAGGAGTCTTACCCCTTTACGGAAGGACGGGTCAGAGAAGAGGTTGGCCGGTGCTCTGCCGGGGATGAAGAGCATCTCTGGGTGCTCCGTATGAGATCCGGCGTGACGGATGCCGCGAAACAGACCCCGACCGGCTTCCTCGTGGGCGTTGAGGACCTCGACAAGTTGGTCTCCGAGCCGGAGGTCGGCATGGGCCACGATTCCGGCAATACGCGCCCCGGGGGCATCTGCGGACTCGGCGGCCACTCTGGCTACGAAGTCGGTTTCGCCCACCGGTCGTAGGTGCTTCGGCCCATCGTGCCTGTAAGAGGCGCCGCACTCCACAAAGACCGTTTGTTCAACTTGGTGCCCCGACCCGGTATCAGCCCACAGGTCGGCGAGCAGATATTCAGAGTCGGGGAGGCTCCATAGGTGATGGTGGGGATCGACAATCGCCAGTTCAGGCTCGAGGATCTCCTCGTCGACCTGCGAATACCACTCCGGCCCTTGGAATGCGAACATCCCTCGCCCAGCCATGGCACCCGAACCTAGCCTCGTGGGTTCTCTTCTTCTCCGGTAAGGCGACATCGACTCGCGATGCCAATAACGACCGTTGCGACCTATTTAGTTCAGGTGGTGACCGGGTCGATCGGGGTAATAGCACCGAGGGCCATCTCGACATCAGCTGCTGCGGCGAGCGCTAGGTCATCGCGCCAACGGTCTGCAATGCACTGGACGCCTTGAGGTAAACCGTTGGAGACACCCACTGGGACGGCTACCGACGGGATTCCGAGCAGATTGGGTGGGGTAATGCACCTGAGTAGTTCGGTCAACGAAA
>JAZADL010000051.1:0-2716 GCA_036123635.1 Actinomycetota bacterium
CGTCCACGATTTGGGAGATCCCAGTGGCTGCCAGGTCGACCAGAGCGTCGAGTTGGGACCGGTCGAAGGCCCGACCCTCGGCGGTGCCCTGTACCTCGACGAAGCGGCCGGAGCCGGTCATAACCACGTTGAAGTCCACCTCGGCGGTGGAGTCCTCGGAGTAAGGGAGGTCCAGGAGGGGCGACCCATCCACGATGCCTACCGAAATAGCGGCCAGTTCGTCGAGGATCGGCAAAGCAGGCATGGTGCCATCAGCCACCATTCGGGTGAAAGCGTCGTGGAGGGCGATGTAGCCGCCACAGATCGAGGCCGTCCGGGTACCACCGTCGGCTTGGAGCACGTCGCAGTCCACCGTGACCTCCATCTCGGGCATAGCCTCCAGGTCGACCACGGCTCGCAACGAGCGAGCGATAAGTCGTTGGATCTCCTGGTCGCGCCCTGAGGTGCGGCGGCGGATCCGTTCGTTGCTGGACCCGGGGAGCATTGAGTACTCGGCGGTCACCCAGCCCCGGCCGGTATTACGTAGCCATGGGGGGACGCCGTCGCCCAGTGAGGCGGTGCACAGCACCCGGGTCCGTCCGAAGGTGACCAGGCAGGAGCCAGCAGCCATCTCGGTGAAGTCTCGCTCGAAGGAGAGCGGTCGCAGTTCGTCGTCGGCGCGTCCGTCAGATCGCACGTGTCCTCCCGGTCGGCGACCGGTGGCCGGTCACCCTAGAAGTAGATGATGCTTTCAGCGTTGGCCGCCGCCTCATCGAGGTCGCCGGTCCAAGCACCAGTGGAAAGGTACTTCCACCCAGCGTCACAAACGACGAACACCACGGTGGCCGTCTCTCCCTCAGGGACCTGCTCGGCTACCCGGACCGCCCCGGCGAGGGCCGCTCCGGCCGAGAGGCCGGCGAAGATGCCGCACGTGTCGGCCAGTCGACGTGTGTATTCGATGGACTCCCGGGGCCGCACGATGCGTTTGCCGTCCAGGAGGTCGAGGCCGCCCCACTTCTCAAAGACCGGCGGGATGTACCCGTCGTCGAGGTTGCGGAGGCCTTGGACAAGTTCGCCGGAAGGCGGCTCGACGGCCAGCACCTGTACGTCGGGCTTCTGTTCCTTGAGGTAGGTCCCAACTCCCATGAGGGTTCCACTGGTGCCCAGACCGGCCACGAAGTGGGTGATGTCGGGGACGTCGCGCAGAATTTCCGGTCCGGTGGTCGTGTAATGGGCCCGGGGGTTGGCTTCGTTGGCGTACTGGTAGAGGAACACCCACTCGGGGTTCTCGTCGGCCAGCTGACGAGCCAGGCGAACGGCGCCGTTGGAGCCCTCCTCCCCGGGTGATGGGATGATCTCGGCTCCGAAGACCTCCAGAGCTTGGCGGCGTTCGGGTGACACGTTCTCGGGCAGCACGATCTTGATCGGGTAGCCGCGGATGCGGGCAATCATGGCCAGGGCGATGCCGGTATTCCCGGAGGATGGCTCGATGATGGTGCAGCCGGACACCAGGGTGCCGTCGGCTTCGGCGTCGACAACCATGGCCAGGGCGATGCGGTCCTTGACTGAACCGGCCGGGTTCTGACCTTCCATCTTGGCCAGCAGGCGGACCGACGGGTTCGGGCTGAGCTCGCTCACATCGACGATCGGCGTGTCGCCGATCAGGTCGAGTATGGAGGGGTAGACGGCCATGGGGTGTCGTTCTGAGCTCGGCGGCGACCGACCTAAAGGTGACCGATCTAGTCGGGATTCTAACCCCGTTCAACCTCGACCAGCACCTCGGTGATCTCACCGTCCAGGATCCGGTAGGCCCGGAGCACCGGATCGGGGTGCTGCAACGACACAATCACGAAGACCCAAGCCCCGAAAGGGTCGAAACGCGAAGCGTCGGCCACGTCGGTGGGTGACGGGTAGGCCTCGGTGTGAGTGTGGCTATGCATCACACCGAGGACGGCCCGACCATCAGCGTCAGCTGCCGCCTCCACGTCCAGCATTTCCTGGCCGTCCAGCAAATAGAGCTTCCATGCCTCATCCGGATCGGCCGCGTTGGTCATCGGGTGGTAGCCGTCGACCCACAGGCCCCCGGGAGCCCCGGTGAACAGCCCACAGGCCTCGTTCGGGGTCTCGGTCAGAGCACGGTCAACCATGGCCCGGTAGACGTCATTGGTCAGAATCAAGGTCTCAGCCACGGTCGGAAGGCTAACGGCGGTCCCCCGCTCCCCCGGGGCCACGGGAGGTGACCGGTACGATCGGCGGGGTGAGCGACACCAACGACCGCACGGTCGCCACCAACCGCCGGGCCCGACACGCCTTTGACCTCCTCGACACCTGGGAGGCCGGCCTTGTGCTGCGCGGCAGCGAGGTGAAGTCGCTCCGAGACGCCAAGGTCCAGATCGCCGAAGCGTTCGGCCGTGAAGAAGACGGCGAACTGTGGCTGGTTGGTCTGCACATCTCGCCCTACTCAATGAGCGGCGAGGGCATGGGTCATGACCCGGACCGCCCTAAGAAACTGCTGTTACACCGGGCCGAGATCCGCCGCATCGTGGAACGAATGAACCTGGAGGGGCTGACCCTGGTCCCGCTGCGGTTGTACTTCCAGGGCGGCAACGCCAAGGTAGAAGTGGCGTTGGCTCGTGGTCGGAAGTTGCACGACAAGCGTCAGGCCATCACCCAACGAGAGGCCGATCGGGAGGCCCAGCGGGCCATGTCTCGGCACCGACGCCGCTGAGTCACACCC
>JAZADL010000052.1:0-6219 GCA_036123635.1 Actinomycetota bacterium
GACGAGACGAGGCGGTGCAAAGCGTCACGACCGACCCCGGTTGTCGTGTCGACCACAACCGATTCCTTGCCGACGTTCAGTAGATCGAAGAAGGCCGCAAGGCCACGCCTGGCACCGTCGGGCCGGGTATGGCTCTCGACCTTCACCACCCGGCAACCCGCCCGACGGAGCAGGTCACCACAAAGTGGTGCAGCCCACAACGACCCCAACTCCACCACCAGAACCTGGTCGTACCGTCGGAGCGAGGAGCCGCCAGCGGTGACGACTGCAGGGCGCCCAGGGCCGGTTCCGGGCGCCCCCAGTGGCATGCCCAGCAGGTCGGCGCGCTCGACCAGTTCCGCCGACAGACAACGCCGGACTATCTGTTCGACAGTGGGCCAGCAGGGAGGGTCCACGTCCTCGCCAAGCAGCGCCGGAAGTGCCGCCAGATCGTCCGGCCGGGCCAGGTTCACGCAGACCGGCCCGTCCCTCGCGGCCATCAGGCGTGCGTGTCCGCCCACCGACGTCGCTCCCCGTCGGCCCATCCCCGCCAGCGCAGCCCGCTCCCCGAGCAGCGCCGGGCCGTCGGTCGGGTCGCCACCCAGCGCCTCGTACCGATCGACAAGGCGCCACATGCCGTCAACGAGGGCAGCCGGGGCGGGCCTAGATAGACCGTCCGCCGGTCCGGTAAGGGCCATTGCCCCCGAGGCGGCCCAACCCGACGACGCGTCGACGCCGACCGGGTGGTCGGCGGTCAACTCGTCCACCAAACAAGCGGGATCGGAACTACCAGCCATGGGCGCCGGATGGTAGCAACCGGGTTTCCGTCAACCCGTCAGAGGAGTCCAAGCCCCGGTTTCGTGGCCCAGGTCCGAGTAGCACCGGGGTCGACCCATAGGGGATCATGGGCGGACCGGACCGCCCCATCAGGAGACCCGCTAGATGTCAGATCTGAAGCCCGGAAGCCGCTTCGCTAGCAGTGTCTGCAGCACCCAAGTGATCGTGGTGAAGGGCGCCGGCGAGGTCGACCTCCGGTGTGGCGGTGTACCCATGGTTCCGGCGGGAACCGAAGCCGGCGACAGCGTGCCCACTGACGGGGCATCGGACGGCAGCCTGTTGGGCAAGCGCTATGTGGACACAGACGAGACAGTCGAGGTGTTGTGCACCCGACCGGGGTCCGGCTCCCTCAGCATCGGAGACATGCTCCTGGACCTCAAGGACGCCAAGCCGCTTCCCTCCTCCGACTGATCGTCGGTCAGCAGTCCCACAACGACAGCGGGTATCAACGTGAACCTGATGATGCTGCTGGAGATGGCAGCAGAGGGATTTGGCGACCGGGTGGCGATCGGCTCGGCTGACAGTGGTCTCACCTACCGGGACCTCTTCAACAAGGCCGGGGCGGCCTCCGAGCGGTTCCGGAGCGGCGACAACACGCACGTGGCCATGGCGGACCTGTCGTCGGTCGCTCTGCCCATCTCACTGTTCGGGGCGGCCTGGGCCGGCCTGCCTTTTGTGCCTCTCAACTACCGGCTAACCGACGAGGAGTTGTCGGCACTGACTACGAGGGTCTCGCCGGCGGTAGTCGTCGTAGACCCCGCTGATCCCGACCGCCTGGCCGGCCACACCGGGATTGATGTCATCGAACGCCACCGCCTGCTGGACCTCGTGTGCGACGTCGAGCCGCCAGACCCGGACTGGACCATGACCGGCGAGGACACCGCCATCGTGTTGTTCACCAGCGGGACCACCGGTCAGCCCAAAGCCGCAGTGCTGCGCCACCGACACCTCGTGTCGTACGTCTTGGGATCGGTGGAATTCATGCAGGCGTCCGAGGACGATGCTGCGCTGGTGAGCGTGCCGCCGTACCACGTGGCCGGCATCGCGGCCATCCTCTCCAACGTCTACGCAGGGCGGCGGGTCGTGCAACTCCCCACCTTCGACGCCGCCGCCTGGGTCGCCCTCGTCCGAGCCGAGTCGGTAACCAGCGCCATGGTGGTCCCAACCATGTTGACGCGTATCGTCGGATTCCTAGACTCTGAGGGTCCCGACGGTCCCGGGCTACCTACCCTGCGATCGCTTTCGTACGGCGGCGGCAGAATGCCGCTTCCAACCATCTGTCGAGCCCTGGAGCTGCTGCCAACCACCGCCTTCGTGAACGCCTACGGGCTAACCGAAACCAGTTCAACGGTGGCGCTCCTGGGGCCCGACGACCATCGGGAGGCCATGGCCAGCGCAGAGCCCACGATCCGGGCACGCCTCGGATCAGCGGGACGACCGCTCCCCGCCATCGAGATCACGATCCGCGACGACCTCGGAGACGAAGTACCGGTCGGTATACCCGGTGAGATCTGGGTCCGGGGAGAACAGGTCTCCGGCGAGTACCGAGACTCGCCTCCTCGCCTGACCGACGACGGCTGGTTCCTAACCCACGATGGTGGGTGGATGGACGCTGACGGCTTCCTCCACGTGACGGGTCGCATCGACGACGTGATCGTGAAAGGCGGGCAGAACATCTCTCCAAGTGAAATTGAGGAGTCCCTTCTACACCACGAAGCGGTAGCCGACGCCGCCGCTATCGGCCTACCCGACCGGCAGTGGGGTGAGCGGATCGTCGCCGTAGTGGTCCTGCACCCCGGGGGTGCGGCAACTGCCGACGAACTCCGCTCGACCGTCCGCGACCGGCTGCGTTCCAACCGCACCCCGGACCACGTCGAGTTTGTGGCCGCCCTCCCCTACAACGACACCGGAAAGCTACTAAGACGGGCCCTGCGGTCCGATCTGGCCCACCTCGGCGATAGTTCCACTGCCTGACGGCGACAACGCCACGGGCCAGACTGGACGGATGGCAAGCAGAGTTCCTCATCAGGTGTTGTCCGTGGACGAGGCGTCCGCACGCCTCACCACGCCGGTCGTCGACCTCGACATCGGCACGCTGCGTGACTTGTGGCTACTGGTCGTCGCCGACGCCCACCTCCTGCCACCGGAGGCCGCCGCCTCGTTGAACAGCCTGCCTGTCATCTCTGTCGGGTTGGCCGCCCCAGGGACCGCCCCCGCCTTTGACGTACTGGCCGCCGACCCCGTCGATGCCGCTGAGATCGCCGACGTAGTGGCCGCCACGCCACAAGCCGCTCTGGCCTGCTGCCAGGTACTGCGACACGGCGAGGGTCTGGACACGTCCGCAGGACTACTGCTGGAGTCGACGACCTACGGCACTCTGCAGGCCGGCGACGAGTTCGCCCGCTGGTTGGAGGCACGGGGGCGAAGAGTCAGACCCGACGAGCCGGAACCCCCGGTCCTCGTGGACGCCGAAGGCGACACCGTGACGCTGACGTTGAACCGCCCGAGACTCCGAAACGCCTACTCCGCGGCCATGCGAGACGCCCTCGTCGAAGCCCTCCGGCCGCTCACCGCTCCCGGAGACTGTCGTCCAGTTCTGTTGACGGGCACGGGGTCGACTTTCTCCTGCGGCGGCGACCTAGCTGAGTTCGGCACGGTCGACGACCCAGCATCGGCGCACCTGATCCGGTCGTCGGCCAATGCGGGACTCTGGCTGGACCGGCTGGCCGATCGGCTCACCGTGCGGGTCCACGGCCCTGCGGTCGGCGCCGGGACCGAGTTGGCGGCATTCGCCGGACACCTGGAGGCCACCGGGTCGGCGACGTTCTCCCTTCCCGAGGTCTCCATGGGGCTCATCCCCGGGGCTGGCGGAACGGTCAGCGTGCCACGGCGGATTGGTCGCCAACGGACAGCCCAGATGTGTTTGACCGGCACGACGATCGACGCCCAGACGGCACTGGCCTGGGGTCTGGTCGACGAGGTGGTCGGCTGAAAACCCGGACCTCTAGAACAACAACACAGGCGAGCAGGGAGGGAACGGCTGGTCGGTCATGGGTTGTCCAGAACTGAAGCCCGGCACCTATCGGCCGCGACTTTCACCCTGGTGGCGAACCAAGAGGGTCGTTTCCGCCATGTCTCCGACCAGCGGTGAAGACCACGGGCATGGAGACCACGCCGGTCATGAGGAGATTTCCCGGATAGGGCCGGAACAAGTCCTCGTCGATGACGTAGTCGGGAATTCGGTGGAGCACATCACGGAACATGACCTCTGCCTCCATTCGGGCAACCGGGGCCCCGATGCACCGGTGGCCACCGAGGCCGAAGGCCAGATGCCGGTTGGCGGTTCGGTCGAGAACGATCTCGTCGGCCTGCTCGAAAGCTTCCGGATCGTGGTTGGCCGATACCCAGCTGATCATCACGACGTCGCCCCGGGCGATCCGCCTCCCTCCTAATTCCACGTCCCGGGTCGCCGTGCGGGTGAGGGTCTCACTCGGGCTGTAGAACCGGAGAAACTCCTCAACGGATGACGGCACCAGCGTCGGGTCCGCTAGGAGACGGTTCCGGGCTTCGGGCACCGTACCGAGATGGTGTAGCCCCCATGACACGAGCGAAGTTGTGGTGTCTAGGCCACCGGCCACCAGATTCCACATGATCCCGCCGACTTCGGAATCGGTGAGAGGTTGTCCAGCGATCTCACAGGTCACCAAGGTGGTGGTGATGTCGTCTGATGGGTTTCGCCGCCGGAAGCGAGCGAATCCCACGAGTTCATCCCACATGTCCTGCCAGCGACCGGCGGCGTCGATGTGTTTCGGGTCTGTGCGTTCATAGGAGGCCGAGGCGTGAAAGAACTCGGCGTAGTGATCCCAGTTCTCGGCAGGCATACCCATCGATTCAAGGGTTAGGACCGCTGGTACTGGCGTGGCGTAGTCGAGGACGAGATCGGCCCGGCCTGCTTCGATCACCTCGTCGAGAAACCACGTCGAGATCTTCTCCATACGGGGGCGTAATTGCTTGACCCGCTGGGGACTCATGTGCGGGTTCAGAACTCGCCGAAGGTCAGCGTGCTCGGGTCCGTCGATCTCCGATACACCCATCCGCGGGGTTCCCTTTGGTCGGGGGATTCCGCAAATGCCCTGGTACGAGATCCCGTCGTCGGCTTTGGGGTCGAATCGGTGGGCGAAGGTTTCGTTGTCACGAGCCACTGTGGCGACCGACTCGTAGTCAGTGACCAGCCAGAAGCCCCCGTAGGCAGTGTTGTAGACGACGGGACACCGGGCCCTCAGTTCCTCGTACCGTCCATGACGATTGGCGACGAAGTCTGGGTGTTGGTGGTCGATATCGACTATTCCGTTGACCGATTCCACAGACGTATTGTCCCGCATTGCCCCGACCGTTGGCGACTCCGTGTCCCCCGGGCACGGGACCGATGGACAACTGGTTCCACAGGGAGACCGCCCGACTAGATTTTGCCGGAACGATATTTCGTGGCCGATCTAAGGAGGGCAGCCATGGATATGAACGACATGATCCTGGTCAGCGTGGATGACCATCTCTGTGAGCCACCGAACATGTTCGATGAGCACCTCGCCGACCGGTGGCGGGACGAGGCACCCAAGCTCCTCCACACTGACACTGGCAGCGACGTCTGGACGTTCAACGGGGCGATCATCCCCAACGTCGGGCTCAATGCCGTTGCCGGTCGCCCGAAAGAGGAATACGGCATCGAGCCGACCTCGTTCGAGGAAATCCGGTCGGGCTGCTACGACATCGATGAGCGGATCAAGGACATGGACGCTGGTGGAGTGCTTGGGTCAATGTGCTTTCCGTCGTTTCCAGGCTTTGCCGGTCGGCTATTTGCCGACCACCCCGATAAGGAATTCGCAGCTGCCCTCATCCGGGCCTACAACGATTGGCACATCCATGAATGGTGTGGCTCCTACCCCGGGCGGTTCATCCCCATGGCTCTGCCGATGATCTGGTCGGCCGAGGAGTGCGCGGCCGAGGTCCGACGGGTGTCCCAACTGGGCTGCCACTCGATGACTTTCACCGAGAACCCCGTGCCACTTGGTCAGCCCAGTTTTCACGACGAATACTGGAATCCGTTCTGGGAGGCTCTTGTTGAATGCGAAACGGTGCTATCGATCCACCTCGGATCGTCGGGCCAATTGGTGATAACTGCCCCTGACGCCCCAATGGACGTCATGATCCAGATGCAACCCATGAACGTCTCTACGGCGGCCTCCGACCTGCTGTGGTCAACAGTTCCCCGCCGGTATCCCGACCTCCGGATCGCCCTCTCGGAGGGAGGCACGGGCTGGGTGCCCTATTTCATGGACCGCGCCGACAAGACCTACGACATGCACCACTTGTGGACCGGCCAGGACTTTGGTGACCTGAAGCCAA
>JAZADL010000053.1:0-4099 GCA_036123635.1 Actinomycetota bacterium
GTGGAGTGGGCGGCACGCATCCGGGCCATCCGGGAGCGGGTGTCGGGCAACTACGTGCTCTCCACGCACTGCCACAACGACCTCGGCCTAGCCGTGGCCAACTCCCTGGCTGCCGTTGAGGCCGGAGCCCGGCAAGTGGAGTGCACCATCAACGGCATCGGCGAGCGGGCTGGCAACGCGGCCATGGAGGAGATCGTCATGGCCATCCGCACCCGGCCCGACACCTACGCCGACATCGAGGTAGACATCCGGACCGAGGAGCTAGCGAAGTCCAGCCGGATCGTCAGCCGCCTCACCGGTTACCCGGTGCAGTACAACAAGGCCGTGGTGGGGCGCAACGCCTTCGCCCACGAGGCAGGCATCCACCAGCACGGCGTGCTGAACGAGCGCACCACCTACGAGATCATGGACCCGGCGGCCGTGGGCCAGGGCGAGAGCCAGCTGGTGTTGGGCAAGCACTCGGGTCGGGCCGCCTTCCGCGACGCCCTCCAGAAACTCGGCCACGACATCCAGGGCGATGCCCTCAACGCGGCCTTTACCCGGTTCAAGGAGTTGGCCGACCGCAAGGTGCAGCTCAGTGATGCCGACCTGGAGGCCCTGGCCATCGAGGAAGTGGGCGGCAGGGTCGACCACGCTTACGAGTTCTTGAGCCTGGACGTACGGGGCGGCAGCGTCAGCACGCCGTCGGCCGACTTGGTGATACGAGTGGACGGCGAGGAGGTCTCGGTGTCCTGCGAAGGCGACGGGATGGTGGACGCCTCTTGCACGGCCATCAAGCAGGCCACCGGGGTCGAGGGTCGGATGACCGACTACAACGTCACCTCGGTAACCGGTGGCGTGGACGCCCTGGCCGACGTGGCGCTCACCTTCGAGAGCAACGACGGTGTCAAGGTTTCCGGTCGGGGTCTGTCTACCGACGTGGTGGAGGCATCGGCACGGGCCTTTATCGGGGCCCTCAATAAAATCGCTCGGATCCGGGAGTCTGGAGAGGACCCCAACGCCGTGGACCGCCCCGGCCACATCGGCTGAGACAGCACCGGAAGACTGCCGACCCTGGGTACGGGGAGTTATCCCTCCCGACGCTTCTGGACTTCACCATCGACGACGGGATCGACGGTGAGGCATGTGGCCATGCCGGCCGTCGTCCACGGTTCGTTCACCATGCTGGAGGCCTTACCGGGCTCAGCCCAGGTCGACGACCTGTTGGCGGGCCAGGTCCTCCAGGGCGTTCTCCTGTAGCCGCTGGCGGGAGTACGACCACAGGCCGGTGCCGATGACCAGCGTGCGCTGGATGGGCTGCACATAGCCGCCGTCCGGCCAGCAGACCACCACGTCGACGTCGGCGGGAATGGCGTCCGGGTCGACCCCGAACTCCTCGGCCCACCAGTGGGCGTCGTCGCGAGGCAGCAGGTCGCACCAGTGCCCCTTCAAGGTGGCCTTCACGCCCCGGTCGCAAAACATGACCACAGGGCCGCCCATCATCTCCAGGCGTGTCGCCTCGTCGGCCAGTTCGGCCGGGTCCACCTCGGGGCACGGCGGCACCGGCTCGGTACCCGGATCGTCGGCGTGGTCGATACGACCCACCTCGTCGAGAGAGTCATGGCCCACCCGCAGGACGACCGCTCCGTTCTCCTCGGCCTGCCAGTCGTTAAAGGGGAGAACGGCCAGGTCCTTCCAGGCCAGGAAGGCTCGGTGGTCCCACTCCACGCCGCTGTGGCCGCCACCCTGGGTCCAGGTGGCCAGGTCGCGGGGCGCGTCCAGGTCCGACACATCAAACAGGGTGACCTTGGTGCCGGTGGTCCGGCCCTCGTCGGTGGCCTCCTGGCCAATGCCCAGCACCCGATCGGGGCCGACGGGGTGCAGGTAGCCGCTGAACCCAGTGATCTTCAACTCGCCCCGCACGGTGGGCGCCGTGGGGTCCGAGAGGTCCACGGTGTAGAACGGATCGGTCTGGCGAAAGGTCACCACGTAGGCCACGTCGCCCACGTAGCGCACGGCGAAGATCCGCTCGCCCCGGCCCATGTCACCCACTTGGCCCACTATCTCCAAGGTCGCGTCGTTGCGGGCCAGCACGGTCACCATCGACTCGGCGTCCTCGTCGAACCGCCACGGGCCGCCGGTGGTGGTGGCCACCCTCAGGTAACCGTCGTGCTCGGACAGCGAGAACTGGTTCAGGAGGTGTCCCGGAACCTCACCCGAGGCTGTGTAGGTGGCGGCCGTCGGTTCGGTGACGTCAAACTGGTGGACGGCGGTGTCCCAGTTGTTGTTCCACCACCGCATCCGGGACTCGTCTTCCATCTCCTCGGGATCGACCCAGGCGTTAGTCGTCACGTACAAGTTCTCGTGCCCGGCGTAGACGGTGGTTCCCTCAGCCAGCACGGCGGTGGTCGCCGGAGCGGCCAGCGGCTCGTAGAGGGGCACGGTTAGGACCGACAGGGTGGAGAAGCCGGCGAAGTCCACCGGGTGAGACACGTCGGTGCAGGCGTTCAGTGACCCTTCGGCCACCGTGGTGCCAGCGGATTCGAGGACAAAGTCGGGCATCCAATCGGCCAGGACGGTCTCGGCCACCACCTCGCGGTTGAACCGTTCGGCACGTTCCTCTCCGGTCGGGCTGGCCGGGTAGACGAACGGCAGTTCGCTCGGCGTGGAGACCACGACGACGCGGGCTGCCCCGCCCACCACCCGGCTGCTGACGTGCCGGCCCTGCACGGTCAGGACACCGACGATGCGGAGGTTGGCTGGATCGGAGAGGTCCACCTCGATCACGCTGGTCAGCGGTGTCCAGGTGCCGGGCGGCGAGAGCCGGGTCAGGGCAGGCGCCGTGACGTCCGTGTCACCGTCGCCCGGGATATGGGTGTCGGCGATAAGGAACGCCCGGCTCCCGGCCAGTAGCAGGTCGCGGCTCCAGTGGCCCTCCAGGCGCAGCGAGCCGGTCAGCACCGCCGCCGGACCGGACACGTCCACGTAGTAGAGGTAGTCGTCCTCGACTACCACGATCCGCCGGCCGTCGGTCTTGAGGATGTCGGGTTCGTCGATCCCGACCTCCTGGACGTTGGTACCCGAGTAGTCGACACCTTCCTCCATGGACCGGGCCATGCCGACTGCCGGGGCGGCCATCGCCACGTCCATCGTCGCCATTTCCATGACGACCGGTCCGCCGAACCACCCACCGCCTAGGCCGTAGGGCCCGACCCGTTCAGTGGCCTCCGTCCGCAGGTGACGCAACAACTCGTCACATTCCGTGAACGGGACCAGCCCAGCGGTTAACTCGGTACCCGACACGTCGACTACCCCGGTCGTCGAGGGAGCCACGGTGGCCGTCGGACCGGTGGTCGACGGGGCCACCGTCATCGTGGTGGGTGCCACCGGGTTACCCGACCGGCCCAGCCCAGCCGGGTCGTTGCCGCACCCGACGACCACCAAGCTCACCACTGTGACCGCCAGGCCGTTGCGCAGGACCCGCCGCCCGGAGGTCATCCCGTGGTGGGTAGCCAGGACGGTCGGGTTGACTCGTAGCCGGTGATGTCGTCCTCGTGACGCAGCGAGATGCCGATGTCGTCCAGGCCCTCCAGATAGCGCTCACGTGTGGCGCCATCCATCGGGAACGTGCAGGAGATCCCGGCATCCGGGGCCTCCAGCGTCAAGTTGGCCAGATCGATGGTGACCACCAGGTCGGGGTCGGCCTCGACGGCGTCCAGAAGGGCGGCACCCACCTCGGGCGTTACCTGCACGGGCACCAGGCCGTTCTTGGTGCAGTTGTTCCGGAAGATGTCGGCGAACCGCGGCGAGACCACGGCCCCGAACCCGTACTGCTGGATGGCCCATACGGCGTGCTCGCGCGAGGAACCGGTGCCGAAGTTGGGCCCGGCCACCAGCACCACTGCCTCGGAGTAGCGCTCATCGTTGAGCACAAAGTCCCGGTTGTCGCGCCACTCGGAGAACAGACCCTTCTCGAAGCCAGTACGCTCCACGCGCTTCAGCCAGTCGCTGGGGATGATCTGGTCGGTGTCCACGTCGGAACGTCGGAGCGGCAGCGCGGTGCCCGAGACGATCTGGACGGCGTCCATGTTGTCCTCCTCAGTCCAGGTCGGCCGGTGTG
>JAZADL010000054.1:0-3688 GCA_036123635.1 Actinomycetota bacterium
CTGACCTCAGACCAGGCGTCGCATGACGTTTGATTCGGCCATCAGGGTCACCCCGGGGATAGCCGCCGCGGCACCGAGCCGTTCCTGGAAGCTCGAGTCGGCCATGCCTCGGGTGGTTTCCGCCGCCCAGTCGGCGAGCGATCCCCAGCCCACGATCAGCCGGACGCTGGGTCCTGTGCCCATCACGCTGGTACACACCGTGATCGGAGCGCCCGTCACCTCATGGAACCGTTCGGCGACACCGATCGAGGCACCGGTCAGCGGGCCCAACTGCGAAAGTGGAGGCCGGTGGAGGATGTTGGTCACGTAGGCCGGGACCTCCGACCATTCGCCCAGTACGTGGGCCACGTTCCAGAACGAGTCCTCAGATCGTTCGTCCACGCAGTCGTTCACGGCGGCCGCGAGGGCGCCCAGGGCCTCCCCGTCAGCATCGTCGTGCATCAGTGCCCCGGAGGTGAACGCCTCGATGTCGGGCACCAGGGCCGAGCCCCCGTACTCCCCCTGGGTGCCGACCACCGTCTCCCAGAGGTTGTAGCCGTAGTCGGACACTGCGTTGATGGCCTCGGTGACGGCCACTAGGGCACCGGTCGCTTCGGCCTGTCGGCCAGGGTCCATGAGGAAGACCCGGTTCCAGATCTGCACGGCATTCCCGCCTTTCGTCATCCTCGCCGGGCGTTCCGGCCAGCGTCCCACCGTCCCATCAGTGGCCGAGGTGGTCAAGGCGGGGCCTTTGATTCTGATGGTTGGCACCGTGACCGGGGGCGGCCCTTGTCTGCGTAGTTGAGGTCAATTCGGATTGCTGAGAGAGAGTTCAGCCACCGTCCGGAGCCAGAGGTCGTGTCTTGGATCCAACACGTCGAAGTGGGTACCGGTGTCAGAGAAGATCCCGACCGCTCCGGGAATCAACGCACTCTGGCTGATGGGCACAATCTGGTCATACCTCCCATGAACGGCGATGATCCGATAGCCATCGAAGACTGGTTGGGCGACCCGGTAGTGCTCGGGAACCTCATCGGGCTCTCCGCCAAGTAATGCCTCCACAGCACCCCATCCGAGGTTCACCTCGGCGGCCAACCGCAGATCGACGACGGCAGCTTGGGCAACCACGGTGTGTGGTTCGATTACAGGCCTTGCTCCTGGATCGCCAGGAGACAGCCGGTTCCGGCTTCCCGCCCAGAGCGCAAGGTGGCCGCCGGCCGAGTGCCCGATGACGATCACATCGTCGAGCGCAAGCGGCTCATCTACTTGCGCGAGATGGTCGATGGCTCGGGCGATGTCATCCAGCGTTCCCGGATAGCCCCCTCCCGGATCACCCACCGACCGGTAATCGACGTTCCAAGTCGCAACTCCCCGTGCAGTCGCGTCTTCAGCCAGGGGTGTCATCAACGAGCTGTCAAAACCCGATCGCCAGAACCCCCCATGGATGAAAACTACGACCTGGAAGGGACCGTCCCCCGGGGGAACCCTGAGATCGCCAGCTTGGAGAGGATCCTCTCCATAGGAGATGCGGCGAAGTCGTTTCTCTCCGGTGGGGTCGAGATCAGGATCCTTTTCTCCTCCTAGGGAAGCGAGGGAAGTGGTTACCCCCGTTGTTGGCGTTGTTGTTGTTGGCGTTGTTGTTGTTGGCGTTGTTGTTGTTGGCACCGTTGTTGTTGGCGCTGTTGTTGTTGGCGCCGTTGTTGGCACAAATGAGGCAGGGGTGTCGCCATTGCACGCGGCCCCGCTGGCAAACATCGAAAGAGCCCCCAGGCAAATAGCGGCCCTTACGAGCCTGCAGCGGCGGGGGTGATGGCCTCTTGCCATTAGGCGATACGACACGAGCGTTGACCCTTACATGACAAGAGTGCCTTTAAGCGGACCAACAAGGAGGCTGGATGGTCTAAACCTTTTCGGCGAAATCCAGATCGGGACCTAGTCCTGCGTCGATTCGTCAAGTCGGTCACAGGACTTGTTCTGTGTGTGCGGTCCGCCCCGACCGGACGACGGCGTCATCGGCGGTACCGTTTCCCTATGAACACGCCAGTGTCGTTCCAGGCCCAAGCGGCCCGCTTTGAGGCCATCCGGGAGGCGACCAGCAAGAGCCCTGACGCCCTTGTTCCCCGGTCCATCATGCGAGGCATCGCCGCTGGGTGCTCCCGCGCTCCCGACCTCCGACGTTCCAATCCCCTAAAGAGCCGCCAACAACGGACTCTGTGGGCCCATTTGGTCGACGAAGCCACGGCCCGACCAGAACAGGTGGGTTTTGTCCTCCCTGACGGCGGCCTGAAGGACCTGGCCGAGCGCCTAGGGGTGCCACAGCGGACCCTGTCCGGGCACCTCGAGACCTGGCGACGGACCCGCCCTCGGATGGTCCAGGTGTTCGCGGGGCGCAAGTCCCGCGGTGTGGCCCCACTGGTAGCCGTACAGATTCCGGTGGCCACCGACTTGATTCTCTGGGCGGCCGCCATCCGGTCGGAGGTCAACGAGCAGGACGGACGGGCCCTGCACCCGCTGCTGGTGGCCGATGCCGTGGAACGCCTGGCCATGCTGGGTTCCGCCGGCCCGGTCTACAAGACTTGGCCGCTGCTAGACGACGCCATTGATGATCTGGGCACGACCATCTCCCGAAAGGGCGGCGAGCCGCCCCGCCGACGCCTGGAAACCGGACGTCGGCGCTAACCATCCGAGTCGAGGAATCCGTACCGCCGGCTGTCGGCGAGATCTCCGGGCGAAGCTGATCGGGGCGGGATTTGTGCGCCTAGTCCTCCTCGTTGCATCCAGCCGGAACTCCTGAACGTTTCGATAACGCCAGGAAGGCCAGTGCTCATCGGTCACACTTCCACCCCGGGGGTCCCGGCCCGCCGTAGCGTTTTCCCGTGGCCACCCGTTCCGACCTCCGCAACGTCGCCGTCATCGCCCACGTCGACCACGGCAAGACGACCCTGGTCGACGGCCTCCTGCGCCAGTCCGGAGCCTTCCGAGCGAACGAGGAGGTACTCGACCGGGTCATGGACTCCATGGACCTAGAGCGGGAGAAGGGGATCACCATCTTGGCCAAGAACACGGCGGTTCACCGGGGCGACGTAAAGGTCAATATCGTGGACACCCCTGGACACGCCGACTTTGGCGGAGAAGTCGAACGGGCCCTGAACATGGTTGACGGGGTCATCCTGCTGGTCGATTCCGCCGAGGGACCCCGACCGCAGACCCGTTTCGTCCTCCGCAAGGCATTGGAGGCCAATCTGGCCATAGTCCTGGTCGTCAACAAGGTCGACCGTCCCGACGCCCGCCTGGCCGAGGTGGTGGACGAGACCTACGAATTATTCCTCGACCTGGGCGCTACCGAGGAGCAGATCGAGTTCCCGATCGTCTACACCGATGCCCGGGCCGGGACGGCCACCCTGGACCCCAACCAGGACGGAACCGACCTGGCGCCCTTCTTCGATGTGGTTCTCGACCACGTACCTCCTCCGGTCTACGACGAGGACGCCCCGTTGCGGGTCCACGTCACCAACCTGGATGCCTCTCCCTACGTCGGCCGTATCGCCGTCTGTCGGATCGACAGTGGAACCCTGCGGCGAGGCGCGCCGGTGGCCTGGTGTCGGATCGACGGTTCGGTTCAGCCGGCCCGCGTTGCCACCATCACGGTCACCGAGGCACTCGGTCAGGTCGACGTCGAGGAGGCGGGACCGGGCGAGATCGTCTACGT
>JAZADL010000055.1:0-2511 GCA_036123635.1 Actinomycetota bacterium
CCGGAACTGCGACGACCTGGCCCTGGTAACTCTGGGAACGGGCATCGGCGGTGGCTTCGTCCTGGGAGGACGCCTCCACCGGGGCGCCCACGGGTTCTCCGGCGAACCAGGCCACATGGTGGTAAACGCCGCCGGGCCGGTGCACCTCTCCGGCCACCGGGGCCCATGGGAGCACTATGCCTCGGGCAACGCCCTGGGGCGCCTCGGCAGCGAGGCAGCAACGACCGGGGCCTTCGACCGTGGGGTGGCCCTGGCGGGCTCCCCGAACGCCGTCACCGGGTTCCACGTCGTCGAGGCGATGGCCGATGGCGACCCGCAAGCCGCTGCGGTGTTCGACCAATGGTGCACCGAGGTGGCCCGCGGGGTAGCCAACCTGGTCGTCCTCTTGGACCTGTCCCGGGTCGTGCTGGGTGGCGGACTGGCCGACGTCGGCGAACCGCTGCGCGACGGGGTTGCGACAGCCCTGGCCGGCCTGGTCCCCGGAGCCGACTCCCGACCCCCGGTCGAAGTCGTGTTGGCCCAACTAGGTCCGGACGCCGGGGCAATAGGCGCCGCCCTGTTGGCCGTCGACCCGGGCTGAGCTACCGGCGGTCCGACCCGGTATCAACAAGTGGGTGTCAGAGGTGGGCACCCAAGAAGGCCAGCGTGCGAGCCCACGCCGTAGCGGCAGCGGCCTCGTCCCAGGTACCCAGCGGGTTCTCCTCGTTGGCAAAACCGTGCCCGGTGCCCTCGTACACGTGGAACACCACGTCGCGGCCCGCCTCGCGGAGCTCTGCACCCAGAGCGTTGATGGCCTCCGGAGGAAAGAAGTCGTCGTTCTCGGCCAAATGGCCCTCCACAGCAGCCGTCAGACCCGACCAGTCGGGCGCACCGTCACCGAGAGGGGCACCGTAGAAGGGAACGGCGGCGGCCACCCGGTCGCCCTCCTGGGCAGCGATCAGCAACGTGAGCATCCCACCCATGCAAAAGCCGATCACGCCGACGGTGTTACCGGTGGTGGCGTCCAAGGAAAGCAGGTGGTCGATGGCTGCCGACATGTCACGGGCCGCCCGGTCCGGTGGCAGGGAGGTCATCAACTCGCCGGCCCTGTCCATCTCTGTGTGCTCGGCCATCTCCCCGTGATAGAGGTCAGGGGCCAGGGCCACGAAGCCCTCCGAGGCCAGACGGTCGCACACTCCCTTGATCTGGGGGACGAGACCCCACCACTCCTGGAGCACGACCACACCGGGGCCGCGGCCACCGTCCGGCACGGCCAGATAGCCACCAGCCGCGGTCCCGTTGGCCGGGAACTCGACCATTGTTCCGCTCATCGTTCCTCCTGCCCTTCATTTCTTCTGTCTGGTCTTGGGGATCGTAGGCGTCTGGCGCGGTTCACCGCCTGAAGATCTCCGATGGCGACCGGGAGGCTACGACTCGGTCCGCTGCAGTTGTCCCCATGGGCCCGACCGGCACCAATTGCAGACCCTTCGCAGCGATCGGGGCCTCCTGAGGCCGGGGTAGCCTGACCCGTCCCAGCCCCTGTAGCTCAGCGGATAGAGCATCGGCCTCCGGAGCCGTGTGCACAGGTTCGAGTCCTGTCAGGGGCGCCAGCAATCGCAGATACCACTAACCCCCCGAGAGAGTGGTGTTGCCCACCGCACCGGTCCGGAACTCGGACGACCGCGGGACCATGGCTAGTGTCGGCCCGTGGCTGCACCCCGCAAGAAGTGGTCCTTCCAGTGGAAGGAGCTCTACGACGAGGTCATCACCTCGGGGCTGTGCACGGGATGCGCTGGTTGCGTGATCGCCTGCCCGCATGACGTCATCGGATACGAGCACGAGCCCGGGAAGTACCGCCCATTCCACCTGGAGGAGGAGCTGGGTCTCGACGATTGCGGCCACGGCCAGAAGGGCTGCACATCGTGCACCCGGGCCTGTCCCCGGTTCCGGGACTGGGAAACCGAAGCCGACCAGCACCTGTTCGCCCGAGAGCGCCAGCCGGATGAGATGTCCGGCGTCTACAAGGACATCCTGCTCACCCGAGCCTCCGACGATGCCGTGCACGCCGTGGGCCAGGACGGAGGCCTGGTCTCGGCGATCCTCATCTGGTGCCTAGACAATGGAGTGATCGACGGTGCCCTGACCTCCCACCTGGAGCACGATGGGAGTTGGAAGGCCGTACCGGCCGTGGCCACCGACCGGGAATCGGTCCTAGCCGGGGCGGGAAGCCGTTACACCTACTCGGCCAACACTTTGGCCATTCCCGAGGCCCTAGACCGGGGCCTGTCTTCACTGGCCCTGGTGGGGATGAGTTGCCAGACGTCGATCGGACCGGTGATGTGGCACCGAAAGGTTGGCAAAGCCGGAAAACCCATCAAGTTGAACATTGGCCTGCTGTGTTCCAAGTCGTTCGACGACTCCATCTTCGAGGAGTTGTTCTTAGCCAAGTACCGCCTCCGCAAGGAGGACATGGTCAAGATGAACATCAAGGGCGTATTCCAGATCTGGATGCGCAACGGCGACTACCACGAG
>JAZADL010000056.1:0-3381 GCA_036123635.1 Actinomycetota bacterium
TCCTGTTGCGTGGGCTCGATGAAACTCCGGATCTCATCTCGGCCCCGCAGGCGGTTGCCCATGACGATGAACACTATGTCCTCGTCGAAAAGGGCAATCCACTCGTCGAACCGGCCGTCGTCGAGAAGATGGCAGTAGTCGGCTAGCAGCCTGCGGATTGCCGACTCGTCATCGCTCATGCTTGGCGCCCTCCTGACTGACATGATCCTCCACGATCAGGGTTGCCAGCCAACCGGCACGGATTGGTCCCACGTGCTACGACAGGGCCATGGATCTGACCTTCACCGCTTCTGAGGAAGCGTTTGCCGCTGAGGTCCGGAGTTGGCTGGCCGAGCACGTGAAACACCCCGGGCCGTTTGGCTCGGTGGACGACGAGATCGATTGGGGCCGGTCCTGGCAGGCCACGCTGGCCGCCGCCCGCATGGTGGCCATTTCATGGCCGCACTCTGTCGGTGGACGAGACGCGAGTCCGGTGGAGGTCGCCCTCTACAACATGGAGTACGCCCGGTCCGGGGCGCCCCAACCGATCAACCGCGTAGGGATCAGCCATGTCGGTCCGACCCTGTTGGCCCGGGGCACTGTCCAACAACAGCAGCGATGGATGCCGGCGATCCTGGACGCCTCCGAGCTCTGGTGCCAGCTGTTCAGTGAGCCCGACGCTGGCTCCGATCTAGCAGCCCTGCGGGCCCGGGCCGAACCGACCGACGGTGGTTGGCTGGTTAGCGGCCAGAAGGTCTGGACGTCCTATGCGCGGCACGCGACGTGGGGCATTGCCCTGGTCCGCACGGATTCCGATGCGCCCCGGCACAGTGGCATCTCATGCATGGCGATCGCCATGGACGCTCCGGGCGTCGACGTCCGACCCTTGCGCCAGATCACCGGTGAGTCGGAGTTCAACGAGGTGTTTCTCGATGAGGTCTTCGTCCCCGAGGACCAGCTCATCGGCGGCCTCCATCAGGGCTGGGCGGTGGCCAATACCACGCTTGCCCACGAGCGGGGCGTCGGGTTCCCCTTCAAGGAACAGGTCGTCCACGAGGTCTATTTAGAGGATTTGTTTGCCTTGGCCTCCCGAAGCGGACGGCTCGGAGAGCCAGCCGTCGATGACGCCCTGGTCGACGCCCTGGTCCTTGTGAGGATCCTGCGCCTCTACAACTGGAGGACCTTGTCACGGTTGGCTCGCGGAATCGAACCCGGCCCCGAGTCGAGTCTGGTCAAGTTGGCTTGGACCGAGATGACCCAACGCCTGTCCACCGCGGCACTGGTTGTTCTCGGAGACCAGGCCCCTCTATGGCCGACCCCTGGGGGTGATCTGGCCGCCGGGACCTGGCAACGCCAGTGGCTATGGAGCAAAGCCGCAGGTATCGCAGGGGGGACTACCGAGGTGCAACGAACGATCGTTGCCGAGCGGCTTCTCAGCCTTCCTCGAGCCCCAGCAGATCAGGGGGCGTAGCGTTCGGCCAGCATCCCGACAAGCTTTCGCAGGTCGACCTTGCCGCTCTCCAACCAGGGCAGGTCTTCCGGACTGTCGTAGATGGCTACGTGTCGGGGCACCTTGTAGGAGGACAGGTCTCCTCGTAGGCGCTCCAAGATCTCCTCCGGATCAACGGACATGCCAGGCCGGAGGACCACTGCCGCGGCCACGTCTTGGCCTCGTTCGGTATGGGCTACTCCAGCCACGAAGGCGTGCATCACCTCGGGTTGCTCCTCGATGACCAATTCGACTTCGCGCGGCATGACGTTCATACCAGAGGTCTTGATCTGGTCGCCCATACGCCCCTTGAAGTACAGGTGTCCGTCAGCGTCAAGGTGGCCTACATCGCCGGTCCGATACCAGCCGTCAGGCATGAAGACCTCCTGCTTGGCTACCCCCACCAGCCCCAGCATCAGGGGATAGCCACGGATCCAGATCTCCCCCAGTTCCCCCTCGAGGGCTTCCTCCCCGGTGGAGGGGTCCACGATCCGGTGTTCGATGCCCGGAACGGCACGACCGAACGAGCCGCGCTTGATCTCAGGGAGGGCACTGCCAATCAGTTCAATGGAGTGAGGGCCGAGCGATTCGGTCATGCCAAGGGAGTTGGCTCGTAGCTCTGGGTCGCCGACTCGCCGGTCTGGGGGGAGGAGAGCGTCGAGGCTTCCGCCCCGAACCGCCGACAGGTTCCGGGTCGGGAACGACGGGTGTTCGGTGAGGGCCCGGCTCATGTGAGGCCAGCCGACCACGTGGGTGACCCTCTCCGTCTCGATGAGGTCGAGGGTTCCGCCAGCCTCGAAACGCTCCTCGAACACGACAGTGGCCCCGGCGTGCATCGCTGAAACAAGGGTGTAGGTCAAACCACCCACCCAGAACAGCGGCATCGGCGTGTAGAGGACGTCCCCGGGAACCAGGTCGCGGAAGGGAAGAAGGTTGTAGGGGTGTCGTACGACGGCGCCATGGCCATGGATTACCCCTTTCGGCTCGGCGGTACTACCCGAGGTGTACATGATCACCATCGGGTCATCGGGACCGACCGCGGCCTCTGCAACTACCAGGTCGGTGTCGGTGGTGCCCGAGGCACCAGCTACTAGGTCCTTGACCGTCGAAGCCCAACTCCGATCGGTGCCGTTCCACACATAGACCTCGGCCAGGTCCGGATGACTTGCTATTTCGATCTCACCACGGCTCTGACCGGCCAGGCCGGGAATCGCGGTTTCGAGTTCCTCGGGGTAGTGGCGACCCAGATAACCATTGGCGGCGACCAGAACTTCAACCCCCGAGTGACCGAGAGCCCAGCCGAGTTCTCTCGGCCGAGCGTAGGTACTGAGCAAGGTGGTCACAGCTCCGATGCGAGTAGCGGCCAGCCAGGCCACCACCCAGTCAGGACCGTTCGGGGCGAGGAGGCCCAACCGGCTTCCCCGGGATACCCCACTGGCTAGAAGAGCACGGGCCATCTCGGCTGACCGCCGCTCCACTTCTCGGTAGGTGACTCGTTGGTCGTCGAGAACGACCAAGATCCGATCTCCCCAACGATTAGCCGCATCACGAATTAGGCCCGCAGCCGTCGCCTCGTGGTCCGGAAACTGGACCCGTCGTTCGTCCGAGGCCGGAGAATCAGCCACGTTCTGGGACCGGGCCTCAGTTGGCCCCGACGAGGCGGCAGGCGTTATCACGCATCACCTTCCGCACTTCGTCGTCGCTGAACCCTTCCAACTCGTCGACGAAGTTCAACGGTTCGGAAAGGCCTTCGGCGTGGGGAAAGTCCGAGCCGAACAGCAACCGGTCGACACCCAGTAGGTCCTTGAGGAGAGGCATGTCGTCCTCGAAGTACGGAGACACCCAGACGCTGGTTAGGAAACGTTCGACAGGATGACTGGGGAAGGCGAAGGGCATCTTCCCGTGAGCGGTTG
>JAZADL010000057.1:0-3803 GCA_036123635.1 Actinomycetota bacterium
CCCCCTACCTGAGCGGCCAGGGCATCGGACAGATAGTCGCCGTTGAGGTTCATGGTGGCGATCACGTCGAACTCCGATGGGCGGGTCAGTACCTGCTGGAGGGCAATATCAGCGATGGTGTCCTGGACGAGGATCCGGTCGCCGGGATCGCCGTCGCAGTCGTCCCACCCGACGGCCACATCTGAGAACTCCTCCCTTACCAGCTCGTAGCCCCACTTCTGGAAAGCGCCCTCGGTGAACTTCATGATGTTTCCCTTGTGGACCCAGTGGATCCGGGGACGGCCTCGATCTACCGCGTACTGCAGGGCGGCTCGTTGCAGACGCTGGGACCCGGTCTTGGAGATGGGCTTGATGCCGATTCCGGCGTCCTCGCGGATCTGCCAGCCAAAGGCGTCCTCTAGCAGCTCCCGCAAGCGGAGGGCCTCGGGCGTCATGGCCTCGACCTCGAGGCCGGCGTATATGTCTTCGGTGTTCTCCCGAAAGATCACCATGTCGACTAACTCGGGGTGCTTGACCGGCGACGGTACGCCCTGGAACCACCGCACCGGGCGGAGGCACACGTAGAGGTCCAGGATCTGGCGGAGAGCCACGTTGAGGCTGCGAAAGCCCCCGCCGATCGGGGTGGTGAGTGGTCCCTTGATGCCGATCAGATACTCGGTGAACGCCTCGACGGTCCCCCGGGGCAGCCATTCACCGGTTTCGTTGTAAGCCTTCTCCCCGGCCAGCACCTCCATCCACTCGACAGTGTGGCCGTGTCTGGCTGCCGCTGCGTCGAGTACCAGCCGAGCTGCTGGCCAGATGTCGACACCGGTACCGTCTCCCTCGATAAACGGGATGATCGGATCAGTGGGCACGACAAGGATGCCGTCGGCACCCATGGTGATCTTTCCTGTCATTCCTCCGACCCTACCGATTCAGGGTCTCCCAGCATCCAACGGACGGGGATCTGACCGGTAGGCATCGACGGGTACTGGACATGGTCGGCGAACCGCCGACCATCAGCCACCCTTGGCGTCAGTGCGCTCGGCAGCCTCGACCGTGTTGCGCAACAGCATGGCCACGGTGGTCGGCCCCACCCCACCCAGCCGGGGAGTGATCCAGGACGCCACCTCACCCACTGATTCGTCCACGTCAGCCAGCAACTTCCGGCCCTCCCAGGAGATGCCACCGCTGACCACCACGGCCCCCGGCTTCACCATGTCTGGCTGCACAAACGACGGCACGCCGAGGGCGGCCACCACGATGTCGGCCTCTCGAGTCAGGTCGGCTAGGTCGGGCACCGCCGAGTGCACCACGGTGACCGCCGCGTTGGCTCCTGGAGCCTTGGTCGTCAGGAGCAAGGACAACGGTCGGCCTAGGGTCGGGCCGCGTCCGATGACTACCACGTGCTTCCCACTGACATCGATGTCGTAGTGAACGAACAGGGCCTGGATACCGGCCGGCGTGCACGGCACAGGGCCTTCCTCCTGAAGGACCAATTTGCCGAGGTTGGTCGGGTGCAGCCCATCCGCGTCCTTAACTGGATCCATGGCCGAAAGCGCGGAGTTGAAGTCGAAGCCGTCGGCTACCGGATGCTGGATGATGTAGGCGTGGACGGCCGGATCCCCGTTGAAGGCAGCCACCGCCTCGTCTAAGGCCTCCGCGGGGTCATCGGGCTCCACCTGGATGTGGTAGGAGGCCATGCCAACCGACTCGCATGTCTCGTGCTTCTTACGGACGTAGCCGGCACTGGCCCCGTCATCACCAACGAGAATGGTGCCCAAGCCGGGTGTGGTGCCGGCAGCCCTTAGGACGTCGACCCGAGCCCGGACGTCGTCCAGGACGGCTTCGGCCACCGGTCCACCTGCAAGAAGTTGTGCGCTCATGGGCGGTGACGCTAGCCGCCTCCGATCCCGACCCCGACTGCTAATCAGTGGCGAAAATGCCGCTCGTCGGTGAAGACCATGGCCATGCCGTGGGCGTCAGCCGCCGCCACCACCTCGTCGTCACGCAACGAACCCCCGGGCTGGACCACGGCGGTGACTCCCGCGGCGGCCGCGGCATCTAGGCCGTCCCGGAACGGGAAGAAGGCGTCACTGGCACACGCCCCGCCAATTGCCCGACCGGCCGCCTTCTCAGCAGCAATCCGTCCGGCGTCCCGGCGGTTCTGTTGGCCGGCCCCGATGCCTACCGCGCACCGGTCCTTCACGAGCACGATGGCGTTGGAACTCACTCGGGCAACCACCCGCCAGGCGAACTCCAGGTCGGCCCACTCAGCCCCGGTGGGTTCCCGCTCGGTCACCACCTCCCAGACGGACGGCTCGTTCACTAGGTCGTCGGATGTCTGGATCAGAAGCCCACCGTCGATGCCCCGGACATCCAGCTCCGGCCAGCTGGGGGTCCCGGCCTCCAAAACCCGCAGATTCTTCCGCTCACCGAGGAGGACCAGAGCGTCGGGCTCGTAGCCGGGCGCCACCACGACCTCGGTGAATACCTCGGAAAGGGCCTCAGCCATGGTCAGCGTGACCGGACGGTTCACGGCCACTACCCCGCCAAAGGCCGACACCGGATCGCATCGGTGAGCCGAGAGGTAGGCATCGGCGATATCGGAGCCGACCGCTGCACCACACGGGTTGGCATGCTTGACAACTACCGCACACGGATCGTCACCTAGGCGGTGCACGAGCCGCCACGCCGCCTCGGTGTCCAACAGGTTCAGATATGACATGGCCTTCCCGCCGTGTACCACGGTGGTGTCCCACCATCCGGAGGAACCGGCAACTCGGTAACGGGCACCCGTCTGATGCGGGTTCTCGCCGTACCGGAGGTCCTGGACCCGGTCCAGGGTCAGGTGCAGGGATGGCTTGAGCAGGTCGTTGGCGTGGTCCGACAATGGGTCCTTGTCGAACCAGGCCACGATGGCCGCGTCGTAGGCGGCCGTGTGAGCGAATGCCGATCGGGCCAGCCGTCGTCGGGTGGCGTCGGACAGGGAGCCGGCGACTCGGATCTCGTCGAGGACCGGACGGTAGTCAGCCGGGTCGACAACCACGCCCACGTGGGCGTGGTTCTTGGCCGCTGCCCGCACCATGGTCGGGCCACCAATGTCGATCAGCTCAACCCCGGGGTCCGACGTGAACGGGTAGAGGTTCCCAACCACCAGGTCGATGGGCACGATGCCTTGGGCTTCCAGGTCGGCCAGATGCCCGGGATCGGATCGGTCGGCCAGGATCCCGCCGTGGATCGCTGGGTGCAGCGTCTTAACCCTGCCCCCAAGAATCTCCGGGGACCCGGTGACTTCGCCGACCTCCACCACGGGTACGCCCTCGTCAGCCAGAACCAAGGCCGTACCCCCGCTGGAGACCAGCTCCCAGCCCGCTTCGACCAACCCGCGTGCCAGGTCCGCGATACCGGTCTTGTCGTGGACGGATAGCAGGGCCCTCTTCGGGACAGAGCTCACGCCGGGGCTCCCTCGGGGGCGGTGGCCTCCACCAGCGGTTCTCCGGCCAGGACCGACCGGATGGTGTCGACGTAGAGGCGTCGCTCCACCACCTTGATCCGCTCGTGGAGGGAGGTCTCGTCGTCATCGGGCAGCACGGGCACGGTCTCCTGAGCCAGGATCGGCCCGCTGTCCACCTCCAGGGTGGCCTGGTGCACCGTGCAGCCGCTCACCGTGGCACCGTCGGCCAGGGCGTCGGCTACGGCATGCCAGCCCGGGTAGGCGGGGAGCAGCGACGGGTGGGTGTTCAAGATGCGACCTGCGTAACGGTCGTACATGGGCTGTCCCAAGATGGTCCCAAACCCAGCCATCGCCACCAAGGTGACGT
>JAZADL010000058.1:0-2628 GCA_036123635.1 Actinomycetota bacterium
ATGCTGGACGCCGGTGGACGACATCCCCTAGCCGTGATGGCGTCACTCCACGGGCACTTCGGACGACTACTACGCCTCGATGGGGCTGATGTCCGAAATGAGGTGGAAGCCGCCGAGGTGTTGGGGATCAAAGGTTTCCCGGCGAAGAAGGCGCTGCAGGTCAGTCGCCGGATAGGTCCCGGGAGAGTAGCCCGGGCGATCCGCCTGATAGCGGCCGCCGACCTAGACCTACGGGGACGTTCGGCCTGGCCACCGGAGTTGGTGGTGGAGGTGCTGGTGGCCCGGTTGGCCAGCTTGGCCCGGCGCTGAGTTAGAGAGGGTGACGGCCGGAGGGGCCGTTGAGGATCAACTAGAGAGGCCGTTGAGGCGCTTCTGGAGGCGCGACTTGCGACGAGCGGCGGTATTGGGGTGCAGGATCCGGCGATCACCGGCTTTGTCGATCCGCTTCATAGCAGCTGCCGTAGCCTCGGCTACGTTCTCGCCCGACTCAGCGGCCTGGATGGCGCTCTGGGTGCGGGTCTTCAGCTCGGCGCGCACGGAACGATTCCGCAGCCGACGCTTTTCGGTCTGGCGGTTTCGCTTGATCTGGCTCTTGATGTTGGCCACAGGGGAGGGTCCATCTGGGTCGGTGGGCACTTAGTCCGGTCGCGGACCGGCACGGCGCACCATGCTACCGGTGGCGTCCGTGGAACGACTCTCTGTCGGCGTGATGCCCGCCTAGAAGTGCATCGGGAGAAACTGGGTACACGGGGCCACCGTCGAGACGGCCCCCGCAAGTACCGTCAGCGGCGGGATGGACCTTTCTCGGCTGCGCAACACCTCAATCATCGCCCACATCGACCACGGTAAGTCCACGCTTGCCGATCGGATGTTGGAGCTCTGCGGAGCTGTCGATCCACGAGAGATGCGGGCCCAGTACCTGGACTCCATGGACCTGGAGCGAGAACGAGGCATCACCATCAAACTTCAGAGTGTCCGCTTGGACTGGAAAGACACGGTTATCAACCTGATCGACACCCCCGGTCACGTGGACTTCGGTTACGAGGTGAGCCGATCGCTGGCCGCCTGCGAGGGAGTGATCCTGGTCGTGGACGCTGCCCAGGGGATTGAGGCTCAGACCCTGGCCAACTGCTACTTAGCGCTGGAGAACGACCTGGAGATCGTGGCTGCGCTGAACAAGATCGACCTTCCAGCCGCTGAACCCGAGCGTTATGCCGAGGAGATTGAGCAGGTCCTCGGCATTAGCGCCGAGGACATTCTTCACATCAGCGCCAAGACAGGTGAGGGAGTCGCCGAGTTGCTGGACGCCGTGGTGGAGCAGACCTCACCACCAGTCGGAGACCCCGATGCTCCGCTCCAGGCCCTGGTCTTCGACAGCCACTTCGACCAGTACCGCGGGGTGGTGTCTTCTGTCCGTGTGGTGAACGGCCGTCTGGACAGGGCGGCTTCTCTGCGTTTCATGCAGGCCGGAGCGGTCTACGAGGTAGATGAGATCGGTGTCCGTCGCCCGGAGATGACGCCGGTGGACGGCCTAGGCCCCGGCGAGGTGGGGTACCTGCTGGCGGGCATCAAGGACGTGGGCGAAGCCCGGTCCGGAGAGACCGTGACCACTAGCCGACACGGTGCCGACTCACCCCTGGAGGGCTACCGGGAACCCCAGCCCATGGTGTTCAGTGGGCTCTACCCGATTGACGGCGACGAGTTCAACGACCTTCGGGAGGCCTTAGAGAAGCTTCGTCTGAACGACTCCAGCTTCACCTACGAACCCGAAACCTCGGGGGCGCTCGGGTTCGGCTTTCGATGTGGATTTCTGGGCCTACTCCACATGGAGATCGTTCGGGAACGTTTGGAGCGGGAGTTCGACCTCAGCCTCATCACTACCGCCCCGTCGGTGGTGTACCGGGTGACTACGACGTCGGGTGAGCGACTAGAGATCGACAACCCGTGTGACCTGCCGACAACGACTGAGACGGCCCGTATCGAGGAACCGTTTCTTCTAGCCGCCATCATCACGCCCACCGACTTCACGGGCACGCTCATGGAGCTCTGTCAGGAGCGAAGGGGCGAGCTGGAGGGCCTGTCGTACCTGTCACCTGAGCGAGTTGAACTCAAGTATCACCTGCCTCTGGCGGAGGTAGTCATCGACTTCTTCGATCAGATGAAGAGCCGTACTCAGGGATACGCCAGCCTGGATTACGAACCCGAGGGCTACCGCGACTCCGACTTGGTTCGGGTGGACATTCTGCTACACGGCGAACCGGTGGACGCCTTCTCGACAGTGGTCCACCGGTCTGCGGCCGAAGTTTACGGACGAAAGATGACGGCCAAACTCAAAGAGCTCATACCGCGCCAGCAGTTCGAGGTTCCCATCCAGGCAGCTATTGGGGGACGGATCATCTCTCGGGCGACGGTCCGGGCGTTTCGAAAAGACGTAACGGCCAAGCTCTACGGGGGCGACATCACTCGAAAGCGGAAACTGCTCGAGAAGCAGAAGGAGGGCAAGAAGAAGATGAAGTCCATCGGACGGGTCGACGTGCCCCAGGAGGCCTTCATCTCCGCCCTCAGGCTCGATGACTGATTGTTATTGCCTGGAGGGCATCCGACGGCCCTGAGGGTGGCCGATAGCAT
>JAZADL010000059.1:0-14222 GCA_036123635.1 Actinomycetota bacterium
GGTCGTTCCCCAGCCGGCGATGAAGCCGTCGCCTTTCTCTCCGGACCTCCGTTGTCTGGTCCGGTGCGGGCGGCCTACCGGATCATCCACGACGCCGCGGCAGCCACCGTTCCAAGACCGATACTAGAGGCCATCGGCGTCTCGCCCCGCCGGGGGGCCGTTAGCCGTGGGCGTCTGCTGGTCCGCGGCCTTCGTAATGCACTTGGTGCCTCACCGGCCTGGGCCGCTGCTCTGGAACGGTGCGACGAACCCCGCCCGGCGGGCGTGCGGTTCCGAAACCCCCCCGGCTCCACCCGCTGACAGGAGCGCAAGCCGGAACGATCGTCAGGCAACCAGGACGGGTTCCGACGGGGTGAACTCGACCGGAAGGTGCTTGATCCCGTTCACAAAGTTCATCCGCAGCCGGTCGGCCGGACCAGTGGAGACAATGTCGGGCATCCGCCTGGCCAGGCCTTCGAACATGAGCTTCAGTTCCAGCCGGGCCAAGTTCGCCCCGAGGCAATAGTGGGCACCTCCGCCACCGAAGGCCAGATGATGGTTGGGGTGCCGGGTTAGATCCATACGGTGGGGGTCGTCGTAGACCTTCTCGTCGCGATTCCCCGACGGGTACCAGAGAGTCACCTTGTCCCCGGCCCGGATCTGCTGGCCTCCCAGTTCCGTGTCCTCAGTTGCCGTGCGCCGGAAGTAATTGACCGGGCTGGTGTATCGCAGGACCTCGTCTACGGCGACCTCGTCCATCTCGACCCCCTCAGTGAGTGGACCCCACTGGTCGGGATGGTCGAGGAAGCCCATTAGGCCGAGGCTTATGGCGTTGCGAGTCGTCTCGTTGCCGGCCACCAGCAGCAGGGTGAAGAAAAGATCCCGTTCAATGTCGGTCAACTCGGCTGTTGTACCGTCGTCCAGAGTCACAGTGGCCGAGGTGAGGACCGTCCAGAGGTCATCCTCCGGTTCGGTGCGCTTGCGGTCGGTCAGACCGTGGGCGTACATGGCCATCTCAATCATGGCTGCCTCGTAGGTAGATCTGTGGTTTTCCTCGGCACCCTCATCCCGGTATTCGGGGTCGCTTCCGCCGATAGTCCGGTTGCTCCAGTCCAAGAGCAGGTGCCGCTCATCATCGGGCACACCGATGATGTCGGCAATGGCCATCAGGGGAAGTTCGGCGGCCACGTCAAGAACAAAGTCGGCCGTCCCCCGCTCGCAGATCCGGTCCAGGATGATGGTCGTGCGGAGTCGCATGACCTCCTCCATGCGTCGGACCATGCGCGGCGTGAACCCGGTATTGACCAGCTTGCGGTACCTCGTGTGCTGGGGCGGGTCGGTCATGACCATTTGGAGGCCCGGGCCGCGACCGGGCGCTATGTCGTTCAGGGCTACCCCACCGGCGCCATCTCGTCCCGGCCCGGTCTGGTGAGAGAACAGGGTTCCTGACCGATGGGCCTCGGAGATGTGTTCGTAGGACGACACCACCCAGAACGGTTCCGGGTGCTCGTCGGTGGCTGGGTGGCGCCACACCGGCGCCTCGCGACGGAGTAGATCAAACCAGTCGTGGGGCATCCGCTCGACGAACACGTCGAGATCGGTGAGGTCGATGTCGTCGATGGTGACCATGGCGATTCCACCTTCTCGGGAGAGATTCTCTTCCGAGGAAGATACCTTCCTCGGAAGAGAATCTCAAGGTACGCTCGAACCATGGCCTTTTCCTCGGACCATCCCCGTGAGGTCGACGCCGCCGTCGAACGCCTGGCCGGCGACAACGAACCCGACACGGCCGGAATTCTGGTGTGGGCCTACGTGGCGGGACGCCAACTGGATGTCTGGCTGTCCGAGGCCCTCGCCGATTCCGGCCTCTCCACATCGGACTACGGCGCCTTGGCCGGAGTGGCCCTCGCCGACGACCGCCTGATGACGGCCGGAGACCTGGCCCGGTGGGTGGTCCAGACCTCCGGAGGGACCGCCAAAACCTTGCAGCGCCTCGTGGACCGGGGCCTAGTGCGCCGGGTGGCCGACCCCGACGACGGCCGCCGAACCCTGATCGAACCCACTCCCAACGGCAGCCGGACCGCCCGAACGGTGGCCGCCCGCCTCGTGGAGAAACTAGATCGCGACCTGGCCGGACTCAGCCCGATCGAACGCCGGTCGATGCTAAAGGCGTTCCGCCACCTCTCGGTACACCTAACCGGCGGCGACTTCGCCTACCGGGCCGGACAGGCCGTGGGATGACCGACAAGAAGACCCAAGGGATCGAAGCGGTAAATCTGGCCGGACGCTGATCCAACTCAACCGGTCACCGGAACGACATCACCGGATCGCCCCACTGGGACTCGTCCGGGGTGATGCCCAGGCCCGGGCCCGGGGGCAAGTCGATCCAACCCCCATCTAGGTGGATCCCGTGCTTATCGTCGTAGTGGCCGTCCACATACGGCTCAGCAATCCAGGTTCCCTCGAAGTTCGCCGGGTCCACTGTGGCTCCCACGTGCAGGCTGGCCGCGGCGACCAGATCTCCACCCCAGGTGTCATCAACCGTGTGGGGACGACGGGCCGCCGCACACACGTCGCGCACGGCCCGCATGGCACTGATACCCCCCACCCGGGAGACCTTCATGCCGAACCCGTCGGCCACCCCCTGACCGATGGACGTCACCACGGCTGCCAGGCCGGTAGCCGACTCGTCGAGGTAGATCGGATGGCAGACCTTCCCTACCAGTGAAGCCATCTCCTCATAGGTCCGGCAGGGCTGCTCGAGCACCATCGCGACGTCACGACAGGCCTGGGAGACCTGAATAGCGTCGCGGGTAGTCCACCCCTTGTTGGCGTCGGCCGATAGACGGACGCCGGGCCGGAGAATCGCCGCCACGGCCCGTAGCGCGGCAACGTCGTCGGCCACCGGACGACCTCCCACTTTGAGTTGGATCCGGGGGAAGCCTTCAGCCTGTCGCCGGTCGGCGTCGGCCGCTGAGTCCTCCGGTGAAGCAATCAGCACGCCGTGGTATGACGGCACCCGCTCCCGGACCGCACCGCCCAGCAGGTCGCAGACCCGAACCCCGTAGATCTTCCCTGTGGCATCCCAGCAGGCCACATCGATGGCCGCCTTGGCATACCTGTGTCCCATCAGTGCCTCGTCCATAGCGGCGTTCACCCGACCGAGGGCCGTGGGGTCCAGGCCGATCAGATGGGGAGCCACCTCGGCCAGGGCGGCCCGAGCGCCTCGGGCGTGCTCGGGCTGGTAGGTCGATCCCAGCGGACAGGTCTCGCCATATCCGACAGTGCCGTCATCACAGGCGAGACGCACGATGGTGGTGTCAAGGTGCCATACGTCCTGGAGGGCCATCCGATACGGAACCCCCTGCTCGGGCCCTCGCACGGGAAGGTCGTGCTGAAACACGTCGACCTCGGCGATCTTCACGGTTCGCTCCCCCTGCAAATTCGAGACGGCCGCGGAACCTATCAGCGGCTAGGGCGCCGTTTCCTTTTCAGCACTAGAGTGCGGCGACTAGCCGGACCATCCGGTTTCTCGACGAGATTCGACGTGATGAACCAGCCCAAGCTCGCCTGCCGAAACGTATGGAAGCTCTACGGGCCCGACCCTGAGAAGTTCCTAGCGTCTCACGACGGCGAACCGGACCTGGCCACCATCAAAGAGAGCGGCTACATCCCCGCCGTTCGGAACGCCTCGCTGGAGATCCACGAGGGCGAGCTCGTCGTACTGATGGGCCTGAGTGGCTCGGGGAAATCCACCCTCGTCCGCTGCATGTCTCGCCTCATCGAACCAACCTCCGGCGAAATCGACTTCGACGGTGAGAACCTGCGTGACGCCTCCGAGCGAGAGTTGGTCGAGCTTCGCCGGCACAAGATGGGCATGGTGTTCCAACACTTCGCGCTGTTCCCGCACCGCACAGTGCTCGAAAACGTTGCCTTCCCGCTCGAGGTCCAGGGGGTCGACGTGCCCACCCGGAACGCTCGGGCTCTTGAGATCATCGATCTCGTCGGACTACACGGACGAGGCGACTACTACCCCAGGGAACTCTCCGGCGGACAGCAGCAGCGTGTCGGCATCGGTCGCTCACTGGCTGTTGAGCCCGATGTGTGGTTCCTCGACGAACCGTTCTCCGCCCTCGACGCCCTCATCCGACGGGACATGCAGGACGAGTTCCTCCGGCTCCAGTCGACGTTGCAGAAGACAATCATCTTCATCACGCACGACTTCGATGAAGCCATCCGTCTCGCTGACCGGATTGCCATCATGCGCGACGGGGTAATCGACCAGTTAGGCACCGCCGAGGAGCTGATCACCAACCCGGGTTCGGACTACGTCGCGGCGTTTACTAAGAACGTCTCCCGGGCCAAATTGCTTCGGGTCCATACTCTGATGGGTCCAATCTCAGATGACGCCGAGGGCGAGGTCGACGGACGCGTGTTCGTAGCGTCGGTGGCCAGTCAGATCCTCAGTTCCTCAGTGCCGTTAAGGGTGATCGAAGACGGCGTGGTTGTCGGCTCAATCGACGCTGTGCAGGTGAACGAAGCGCTCTTCGAGTCCGAGTGATCACCCGGCCATGACGGATCCGACCACGTCCGAGCCCCTCGACACCTCCGACGCTGCTTCGGCCGACGGACCAGCAAAGCAACTCTCCAATCGCCAGAAGGCGACGATGGCCTTCGGCCCGTTCCTGATCCTGTGGTTCGCCTGGTGGCGGCTCGGGTCACACCACATCACCCGAACCGGCAAGTACGAAGGGGAATCAGCGGCGCTTGAATGGCTGTATCGGGTTCCGCGGACCTGGACCGTCGACTGGTTCAACTTTGCGGGACGGGACGGCTTCGCCAGCGTCAGTTACAAGGCCACGGGGTGGGTAAACACCTGGTTTGACCATCTCCGCTACGAGGAGTTCTTCCAGTTCACTGTGGCGTGGCACCTATCCAAAGGACCGTGGCTGTTGCTCCTCCTGGCCTGCCTCG
Source organism: Actinomycetota bacterium (assembly GCA_036123635.1). Taxonomy (GTDB): domain Bacteria; phylum Actinomycetota; class Acidimicrobiia; order Acidimicrobiales; family MedAcidi-G1; genus UBA9410. Next base: position 4,954 of record JAZADL010000059.1, read on the forward strand.
GGGCAGCCGGCTGGATGGCCTGGCGTACCCATAGCAACCGATGGCTGGTTGGCACCGTGGCCGTGGCATGGGTGGGCTGGTCATTTGACTTGTTGGACTTCCTGCACGTTCCCACGACACCGTGGGTCTACGTCTTCCTAGTGGTCGGTATAGCCGCGGCAATCTGGACTCTGCGGGACTGGACGTTCGGACGGACAACGGCGACTACGGCCATCGCCACCATTGGATGGTTGGCCCTGCAGACCAACGAGGAATCCTTCAATGTCAAGGCCTTCTTCCGCCAGGTTGCACGATGGCTGGAGTTCCCCCTAGACGTGACCGAAGGGCTCCTCATCAGCGGCTACGGGCCGTGGCACCTACCCGATATGCCGTGGCTGTTCATCTTCGTCCTCCTCGTCGGTGGTGCAGGCCGGCTGGCCTGGAATCGCCGGAGCACTGCCCTAGCGGTGACGGCCCTCCTGTTGGGCTGGATGGCCGTGGTGAGTCTCTACGAGCCGTGGCATATTCCCGCCCTGCCGTGGGTCGTGATCGCCGGCCTCTTTGGTGTCATCGGTTGGAAGTTGGGTAGCTGGCGCCTTGCCCTTCTGTCGGTCGGGTTCATTCTCTACGCCGCCTTCGTTGGTGAACCTGCGGAGCAGGCGGGAGCGGAGACCCGCTGGGACAAAACGATGATCACGCTGTCCGCTGTCCTGGTGGCCGTTCCGATTGCCGCCCTGCTCGGAGGCCTCATCGGCCTGGTGGCTGCCAAACGACGTCGGGTCGAACAGTTCCTGATCCCGATCATGAACCTGACCCAGGCCTTCCCACACTTCACCTTCCTCATCCCGATCGGCGTCTTCATTGGCCTCTCGCACAAGGCTGGTGTCATTGCCACGATCGCCTACGCCATCCCGCCAATGGCTCGCGTGACGATCCTCGGTATCCAGGGGATCTCGAGTGAGGTCATCGAGGCGGGAATCATGGGCGGCTGTACACGACGGCAGATGCTGTGGAAGGTGGAGTTACCCGCCGCCCGCCACGCCCTCCTGGTCGGCATCAACCAGGTGGTGATGGAGTGCTTGGCCATGGTGGTTATCGCTTCTTTCGTCGGTACCGCCGGCCTGGGACAGGATCTCCTGTTCCGCCTCACAGGACTCCACATCGGCGCCGGAACGGAAATTGGAATCGCCATTGTCGTCATGGCCATCACCCTGGACCGCCTCAGCCAGGCGCTGGGTCGACTCCAACCGACCCGCCACGCAGAAGGCGTGCCCTTCTGGAAACGCCACCCCTACCTCCTGGCCTCAGGGGCCGTAGTGGCGGTGGGCCTAGCCCTGTCCCAGGTTTGGGATGCTGCCTTCCGCGTGCCCAACTCATGGATGTGGGGTCATGAGGCCTTTTGGGAATTCCTCGTGGACAATGGCAAGAGCGACGTGGCGTGGTGGCACCTGTCCGGTGGCCGGTGGTTGGTGCTCTTCCTGGCCGCCATCGCATTTGCCGGATGGAAGGCCTGGGATACCCGACGCTACCGCTGGCTCGCCGCTGCGGCCGCCGTGACCGTAGTGGGATGGTCCGTCGATTTGTTCGACTTCTTGCACCTGTCCGCCAAGCCGTGGATCTACGTCTTTGTGGCAGCTGGCGTCGCCGCCTTGGCGTACGGCTCATCGGTACGAACCAGGCTGCTAGTCCAAGCCTCTGAAGACGACCACTCCGACACTGGAACGGCCGCCCAGGACCTACATGCACTGCACTTCACCTGGACAGCGGCTATGACGGTGATCGTGACGCTCGGCTGGGTGACCCTCCGCACCATTGACGAGGACCTCACCGTCAACCTCCGCGATATCACCATCTCCTTCCGGGATTTTCTCGAGTCCTGGGTCCTATTGCCCATGCGCGACGCTTACCTCACGATCCCGTGGGTGGGCCTCGTCCTGCTCTTTGGTGTGGTCGGATACCTCATCAACGGCCGCCGACCCGCCCTGATGGCCGCAGGCATGGTCGCCTTTATCTCTCTCGCCGGGTTCTGGTGGCAGGCCATGTGGAACTTCTACCAGTTGACCTTTGCCGTGTTTCTGGCAGTCATCTTCGGCGTCCCGTTCGGGATCTGGGCAGCAACTACGGCGCGACGCAACACGGCGGTACAAGTGGTCCTCGACTTCTTCCAGACCTTCCCGTCATTCGTCTACCTGTTCCCGGCCATCATGTTCTTCGACGTCTCCGAAACGGCGATCATCGTCGCCGTGGTCCTCTCCGCATCTGTGCCGGCCATCCGGTACACGATCTTCGGCATCCAGAACGTGCCGGCGCCACTGGTCGAGGCATCCACAATGGCCGGCTGCACCCGGCGGCAGACCCTCTGGAAGGTGAAATTGCCGATGGCCGTGCCGGAGATCATGCTCGGTATCAACCAGACGATCATGTTCGGTCTCTTCATGGTGATGATCGCCGGCCTCATCAAGACCACGGGGCTGGCCCGGGAACTCATCGAGGCCCAGCCCAACATCGACAGTGGCCGGGCCATCGTCGCTGGTATTGCCGTGGCCTGCATAGGCATGGCGTCAGACGTGTTGATCTCCGAATGGGCCGACAAGCGTAAGCGCCAACTCGGCCTCCTTTCCTGACCTAACCCCCGGGAGGAAACGACATGACCAGAGTGGCCATCCTCGGCGCGGGTCCCAGCGGCCTGGCACAGTTGCGGGCCTTCGCCTCGGCGGCGGCCGACGGAACCGAGATCCCCGATCTGGTGTGCTACGAGAAGCAGGAGGACTGGGGAGGCCTGTGGAACTACACATGGCGTACCGGGGTCGACGAGTACGGCGAGCCCGTCCACGGCTCGATGTACAGGTACCTGTGGTCTAACGGTCCGAAGGAATGCCTGGAGTTCGCCGACTACAGCTTCGAGGAGCACTTCGGCAAGCCCATTGCCTCCTATCCGCCACGAGAAGTCCTCTGGGACTACATCAAGGGACGCGTCGAGAAGAGCAAGGTCCGTGACCAGATCCGATTCCGCACCCCGGTTCGCAACGTTTCCTACGATGATGTGACCGGCCAGTTCACAGTGACCGCCCATGACCTAAAGGTCGGCACCGTCAGTTCCGAGGAGTTCGACTACGTCGTTGTGGCCACTGGCCACTTCTCGGTACCCAACGTGCCGCACTACCCGGGATTCGAGAAGTTTCTGGGGCGAATCCTTCATGCACACGACTTCCGGGATGCCGTGGAGTTCGCTGACAAAGACATCCTCATCGTGGGAGCGAGTTATTCAGCCGAAGACATTGGTTCCCAGTGCCACAAGTACGGCGCTAGACACATCTACTGCACATCGCGCGCCGGCACGATGGGCTTCGACTGGCCGGACAACTGGGAAGAGTTTCCGATCCTGACCCACGTGGATGGCAACACCGTCCACTTCGCCGACGGCCAAACCCGGGATGTGCAGGCCATCATCCTGTGTACCGGCTACTTGCATCACTTCCCGTTCATGCCCGACGAACTTCGGCTTGAGACGAAGAACCGCCTCTGGACGCCCGGGCTCTACAAAGGAGTGGCCTGGGAGCAAAACCCAAAACTCTTCTACTTAGGGATGCAGGACCAGTACTACACGTTCAATATGTTCGACGCTCAGGCCTGGTGGGCCCGCGATGTGATGCTCGGACGTATCGAGTTACCGTCAACTGCCGAGATGGCGGCCGACAGCGCTGGCTGGCTCGAGCGTGAGGAGGCCCTAGAGACTGCCTACGAAGAGATCGACTTTCAGGGGGACTACACGCAGGATCTGGTCGACGCCACTGACTACCCCGACTTCAACATCGCCGAGGTGAATCGGATGTTCAAGGAGTGGAAGGGCCACAAGAACGCCGACATCATGGGCTACCGCAACCTCGGCTTTCCATCGACGCTGACCGGCACAGTGGCACCGATCCATCACACACCGTGGATGGAGGCGATGGACGACTCCATGGCGACCTACCTCCTGGACGAGGCCCCGGAGGACGGCGGCTGAGCGGACGGAACCCGGACGCGAGTGTGGCCGGGCGCTGGCCCGGCCACCGGTCGACCTTCTATCAGCCCCGAAAGGCCGTCGCGGACTAACTCCAGGGATATGGCGAGTTGCTCACCGGATGCAGTCGGCCCTCGGCGTAGCGCGAATAGCGGAACGGCTCTAGTAGTACCTGGGGCTCGCCGACTAACTCCTTTGCCACCAAGGCACCCACACCGATCATCTTGAACCCGTGGTTCGAGTCTGCGACAACATAGACATTCTCGTGGAAGGTATCGAACACTGGGAAGTTGTCGGGGGTGAAGGCTCCGATGCCTCCCGATGGGGCGTGGCTCATCAGGCTGGCCTTTCCCTCAAAACGCTCCTGACAGTGGGACAGCGCAGCCGCCCACACCTGACGGAAGTCCGTACCGACCACGAAATCGGGGCTGGCCGGACCGTACGGGTCGATCGCCACGTCACGCCAGGGGCGTTTCACCGGATACGGCATGTAGCCGCCCTGCACGCCGCCAAAGTTGAAGTCCGGCTTGTAGTAGATCCCCCACTTGTCATCGACGAGCAAGTTGTTGTCCTCGTCGTACAGCGGCACATCGGCGTCAACGTGAACAACTGGTGGCATGTTTCCCTCGTTGTTCATGAGATAGCCGGGATCGACGTCCAGAGTGCCCTCCTGGAGGGCCCAAAACTCCCAAGTTGGGAGCTCGAAGATCTCACCTTCCAAGAGAATCTTGGTGGTCTCCGGCAGGTCCAGCATCTCCCACAACTTGGGCACCCAGGGGCCTGCAGCTGCCACGACATGGTCAACGGCGATCGTCGCCGACTCGGTTCCCCGGCGGGTAACCACGTGGGTGACGGCACCGCCGTCGACCACCAACTCGGTGACCAGGGTCCCGGTAACCACGCTCACGCCCTCGGCCTCCACCTTGGCCAGCAGGGCGTTGACGGTCGCCATGTTGTGCGCGTAGCCGCCCTTCTTCTCGTGGAGGACACTGGTCACCCCAGTGCAGCGCCAGTCATCGAAAATCCCCTTCATGTAGTTGAAGGTCTCCTGCTCGCCTTCGACGAATACGGACTCGTAGCCGATGGCCGCCTGCTGCTCAGCGATCGTCGCTACGTCAGCGCGCATCTCGTCGTAGGAGATCTGGAGATAGCCGACCGGGTGGTACTCGAACGCATCCGGATCTGACTCCCACACATGGACCGAATGGGCCATGAGTTCACGCATGGCGGGCTGGAAATAGTTGTTTCGGACCACGCCACAGGCAATGCCCGATGGGCCGGCACCCGCTTCAGATTTCTCGATGACGAGAATGTCGCTGCCGTCACCGCTGCCGCGGGCCTTAAGCTCGCGGGCCAGGTGCCACGCAGTCGACAAGCCGTGGATGCCAGCGCCAATGATGCAGTACCGAACTGACTCAGGTACTTGCGATGCGTTCACTGACGAGACTCCTTGTGGGGAACACCCGGCCAACCGCGTAGGCCGACAGGGAAGATTAATGAGATGGTATGGCGCAAGCCGTTCAGTGGGCGGGAGGCTCCCAGCCCTCGAGCACTGGGCGCTGGTAGTTGTCTCCGACCGACTTGGAGTCAGCGACCCACGGGCCGAGCTCGACCTGGTGGAACTTGCAATGCTTCTCCTTTAGTTGGATGCCGTAGGAGTTTCCCGAGATGAGGTGCTTCATCAGCACCTTGCGGGCAATCTCGTCCTCGCGACCCTCCGGGATATCGAAGTAGATCTTGAGAAACGAGTTCGAGTACCGGTCGAACACTGCGGGGGTGTTTTCCTCTTCGAGTAGGTGGATGTCCTCCAGCCAGTTGAGATCCTTGCCGGGAGTCAACTCCATCAGGTCGAGGTCTTCGACCAGGGAGAGGTCCTCCTGGTACTCGAACCGCTTCCCGGCGAGGGTCTCGGCGTCGATGGCGACGGTGTGCTTTACAGCCATGGTTCTCAGCTCCCGCTTTCTGCGATCTGCTTGGCCATTAGTTCCTTCATCTCCGCCAGCGCCCGCTCCTCGCTGACCCCGGGGATGTAGGTGGTACCAGCCAACGGGACCTTGGCCATAGCGGACGCCTCGTGGGTTAGGGCCGCGAGGTCCTCCGGTTCCAAGCTGTGGATGTTGGTCTTGCCGCAGGCCCGGGCCAGCAACTGGACCTCCATGGTCAGCGTGTGCAGGAAGTTGTAGACCCGCAGCGCCGCCTCGTCGACGTCGAGACGGGACCGAAGTTCCACGTCCTGGGTGGCCACACCCACCGGGCAACGACCGGTGTGGCAGTGGTAGCACTCGCCAGCTGGCACGCCGATGGTGCCCTCGTAGTCGGTGACTCCCTCGATGTGCTTGTTGCAGTTCAACGCCATAAGGGCCGCCGTGCCAAGCGCACAGGCCTTGGCGCCGAGCGCCAAGCACTTGGCCACGTCACCGCCGTTGCGAATGCCGCCGGCCACGACGAGATCGACCTCGTCGGCTAGGCCTACGTCCTCGAGCGCCCGTCGGGCTTCGGGGATTGCTGCCATCAGCGGGATGCCCGTCTCCTCGGTGGCCAGGTGCGGGCCGGCGCCGGTTCCACCCTCGGCACCATCCAAGAAGATGGTGTCGGGACCGCACTTGGCGGCCATCCGCACGTCGTCGTAGACCCGGGACGAGCCCAACTTCAACTGCACAGGAATTTGGTAGTTCGTGGCCTCCCGGATCTCCTGGATCTTCAGAGACAGGTCATCGGGACCGATCCAGTCCGGATGGCGGGCCGGTGACCGCTGGTCGATGCCGGCGGGCAGTGAGCGCATCTCAGCCACCTGCTCGGTGACCTTCTGGCCCATCAAGTGGCCGCCTAGGCCAACCTTGCAACCCTGACCGATGAAGAACTCCGTGGCGTCGGCCAGCATGAGGTGGTGCGGGTTGAACCCGTATCGGCTCTGGATGACCTGGTAGAACCACTTGGTCGACAGGTCCCGCTCCGGCGGGATCATGCCGCCCTCACCGGAGCACGTTGCCGTACCGGCCATCGATGCACCCTTGGCTAGGGCCGACTTCGCTTCGATGGAAAGGGCCCCGAAACTCATGCCGGTGATGTAGACGGGGATGTCGAGTTCCAGTGGCTTGTGGGCGAACCGGGCGCCGAGAACCGTCTTGGTCTCGCACTTCTCCCGGTAACCCTCGATCACGAAGCGAGTCAGCGTTCCGGGAAGGAACACCAACTCGTCCCAGTGAGGAATCTTCTTGAACAGCGAGAACCCTCGCATCCGGTACCGGCCCAACTCAGCCTTCACGTGGATGTCGTTGATGACCTCCGGCGTGAAGATCTTGCTCTTGCCGATCACGTCGGTGGCTGCGTTGGTGTCCACCACCGGCGTGTCCACGCCCTTGATGTCGTTCGCTTCTGGCATTGCCTGTCCCTCCTAGAGAACGAGCTTGCGCTCGGAAGGCTCCAGCGCGTCGTAGTTGTGGAGCACCTTGCCGCACTCGAACTTCTTCAGGTCCGGCGGGGTACCGAGGTTGTAAATCCCGAACTTACGGTTGATGAACTCGACGTCGTCGTCGTTCATCTCGCCGGGCACGCAGTCCACGCCGAGCGAGGCCACGTTGCCGCCGACGTAGATGACGCCGTCGTACATCGAATCGCCCAGGCCGTCGTTGACGTTCCCGCAGATGATCTGGCGACCACGCTGCATCATGAAGCCGGTGTTGATGCCGGCGCTGCCCAGGGCGATGATCGTGCCGCCCTTCTGGTCGATGCCGGTCCGGGCGCCGACGTTGCCCTTGACCACCAGGTCGCCACCGCGCAGCGCAGCTCCGGTAAGGGAGCCCGCCGGGCCTTCGACCACGACCGATCCGGACATCATGTTCTCACCCAGCGACCAGCCGACCCGACCGTTGATCTGGACCTCGGGTCCGTCGATCAGGCCACAGGCGTACCAGCCCGGGCTGCCCTCGAACGTGATGTTGCAACGCTTGAGGATGCCGACACCGAGGGAGTGCTTGGAACCGGGGTTCGCGATGGTGACGGTGTTGACACCCTCGTCGTAGACGATCCGCTTGAGTTCCAGGTTGATCTTCCTGGTGGTCAGGTCGGTGGCATCGATGACGGCACTGTCTCCGTCGATCTCAGCGGTCATCGGCGGCTCAGGATCCGGCTCGACCAGACCCCGAGCGTCGTAGATGACCCCGCTCTTGGTGTTCATACCTGCCACGTCAGGACCTCCCGCTCGAACGGATCACGACTCTCGACCTCGCGGCCCATCAGCGCCCGGATCGCCATCTCCTCGGAGGCCATGACGACCAGGTCGTCTGTCTCCATGAGCACCAGCGGCTTGGCTGCCATCTCGTCCTTGGCCACACCCAACTCGTTGCCGGTTGCCACCAGGTAGGTGAACACGCCGTCGAAGTCATCAAGGCTGTGCTTCATGGCCGTTTCCAACGGCATGCCGTTCTCCAGCTGCTGGGCCAGGTACACGGCGATGATCTCCGAGTCGCACTCGGACTGGAAGCGGTGGCCCATGCGCTCTAGGCGACGGCGCCACACGTGGTAGTTGGTGAGCTGCCCGTTGTGCACGACCGAGACGTCGGCGAACGGGTACGCCCAGTACGGGTGAGCGCTGGCCAGGTCCACGTCGGACTCGGTCGCCATGCGCACGTGTCCGATGCCATGGGTGCCCTTCAGATTGCCCAACTGATACTGCTCGTGTACCGACTCCGCGTCGCCGAGGTCCTTGACGATCTCCAACGAGTTACCCAGCGAGAGCACCTCACAGCCATCGATGTCCTCCAGGTAGTCGGCCAGCGGCTTGAGGTCGCCGCCGTACCGGATAGTGGCCCGGAAGGCGTAGCCGCCAGACTCGGTCTGGATGGTGGCCAGGTCCGCACCGACCTTGGCCAGGCGGGCCTCGACCTCGGCCCGATTGCGCTCCATCCTCTCGTCCATGCCGAAGCCGCCGACCTCGTTGGGCTCAGCCAGCATGAACCGCACGACGACCAGGTCGTCGGGCGGGCCGTACATGGCGTAACCGGTGGAGTCGGGACCCCGGTGCTTCATGGACTGGAGCATCGCGGTCAGTTCGGCGCCGATGTCGGCCGAGCCGTCACGATGGATGATGCCGGCGATGCCGCACATAGAGGTCTCCTGCTCTCTCGTATCGCTCTGTGGTCTGTTCCGTCTGGCTGTGTAAGGGCCCGAAACAGGCTCCCGGGAATTGGCCCTACGGCAGAATGTCGAGGTACTCCTCGACGTCCCAGTCAGTCACGGTGTGCATGAAGCGCTCCCACTCGTCGCGCTTGTAGTGCTCGAACACCTT
>JAZADL010000060.1:0-2611 GCA_036123635.1 Actinomycetota bacterium
TCACGTCGGCGCCGCCTTCGCTGATGAGGCTCGATGTCAGCTCTGTGCTGCGCGACAACCGGATGTCGCTGACCACCGGCCCTGCTTTCTGGGAGATTCCCGTCTGGTCGAGGCCTCGGACTTCGTAACCGTCGAACATGGCTGCCGTGGCCAGGATCTGGGCCACGGTGACCACACCGGTGCCGCCTACGCCAGCTAGTCGGATGTCGACGGTGTCGGTGTTGACGATGGCGACAGGTGCGCCGAGTGCGGCCTCCTGGCCAGGCTCTGGTGTTGCGGCAGGCGGGGTATCCGGGTCGACTGCGACGGTCATGAAGCTGGGGCAATCGCCGTCCAGGCAACTGGCGTCCAGGTTGCACGACGTCTGGTCGATCGTGGTCTTGGTGCCGAGCGGCGTTTCCAGGGACTGGACGGACAGGCAGTTGGAAACCTCGCCACAGTCGCCGCATCCTTCACAGAGGCGGTGGTTGATGACGACGCGGAAGCCCGGTGTGGTGGCCTTCCCCCGTTTGCGGAGCCGACGGGTCTGCGCGGCACATGCCTGGTCGTGGATGAGCACTGTTACGCCGTCGACGGCGGCTAGCGCCTCCTGCGCTTCGACCATGCGGGTCCTGTCCCACACTTTGACGCCGGCGGGCATTTCGACGCTCCGGTAGCGGTCGCGATCCTCGGTGGTGACCAGCACCTGGCTGACTCCGTGGGCCAGCAGGATCTTGGCGATTTCCGGGACCCCGGTGCCGCCGACGGCGTTCTGGCCGCCCGTCATGGCCACGGTTCCGTTGTAGAGGACCTTGTAGGTCACTGTGACACCGGCTGCGACTGCTGCCTGGATGGCGAGCTGTCCCGAGTGGAAGAACGTCCCGTCGCCCATGTTCTGCGTGAAGTGCCGACGGTCCACGAACGGCGCCATACCGATCCAGGGGGCACCTTCGTTGCCCATTGCCGTCATGCCGATGGTGGAACCGACTCGGTCCTCGTCCATGAGTAGCACCATCATGTGGCATCCGATGCCGGCGCCGACCAGGGCATCGTCGGGCACCTTGGTGCTCCAGTTGTGTGGGCAACCGGAGCAGAAGTACGGCGACCGTTCCACAGACAGCGGGATCGGTACCCGCTCGCGGCGTTTTTGTTCCGGAGCGAGTCGGTCGCCGGAGCGAGCCGAGATCCGCTCCCGGAGGCCGTCAACTATGGCGTCGGCATCGAGAATCCCCCAGCTGCGCATGAGGAGTCGACCGTCCGGGTGGGTCTTGCCGACGACGACAGGCTGGTCAGGGCCGCCGTAGAGGGCGTCTTTGACCAGCCACTCGAGGGTGGGGTTTTTCTCCTCGACGACGACGATCTCGTCCAGGCCTCTGGAAAATTCCTGGATGACCGCCGGGTTGAACGGTACGGGCATCTGCATTTGGAACACGCGGATGCCGGCGGCGGCGATCTCTGCCGGAGTCGTCAACCCGAGTCGGCCAAGGGCCTGGAGCATTTCGTAGTAGGTGAAGCCGCTGGCGACGAGTCCTATCCACGCATCCGGCGTGTCGACCGTGGTCCGGTTCAGGCCATTGGCCAACGCGTAGCGCCTGACCAGCTCGGCGCGGGCCTCTCGGAAGTCCTGCTCCAGTCTCAGGGTGTGTGGGGTGATGAGGTTGCCGTCAGGGCGGTGTTCATAGGCGACACCGCCGATGGCCATGTCGGGAACCACGGGGACTGTGCGTCCCAGGTCCAGATCTACGGTGCCGCTGCCGTCACCTACGGCGGCGACGACCTTCAAGGAGGTCCACACTCCGGCCAGTCGGGACAGTTCGACCGCGTGGCGACCCAGGTCCAGGATCTCCTGGACGTCTCCCGGGTAGAGGATCGGTATGTGGAGGTCGACCAGTGCGGAATCCGAACTGGACGGCAACGTGGAGCTCTTGGCGGAGGGATCGTCCCCTACCAGGACGACGGCACCTCCGTAGCGAGACGTTCCAGCGAACACGGCATGTCTGAGGGCGTCAGTGGCCCGGTCCAGGCCGGGTGCCTTGCCATACCAGATGCCCAGAATCCCGTCGTATCGGCAGTCGGGCTGTTCGGAGGCCAACTGGGAGCCCATTACGGCTGAGGCTCCGAGCTCTTCGTTCAGGCCCGGCTGGTGGACGATCGGAAGATCGGAAACGAGGGCAGTGGCCCTGGCGACTTCCTGATCAAAGCCTCCCAGCGGCGATCCCGGGTACCCGGAGACGAACGCGGCGGTGTTGAGCCCCGCCAACCGGTCGATGCGCAACTGCTGGACTGCGACCCGTGCGAGGGCCTGGATGCCAGTGAGGAAGGTGGTGCCCTGGTCCTTCAGGTACCGGTCAGTCAGCCGGTAGTCGTCGAGGAGTGCCATGGAAGTTTTCTCATTTCCACAAAGTGCCTATCCTCGATTGTGGCATATATATGCTAAAAGAACTTAGATTCCGAATAAACAACGGGAAACTATGGATTATGCCAAATTTTAATCAAGCAGATATCCAAATTCTCGCTGCGCTTCAGTCGAATGCGCGGCAAACAAACCGTGCCATAGCAGAAGAGGTGGGCCTTGCACCGTCAACGACGTTGGAACGGATCCGCTCACTGGAGGGACGAGGTGTAGTCACCG
>JAZADL010000061.1:0-5698 GCA_036123635.1 Actinomycetota bacterium
ACCCAGGGCGCATGGTGGTCCTGAACGAGGCCCACCTGGGGTGCGTCGTGGGCCGCCACGGCCTCAAGCGGATCCCCGAGGGCGACGAGGGGCCAGTGGGCGAGCTCTGCTCGGCGTGGAACGACCCAGTCCCCACCCACGTGATGCTGGACCCCGAGGTGGTCTCGTGGCCATCAGCCGTCGAGGCCTTCCGTCCTGACGTGGTGATGGGCCACGTGACGGCCTGGGACGTGACCGACCGGCTGGTCCCGTCGCTTGGCGAGGACTGGGTATGGGTCGGTGTCCCCGCCTACGACAGGTACATCTCAGCCGAGTACCGCCTGGCTAGCGAGGTGCTGGGCTCGACCGGTGCGCACGTGTACTGGCTGGAGGGGGCCCATATCCGACGGGAGATCCGACCTCAAAACCATCCTGACCGAATCGACGCCCTTAACGCGTTGGTCCGGGAGGCCACGGCGGACCTCCGGTACGTGACGACCGTGCCCTACCGCGACTTCATCGGGGCGAACGGCACGGAGCGGGAACGCGAAATGCGAGACGACGGCGTGCACCTGTCTGATGCTGGGATGTCGCAGGTGGGCGACTGGCTAGTGGACAACGTGTTCTTCGAGACGTCTGGCAGTTGACCAATGGGCTTAGGCCTGGTCAACCCACCAAGCGTCGAGACGGGCCTCTAGGTCGGGGCGCTGTAGGTCACCCTCGGTCCGCTTAACCTCCAACAAGAAGGTCAGGGCCCGGCCAACGTCGCGACCTGGTCCAATACCCAGGTGGGCCATCACGTCGGCACCGTCTAAGCCCGGACGCTCAGCAGCGAGTCGAGCCTCCTCGGCTAGCTCCGCGATCCGGTGCTCCAGATCGTCCATAGCGGCCTGGATGCCCGCCGCTTTCTCCCGGTTACGGGTCGTACAGTCGCAACGGATCAGGTGGTTGAGGCGGCCGAGCAATGGCCCGGCGTCCCGGGCGTACCGCCGTACCGCTGCGTCCGACCAGCCATCGGCATAGCCCTTGAAACGACCGGACAACCGAACCAGTTCGGCCACGTCGTCCACTAACAGTTCGTCGTAGCCCATGGCGATCAGACGCCGTCGGGTCATACGGGCCCCCACCGCCTCGTGGTGGCGGAAGGTCACGCCGCCGTGCTCGAAGGAGCGGGTGCGGGGCTTGGCGATGTCGTGGAACAGGGCAGCCAGACGCACCGTCATTTCGGGCTCGGTCTTACCCACCACGGCAATGGTGTGGCTGAGGACGTCCTTGTGCCGGTGGATGGGGTCCTGTTCCATCCGTAGGGCCAGTAGTTCGGGGACTAAGTAATCCATCTCGCCGGAATCCACTGAGGCCCAGATACCTGGCGCGCAGTCGGGCTCCAGTAGGAGGGCCAACAGGCGCTCCCCGGCCCCCGGGTCCACCTCGCCTACTGGGCCGGTGGTCGGCTGGGCATTGGTTGCCGCGGTCTCGGCCATGGAGGCAGTCTACGGATCTCGTCCCATTGGCCCCGGGCCGTGATGGAGTAACCGACCGGAGGTCAGGTCGTCGGGCAGGGCTCAATGTCGAGGCTGAGCATGCGGGCCGCGTTACCCCGCACGATCTTCCACACCACGTCGGCCGGGAGATGGCCCATCATCGCCTCAGCCACCTGCTTCGTGTGGGGCCAGGTGGTGTCGGTGTGGGGGTAATCGGTCTCAAAGGTGATGTTGTCGACCCCGACCTCGTCCAGCGACCGCAGTCCGTGGTTGTCACGAAAGAAGCAGCCATAAATCTGGCGGTAGTAGTAGGTGGAGGGGGGCTCGGGAATCGTGTCAGCCACGCCCCCCCACGCCCGGTGCTCCTTCCACACGTCGTCGACCCTCTCCAGGATGTAGGGAATCCAGCCGATCTGGCCCTCGCTGTAGGCCAAGGTGAGCTCCGGGAAGCGAACCAGCACCCCGGAGAACAAGAAGTCACTCATCGAAGCGATGGCGTTGTTGAAGCTGAGTGATGCGGCCACGGCTGGTGGGGCGTCGGGCGAGGCGGCTGGCATCTTCGAGGACGAACCTATGTGCATGTTGACGGTGGTCCGGGTGTCCTGACAGGCGTCGAAGAAGGGGTCCCAGTAGCCGGTGTGGATGGAAGGAAGTCCGAGATTGGGGGCGATCTCGGAGAAGCACACAGCGTGACAGCCACGTTCGGCGTTGCGACGTACCTCGTCGGCAGCCAGCCCGGCGTCCCACAGCGGAATGATGATGAGGGGGATAAGGGCCCCGTCGGAATCGCCACACCACTCTTCGACCACGAAGTCGTTGTAGGCGCGCACGCACGCCAGCCCGAGGTCCCGGTCGGTGGCCTCGTAAAACGTCTGGCCACAGAACCGGGGCAGTGTGGGAAAGGACAGCGACGCCTCGACATGGTTGGCCTGCATATCGACCACCCGGGCCGTCGGGTCGTAGCAACCGGGTCGCATTTCGTCGTAGGTAATGGGCGCCAGAGTCATCTCGTCGCGGTCAAAGCCCACCGCCGCCACGTGTCGCTTGTTGGGATGGACCAGGTCCTCGTAGAACCAGATGTCGCACCACGGGGCGTCAGGCGTGTCCAACTCGTACTCGTACATCTTCGCCCCGCCGACCCACTTCATCTCGCCCAGTCGGCGGCGTTCGACCCGGGGGCCGCGGTCGCGGTACCGGGCAGGAAGCCATTCTTGCCACAGGTGGGGCGGCTCCACGATGTGGTCATCGACACTAATGATCGGAGGGATCTCGGTCCGGACCTCGGAGGGTGAGCGTTGGGTGGTCGTCATGCCAGTCGAGTTCCCCAAAGTTTCTGACGCACCGTCAGATCTTAGGCCGCATCCGCTTCGTTCAGCCATTCCAAAGCAAAGCCGGGCCGGATGGGGCCCCGGCCAGGACCACCGGTCAGACTCGGACAGCCAGCCGCCACAACGCCGGAGAGAGCCATGAAGGTCGGAATCGCGTTCGCCAACATCGGACCATTCGGAACCGCCGAGGGAGCCGTCGGCCTAGCTACGGCCGCCGAGGACGCCGGCATCGAATCGTTGTGGACGGTCGAACACGTCATCTACCCGGACGACTACGGGTCGTCCTATCCATACGACGACTCGGGCCGGATGATGATGGCCTCCGACACCGACCTAACCGACCCCCTGACCTGGCTGACCTGGGTCGGCGCCCACACCTCGACCATCCGGCTAGCCACCGGCATCCTGATCCTCCCTGAGCGCAACCCACTGGTGTTGGCCAAGCAACTAGCCACCATGGACCAACTGACCGGCGGCCGGGTGGATCTGGGCATCGGCGTGGGATGGCTGAGGGAGGAGTTCGACGCCCTCGGGATCCCCTGGAAGCGCCGGGGCGCCCGGACCGACGAGTACGTGGAGATCATGCGCACCCTATGGAGTGGCAACAGCGTGGCGTTCGACGGTGAGTTCGCCTCCTTCACCGGGGTCTCATCGAACCCAAAGCCAGTCTCGGGCAACGTGCCCATCGTGGTAGGTGGACACACCGAGGCAGCAGCCCGCCGGGCAGGACGACTCGGTGACGGCTTCTGGCCTGGGCGAGGCGACCTGAACCACCTAATAGGCATCATGCGTCAGGAGGCCGAGGCGCACGGACGTGACCCCGATGGCATCGAGGTCACGTGGGCTGGTGACCTGGCGACGGGCGAGAACCCGGTGGAAGCAGCGGAGGGCCTCCGAGCCCTCGGGGTCGACCGTATCGTTGTGCCCTCCTTCCTCTTCCTTCGGGACACCGCTGGTGCTCTGGCCCAGTTCGCCGACGCCGTCGTAGCCCCCCTGGCAGACCTCTAGGAGGCCCTAACCGGCATCGCGGCCTTCCCATTCGCCACTGCGCCCTACTCTGACATCGTGCACACGACGATCGGGGTCCGACCGTGATCGGGACAATGCGGGACCCCCGGGACCGCCGAAACCGGGACTTCGGTCCCGCCTTCGGCCTCGGCCGGAGGCCCCGACAAATACCCCGAGCCGGACTAACCGATGCCTTGAGAAACCGCTCCACCTGGATCGCCGTGGCCGTCCTTGTTGCCTTCTTCGCCGTCATCGCCCTAGGAACCAGTGCCCCAACAGAGGATCGGGCGACCGAGCAGGACCTCACGGCCTCCGTCCAGGGGGCGATGGTCCAGGCAGGCCTGCCAACCGTCGAGGTCCAGGTCCTCGACTGGACGGTGATCCTGGAGGGCCGGGTAGCCACCAACGAACTGAAGGAGGCTGCCGAGCGCGTTGCCTTCGCCCAGCCCGACGTCATCAGCGTCCAGAACCACCTGTACGTCCCCCCGACAATCGAAGAGACAATCACCACCACGACGCTCCCCGACCTCCCAGCCTCCCTGGCCGACCTGGTACTCCAGGCTCGCCTGAGCGCAGTGGCCGCCCATCCGCCGATCCAGTTCGAGAGTGGCGGCGACCGGATCACCCTTGAGTCGGTGCCCACGCTGGACCGGTTGGCCGACTTCCTGTTGTTCGAGCCAACCATCCGGGTCCAGATCATCGGCCACACCGATAGCGACGAGAAGGCGCCTGGAGACAACCTCCGCCTGTCTACTACCCGGGCTGAGGCGGTCCGCACCCAGCTGCTGGCCCGTGGCGTGGAGTCCGACCGGCTGATCACCCTGGGTCTCGGCCACACCGATCCCATCGCCGACAACCTGACGAAGACCGGCAAGGCGGCCAACCGCCGTATCGAGTTCCTACTCCTCCGCGAGGGAGAGACCGGTCTCCCCCCTCCACCCGAGGTGGACGAATCGAACGACACCACCACCGGGAGCTGAGCCCGTGACTCTAAGCAGCCGATCCATACCTCCGAACTGGCGTGGCGTCCACCACCTGGCCCTGATTACCCCAGACATGGATGCCACGGTTCGTTTCTACGTCGGCGTCCTCGCCATGCCGCTAATCGCCACATTGCGGGCCGGACCAATGCGCCACTACTTCTTTGAGCTCGGCCCGGGAAACACCATCGCCTTCTTCGAGGTTCCGGATGCCGAGACGTTTTCCAAGCCGGCGGGTGCGCCCTCGTCACGGGCCATCCAGTTCGACCACGTGTCGTTCGCCGTCGACGACGAGGCGGCTCTTGTGGCCCTCCAGCAACGCCTGATGGCTGCAGGCTGCGAGGCAACACCGGTGGTGGACCATCACATCCTGCGCTCCATTTACTTCCACGACGTGAACGGCATCGCCCTGGAGGCGTCGTGGTGGACCACCGGCGGCCGTCGCCTCGGGTTCCGACCCGATGACCCGGAGATGTTCGCCGACCCGGATCCAGTGCCCGCCGTGACCGAACTGGCCGGCGACGGGCTGTCGTCCACACCCACCACCCGCCTGCGGTGAACAACCGCTCCCCGACCCCCGTCACCTGGCGCCGACGAGTCACAGAGGCAGCTGTCGAGCTGTTCAGCCACGCCCCCGACCCGCTGGTTAATACGTTCGCCCACCAGGGGGACCCTGGCCTGTTCGGACCGACATCAACAACCTGGCAGGTGATGAGCGACTGCTCAACGTTCATCGGCGGGGTCCGGGCCCTTCTGGTCCAGGCCGCCCATCCCGAGGTGGCCGCCGGGGTGGGCGACCACTCCTCCTACCGGGACGACCCGCTGGGCCGCCTGTCTCGCACCGCTGCCTACGTAACGGCCACCGCCTACGGGTCTCTGCCCGAGGTGGACGCAGCGGTATCTCTGGTACGCCGGCGGCACA
>JAZADL010000062.1:0-31410 GCA_036123635.1 Actinomycetota bacterium
GGAATGTCCAGTCGCTCATCGACCCCGGTGTAGTACTCCACGTTCATCACGTAGAGGTTCTTGACGGCCAGGGCGTAACCCAGAGAGCCGGCCACGAAGAGGCCACCCCGGGCGATGGACAGGATCATGTCGGGCCGGTAGCCGTCGTCGGCCACCATCTGGGCCAGCTCGCGCACCGCTGTCCCGTAGCGATCCCAGTTCATCTCCTCGCGTTCGGACACCGGTGCCTCCGCTTTCCGGTCGACGGTCCATACGGGCCATCGGGGTGGGCGGGAACCTACCCCGTCGATCCCGTCCGGTCACCGCTCAGTCGTAGGTCCGACAATAACCCTCCACCCCTCCTCCAAAATCCAGCATCCGGGCCGACTGTCGTCTGCCGCCACCTAAAGGCGGAAAGGATCGGGCCACACGCCAACACCGAACCAATGCCCGATACTGGCAAGAGCGAGTTCTGAGTCGAGTTCAGCCCGTCATGAGGACTAGGCCGAAGACCGTGTAGAGAATCATTACAGCAAGCATCGGGTACTGGCTTCGAAGCGCTGTAGCCGGTTGCAACAATTCAACGGACCTATCGTGGGCCACCAGCACGCCGGCCAGATGGCCGGAGACGATCGCCCCCAACTGGATCCAGCCGATAGTTGTTGGGGACACAAGTGTCCAGTTCACGGCGTCAGAGGCGGTTCCAAAAAGATCCCAACCTCGCCCATAAGGGTCTGATGCCAGCACCCGAATCATCTGTCCTTCGAGAACGAGCATCGAGAAGTAGTGGGCCACGTGATAGCCGAGGAGGATCGGCAAGAGCGAATGTCCGAACTGGTCGGAAAAACCAGTTCTTCCTGTCAGCCGGTCGCCGAAGCGAGATGCCAGATGAAACAGGACCCCGACGAGGATGACCATCCAAAGAAGGCCGATCGTCCCTACGGCCGTGGATTCCCACCCAGAGCGTCCTGCCGATACCTCGCTCCAGAAGCGCGTACGAGACATACCGTCAAAAGCCGTTCCGCCAAGGACCACCAGCACGAGAGCCAGCTCGGATGGGCGCAGGTCGTCGACTACCGCACCGACTAGAGGCGGTCGAACAACTAACCGACCGCTGGGCCCCCGACCGATGGGCGAAAGGCGGGCTATCAGGGAAAACAGTGTGCCGAAACCCTCAGCGCTCCGGGCCACATCCCTACCCCACCGGTAGGAGATTCCAATGACGGTCAGTGTGTAACCGAGGGCCGCCCAGCCCAAAACCCGGGGCTGGGCTCCGTCGTGATAGACCAGTTCAAGCCACAGAAAAGCTGATACCGGAACAAGCGTCGCCCATCCATTAGCGAAGAAACTGGGTGGAACAGGGCGGCATTCAGGGTCTTCTCGATCCGATAGCCCGGCCAGCGTCTCCCATGGGCTAAGTGACGACCAGAACGGGCCTATGAGTACGGCCAAGAGTGGGATACCCACCCAGAACGCGACGTATACGACAACCGGAACAGCATTTGCCCCTGTGTCGTCCTGGCCGACCAGACCGGCCGTAATCACCACGACAAAGAGCGCCATCGTGATCCACCGGAGCGCCGGCACTACCCGCCACTGAACCCCAGCCGTCGTAGCCCCTAGTGGTCGACCGGCGGCCAGTGAGCGGAGCTGGGGCCGGCGCCAGAGCAACCCAAGAGCAACGAAAGAGAAGGCAAGGGCAACACCGGCCGACCACCCAGCTTGCCAAGCAGTGAGCGGGAGGTCGGTCCGACCACCTACTCCGTGAGCAAGCACTGTCATTACAGTCGAGGAGGGTGCGTCGGTCACGACACCTGCAACTCAAAAACCCGAAGGCCGCTACCGTGTAGTTCGGCTTCGAACACGCCGGGAATCGTTGCCGCCAAACGGAGAATGGCCCGGCTGCCCGGGTGGACTGCAACAGACATATCGTAGATGTGCAGGTGGACCTCTTCGATCGTGTCGCTGTGGATCGCTACCTCGACTAGGTCGCCGACCGCCACCTTTAACCGAGGCGGACCACCCACCACCTCGCCGCCTACTAGGTCCACGTCAAACCGATGATCAACGACCATGCCGGCTCCGACCTCCACGGTTAGCGTCACCTCTGCCGCAACGGGCTTCCCGTCGACCACATAGTCACGATGGTCGTTGGAGGACAGTGCGGCTGCGATCACGTGTGATCCGCTGGAAAGACCAGTCAGCCGGTAGCGGGGATCAGAAATCATGGCTACCGAGGCGCCATCCACTGTGATGTGAACATGCCCCTGCCCTACGTGATGTTGTCGAGGAGGATTCACTGGTACTAGTTCCAACCCATCAACCGCAATCTCCAAATCCACGACACCAGGGCCCTCCG
Source organism: Actinomycetota bacterium (assembly GCA_036123635.1). Taxonomy (GTDB): domain Bacteria; phylum Actinomycetota; class Acidimicrobiia; order Acidimicrobiales; family MedAcidi-G1; genus UBA9410. The sequence continues at coordinate 2,339 of JAZADL010000062.1, forward strand.
ATATCGCGGTCAAAGCCACGCTTGGCGGCTGGGCCAGCCCCGAGAGGTCCACGGAGCCACCGTGATTGTGGTTGTGGCTGCCCGAACTGGACCCTTCATGGCCAACTTCTTCATGACCAGCCCCGCTGTGTCCCACTGATTCGTGAGTGCCTTGAACCGCCTCAGTCCCGTCGCCACAGCCCACAGTGCACGCCGTCAACGTGACAAGTGCGATCGTCGCGGCAATCAGCCGTGTCGCTCTCGAATCCATACCCTCCTCTTTACAAACCATCGAAGTGCCCTCCAGGCGTCGAACTATCGGCTGAAGAAGGGGCGCTCACCACACGTGGCGACGTATCCACGCGTGCATGGCGATCCCCGAGGCGACCCCTGCGTTAATGGACCTAGTTGACCCGTACTGGGCAATTGAGCACACCATCAGCGCTGCGTCACGTACCGCACGGGACAGGCCTGTTCCCTCCTGTCCGAAGACCAGTACGCATCTTTCAGGCAGGTCAGTCGTCTCCAGAGGAACGGATCCGGGAAGATTGTCGATCCCCACCAGGGGTAGGTCACGCCCGTCGGCCCACGCCACCAGATCATCCACCGTCGGATGGTGGATCACGTGCTGGTAGCGGTCGGTGACCATGGCCCCCCGACGGTTCCAGTGGCGGCGACCCACGATGTGGACCTCGGCGGCCAAGAAAGCGTTGGCGTTACGGACCACTGTGCCGATGTTGAGGTCGTGTTCCCAGTTCTCCACCGCTACGTGGAAGGGGTGACGGCGACCGTCTAGGTCGGCCACGATGGCCTCTAGCGACCAGTACCGATAGCCGTCTACAACGTTGCGCCTGTCGCCACCCGCCAGCAACTCCGGATCCAACCGGGCGTCGTCCGGCCATGGCTCCGGGTGTGGTCCGACGCCCACCTCGTCGTGCACGGTCAGCCGACAGTCATCCAACGCCAACGGACGGCCTGCCATGAGGCGTCAGCCGTCGGTGCCCATCAGCTCGTCGTCGCTCGGGACCTCGACGCCCTCTACCCAGTACAGGTAGAGGCTGGCGATGACCTGATCAATGCCTTCGGCTTCGGCTTCGGCTTCGGCTTCAGCCAGTTCGACGGTGACCACGTTGCCGTTCACGTGGACTCCGGTGATTCCGCCTCGGTCGAAGAGGCGGCGGGCCAACTCGTCGGCCGGGGCGGCACCCAAGATCTCGTCACCGGCCTGGTAGCGCTCGTGGCCCATGCCGGTCAGGGCACGATTGGTCTCGTACCGGACGATCCCTGCCCGGGACGACGGCTTCTCGACGACGGTGATCGGCTGGCCCATAGGCCGGTGAGGCTAGCGGTCGTCGACGGAGACTCCGTGGCCCGCAACCCGGTCGGCCCGTTGGAGGAGTACGGCCAGCCCGATGGAGACAAGAGCCAGCATCGTGTGAACAGCCTTGAAGCCCGCCTCGTGCTCGGCGAACAGGAGGCCACCACCCCGTACAGCCCAAAAGACGATCGTCCACAGACAGAAGACCGACACCAGACGGGTCGAACCTAGGGGGCGCCGGTGCCAGAGACCGAGGGGCAGGGTGGCGACCAGGGCGGCTGCCACCAGAAAAACTCCAGCGACCAGGATCCCCCACGCCCGGGCCCCCGCGGTTAAACCGTCGTCTCCCAGCATGTTGCGGAGGCGGCCAACCCACACCACAGCCGTCCAGCCCACGAGGAGCCACAGGAGTCGAACAGTGCGCTGCACGGGCCGCACGGTAGCGACGCTGTGCCCAAATCGACGTGGGCCGGGTCAGAAGAGGCGGACCGGGGCGTTGGCCCGGTCCCGGGAAGGCTCCCCGACTGGGGGGAGGTCCGCCATGAACGACCAGGACCTCCGATGGTAGGTGGTGGCCCCTCGTTCTCGCAGGGCCGCCCTGTGTACTGGACTGGGGTAGCCCTTGGAGGCAGCGAACCCAAACCCTGGGAACCGCCGATCGGCTTCCCGCAGGATCCGATCTCGGGTTACCTTGGCCACCACTGAGGCAGCGGCGATTGACAGGCTGATGGCATCCCCCCGCACGATGGTGCGTGCCCGGCCACCGCCCACAAAGTCCCAGCGGCCATCCAGGAGTACTTTGTCTACCTCCTGGCCCAAGCCATCAAGGGCTCGCCGGGCGGCCAGTCGCTGGGCCTCCGACATGCCGAGGTCGTCGCACTCATCGTTGGAGGCGTGCCCGACGGCCCACGCCTCTGCCCAGCCGGTGATCCGGTCGTAGAGCGCCTCTCGCTCTGGCTCGGTCAGCATTTTGGAGTCGCGGACACCGGTGATTCGCCGGGTCCGAGCGGGGACCACAGCAGCCACAGTCAGGGGCCCGGCCCAGGCGCCCTTTCCCACCTCGTCCATGCCAGCCACCACGGCGTGCCCGGCCTCCCACATCTGGCGTTCGGCGACCAGTCCCGGGGCCTTGCCACGGAGGGCCGCCCGCATGCGGTTCCGACCGGCCATGGGCCGACCCTAGAAGAACTCTCCCCCGTCGGGTGGGGACGCAGCTGCCGACCGGGGCGTAACCCAGCCGGCCGGGGCGGCCAGGAGGGTCTCGCCGATCGGCTCATCGGTCGAGAAGGCGGTGTCTAGTCCAGGGGCCCGGAGGACCACCGGGCGGTCGTCCCGCCGGTCCAGTTCCCACAGCAGGGCTGGCCGATCGCCGTGCCAACGCACGGCGTAGCCCAGACGGCCGTAGGGAGTGGCCAAACCGTGAACTTCGATTCCTCCCCCCAGCCAGGTGTCGGGCACCTCGGTGAGGAGATCTAGACCGTCGACCGATTCCAAGGCCAAGCAGTTCGACAGGTCGCGCAGCATTGTCGTAGCCGGATCCGTCGGTGACAGGCTGACCAGAGCCGCCCCAGCTGCCACCTCCCTGGCATCAGCAGCCGACCGAGTATCCCCTCGGACGTCCAGCAGGTCGGCCAGTGCTCCGAGAGCACCCGCCACCTCGACTCGGTCGACCGGCTCCCGAACCAAGTCTTCCAGAGGTAGCCCCGACGGGCCTTCGAACCAAGCCGGATCTCGGTGGAGACGCCAGAGATGAGCAGCCGCCACCAACCGTTTGGCCACCGGATCCAATGTGGCAGCCAGCGTTTCCACGGCCTGCCTGCCCAGGCCCCACCGGGCCAGTTCGACGGCACCAACGGCCGTCGGTTTGGCTAGTTGCAGGTCGACTAGGGCCCGGTGGACTCCGGCAGACAGCGCCCCGTCTGGAATGTCGACAGTGGCCGCATCGATCAAACGGGCCGCCCATCCGGCTGCTACCCGGTCTGCGTCGGGGAAGGAAGCCGATGGGTTCTCCACTAAGTCGGCGGCCGGTACGGCGAACCGCAGAGAGCCCCGATGGGGCAGTGGGACCACCAGAGCGCCCGCAGCGGCCCCGATCCGGCAGCGAACTGAACGGGGCTGCTCCACCTGCGTCCTCCCTCCGGAGACCATGGCCCACAGGTCCTCGGCGGCATCCACCAAGGCGTAACAGCCTGGTTCTCGGTCCACCACCACTGCCGTAGTCCCGTCGACTAACAGGCGCCGGCCGTCTGCGGACATCCGTCGGACCTGGCCGCCAGAAGCAGCCTGGACTGCCACAGCCACGGCCACCGGAACCGACGTCTCGTTGGCTAACTCGACGACCACCGCCGGCCCTATGGATCCCCGTCCCACAGCGGCCCAAGTAGTGGCCATCACGTCACCGCCGGAAACTCGCAGGCGTGTCTCGAGTACTGGTGCCGCCCCCGGCCGAACCTGGCGCACTGCGGCCTCGGTGGACGGGTCGTACCAGCGGTCCTCGCCGCCTACCCACCACTCCACCCGGTGGCCGCTACCCAGCGGCTGCACGACGGACCGGGCGTCGACCACTGCCCGGAATCCGTCGTCGGTGCCCATCCGGGTTCCGACCTCCACGTGAGATGGGACGCGATGGGACCTCGAACGGTTACGGACCCGGAACATCAGGAGCCCGACACCTCGGGCCCGGCACGGCGGGTCATAAGCATCGACCAAGCCTCAATCGGCGGCCGACCCTCGTGGAACACCGACCGGACGCCTTCGGCCACTGGGACCTCGACGTTCGCCGTGGCGGCCAGGTCGCAAGCCACGACAGTCGCCCCAACCCCCTCGGCTACCTGAGACATCCCCATCAGTACGTCCTCCGGGGCAGCACCCCGGCCGACCTGCTCCCCGACCCAACGGTTGCGACTCTGAGCGCTCACACAAGTGGCCAGTACGTCGCCTAGCCCGGCCAGTCCCGCCAGGGTCATAGGGTCGCCCCCTAACGCCACCCCTAGGCGGGTCATCTCTGCCAGGCCCCGAGTAATGAGGGCTGCCCGGGCGTTGTCCCCGGTCTCTAGCCCTTCGGCTAATCCAGCGGCTAGGGCGATCACGTTCTTAAGGGCCCCACCCAGTTCGCAACCGACCAGATCGTCGTTGGTGTAAACGCGGAGCCGATCGGTGGCCAGGAGCCCTTGGAGGACGATGGCAGTGTCGGGGTCGGTAGACGCCACCACTGTGGCCGCCGACCGGCCCTCCAAAATCTCGCGGGCCAAGTTTGGCCCAGTCAGGACGCCCACCGGTCGGCCGGGCAACACCTCGGCCGCTACCTCCGACATTCGCAAGCCGGTCCCCTGTTCAAAGCCCTTGGCCAGGCTGACAACCGGCACCTCGTTGCCGACGTGGGGGGCGGCTTGGCATAGCGCCCACCGAAAGCCCTTGGTGGGTACGCCTACCACCACCAGATCGGCCCCATCCACGGCGGCCGCCAAGTCGTCGGTGGCCTCCAGTGAGTTCGGCAGGGAATAGCCCTCCAGGTAGCGACGATTGCCCCGTCCGGCGGCCACGTCGGCAGCTACGTCGGGCCGCCGGGACCACAGCACAGTCGGCACAACGGGAGCCAAAAGAGCGGCCACGGTGGTGCCCCAGGATCCGGCTCCTAGCACCGCAGCCCTCGTCACGCCGCCGGTCGACATGACGCCACCCTACGGGGCGGCGCCCGGCCGTAGGGTGGCCCGATGACCGAGTCAGTGGCTGTCCTGATCCCTGTGAAAGGCTTCGGCTCGGCTAAGGAGCGCCTCGTCGGAACCCTGGACGACGAAGCCCGGGCCGACCTGGCCCGTCGTATGGCCGAGGTCGTGATAGATGCTGCGGCCCCCCTTCCGGTCACCGTGACCTGCGACGACAATGAGGTGGAGACATGGGCCCGCAGCCGGGGTGTCAACGTGGTCCGTCCGGATCGCCCCGGCCTAAACCATGCCGTTGAGTTCGGGGTCGCAGTGCTGGCCGAACGCGGGGTGGACACGGTTGTAGTGGCCCACGCCGACCTTCCCCGGGCCACCCGCCTGGACCACTGCGCGGCGTTCGACGGAATCACTCTGGTCCCCGACCGCCATCACGACGGAACGCCGGTGGCTGTCGTCCCGGCCCGGGCTGGCTTCCGATTCGCCTACGGCCCGGGCTCGTTCGCCGCCCACGTGGCCGAGGCCGAGCGGCTCGGTCTGCCGTGGCGCAGCCTCTTGGACCCTGACTTAGCCTGGGACGTGGACGGTCCCGAAGACCTGGTAGTGCTGGAGGGCTGAAGCCCGACCCCGTCGAGTCGGCCGTCCGGCGGTCAGCCTTGGCGACGGCGACCCCGAGAGGTTCTCGACCCGCCGCCGGTCGACGGCTCCCACCGGAATCGCCGGACGGCGACCAGGGCACCTAAAAGACCCCATGCGGCGATCCTGGCCAGCAGGCCTAGTTCCCAGGCCGAACCAGTCCGGAACGGATCGAAGCAAGCGTAGAAGGCCTCGACGAACGGCTTCAGCGGGAAGACGTCGCCGGCGACATCCATCCAGCGGACTGGATCGGGGACCACGACGAACACGTTCGAGATGAAGGCCAACGGCAGGATGGTGGCGTTGGCCAACGCCGGGGCCGACTGCCCGGACGGCGTGACCGCTGCCAGGGCGAGACCCAGCAGGCAGAATGACGCCACCCCCACTACGAAGGTGACTATGGCCGCCGGGATCCTGTCTGCCTCCATCTCGAGGCCGTAGAGCCCGAAGCCCACGGCGAGCATGACCAACGAGCCGAACAGGGCGATGAGGACGCCGGAGCCGACTACCCCGCCCATGTATACCCATCGGGGAAGGGGCGTACTCCGAATCCGCATGAGGACCCCCTCGTCCCGGTAGATCGCCGTGACGATCCCGATGTTCGTGTAAGTGGCCGACACGGCGGTGAACACGGCTAGGGCCGGGGCGTAGAACTGTGCGGCGGCGACTACTTGACCGGCGGCTGGATCGACGTCGTCGAAGATGGCCCCGAAGAGGAGCAGAAACATCAGGGGGAAGGCCAGGGTGAAAAACGCCGAGATCGCCGTTCGCCGGAACAGGCGATTCTGGTAGCCGATCTGTCGGGCCAGCAACTGAGCCGAAGAGGGAAAGCGGTCAGCCATTGTCGGTCGCCTCGGGTTCTGAGTCCTTCTCCTCGTCGTCTTGGGAAATGAGGTCCAGGTAGATGTCCTCCAGGGTGGGTCTGCTGACCTCCAAGCCCTCGAGGGCCGCCTCTCGTTCCACCGCCCACCCGGTGAGATGATGGAGGTCGACGGTCGGGGCTGGGGTCCAGACCTCCAACAACCCGTTGCGCACCGAGGACCGACCCACTAGCCGGCTCAGCAGGTCGACGACCGTGCCACTCTCCTCTACCGGGAACCGGACTCGGATTAGCGATTCTCGGTCTGCGTCGCCCCGCAGTTCCGCCGGTGTGCCGCTGGCAACTACCCGGCCCCCAACGATGACCAGCACGCGGTCGGCCAGCGCCTCGACCTCGTCCATGTAGTGGCTGGTCAACAGGATCGTCTTGCCCAGGGACCGTAGGCCGTCAACCACCGCCCACGCCTGGCGACGGGCCGACGGGTCGAAGCCGGTAGTGGGCTCATCTAGGAACAACAGATCCGGGTCGCCGATGAGGCCGGTAGCCAGGTCGATCCGGCGCTTCTGACCCCCGGAAAGACGGTGGGTCCGTCGGTCACCTAGCCCGTCGAGGCCGACGAGGGCCAGTACCTCGCCCACCGGAAGACGACGTGAGTAACAGGCGCCGTAATGCTCCAGCACCTCGCGTACCGTCAGCTCCCGTTCGATCCCTACCTCCTGGAGGACGATCCCGATACGGTCCCGAAGTTCCCGATGGTCGTCTCCGGGATCCCGACCCAGCACGTCGACCGCGCCGCTGTCCCGGCTCCGGTGGCCCTCGAGGATCTCCAGCGTGGTCGACTTGCCAGCCCCGTTCGGCCCAAGCAGGGCAAACACCTCGCCGTGCTCCACGGTGAACGAGAGGTCATCCACGGCCACCACGTCCCCGTAGGACTTAGACAGGCCGGAGACGGCGACGGCGGGCACGGCGGCGAATCTACCCGTCCATCGTCACCGGCTAACGGGGCTGGGTTCCACGATCCACGCCTGCCAGACTGCGCAGCTATGGAAACTGTGAGCTTTGAACACATGGTGAACGGCACCGCCGAGGACTACGAGTTGCTGGGCCGAGAACTAGCCGTGCACAAGGCAGCCCATCTGGCCGACCACCTGCTGGACACGCTGAGGGCCATGGCCGGACCCACCCTCGGCTACCCGGTGGACCGCTTCCACCACTCCCTCCAGAGTGCAACCCGGGCGCTACGCAACGGTGAGGACAACGAGATGGTAGTAGCCGCCCTCTTCCACGACGTGGGCGACCCCATCGCCCCGGAGAACCACAGCGCGGTGGCTGCCGACATCCTCCGCCCCTACGTGGGCGACCGGACCCACTGGATCGTCCGGCACCACGGCCTGTTCCAGGGGTATTACTACTTCCACCATCTGGGCGCCGACCCGAACGCCCGGGACCAGTTCCGGGAACACGAGTGGTTCGACGACTGTGCTGCCTTCTGCGCCGAGTACGACCAGAACTGCTTTGAACGGAACTACGACGAGATGGCCTTGGAGGAGTTCGAGCCCCTGGTCCGAGAAGTCTTCGCTCGTCAGTCTCGCTTCCCATTCCCGTCGATGGTCTTGGCCTGACGGACCACCCCGGCGGGGTCAGGGCTCCAGGACCACCTTGATGGCCCCGGCCTTCCGGTCGGCGGCCACCCGGAAGGCCTCCTCGGCGTCGTCAAGCCCAAACCGGTGGGTGACCACGGCGCTGACCAGTTCCGGGACGGCGGCCAGCAAGGCGGCTGCCTCATCTGTCTCCCGTACGTCGGGTCCGTGGCGCCCCGAGCACCCGTACATGGACGAGGGCTGGAGCCGAACCTCTTTGAGGAACATGGACATGACGTTGGGTAGGGCGACTCCATCCCAGTAGACGCCGGGGATGGCTACCGTGCCGCCCGGTCGGGCACGGTCGATGGCCGTCGCCAGAGCTTCCTCGGTGCCGGCCGCTTCAACCACCACGTCGTACTCCCCGGTAGCCGCTGTCCCGGCCCCCAGACGCTCCCCGGCCTCTACCTGGTGGGGGTGCCTCGCCGACAGGTCCACTTCGGCTCCGGCGTGGCGGGCTGCCGCCACGGCAGTCAGTCCTATGGTGCCTCCGCCCACTACCAGTACCCGGTTGCCCGCTTCCACGCCCCCGACGTGGACGGCATGGATCGAGACGGCAATCGGCTCCACCAAGCAGGCGTCACCCACCGGAATTCGGTCGTCGAGGGCCACCAGACAGGACGGGTCCACCACCAGGCGGTCGGCCATTCCGCCGTCCCGGCCGATGCCGTAGAGAACCATCGACCGACACTGCTGCGCGGCGCCCACCGAGCACCGATCGCAGGTCCCGCAGGCCACTGTGGGCTGGATGGCCACCGGCGTTCCGTCGGCCAGGCGTCCCGCCACCTCGTGACCGAACGTGCCCGGAAGGCCGAACCCGGCCATGTGGAGGTCGGATCCACAGATTCCGGCCGAGGCCACCTCAACTAGTACGCCGTCGCTGTCGGGTTCCGGAACCTCGACGACCCGAAACGCACCATCCACCGTCCGGACCGCTCGCACAACGCCTCCCCTCGAGTCACGACCGTGGCGGGCCCACACCCGCTTCCCCCCAATCGCAGGCCCGACCGTACGATCCGCCCATGTTGAGAGACCAGCCGCGGAGTATCGACCTGCTGGACGGTGATTTTTACGTCAACGATCCCTACCCCACCTACGCCTGGTTGCGCGAGCACGACCCGGTGCACCGCGACACCGTGAACGACCTGTGGGGCATCTCCCGTTATGACGATGTCGTGGCCATCGAGCGCGACAAGGAGACCTTCGTCTCCTCGGGAACCGAGCGGGGCTACCGGCCCAACATCCCGGCGGACCGTTCGATCATCGGTCTGGACGACCCCCATCACACGCTGCGTCGCAATGTGGTGTCGCGTCGCTTCACCCCACGGGCCACCAGCCGGTGGGAGGATCATGTCCGCGGCGTGGTCACCGGCCTGCTGGACGACGTGCTAGCCGGCGGCCAATCCGAAGTAGTCGGCGAGTTGGCGGCACCCCTCCCGGCCCAGATGATCGGCCTCCTGCTCGGGTTCCCGGCCGAGATGTGGCCGAAGCTCCAGGAGTGGTCGGAACGGACCATTGCTCTGGGCGGCGGCCCCCGCTACCACGACCAGTCGGGGATCGCAGCCGCCATGGAGTTCGCTGGTGCCTGCGCCGAACTCTACGAGTCCAAGAGGCCCGGGGTCACCGACGGCTGTCCCATGGACGACGTCATGTCAGTCTGGATCGACCGCCAGCGCCAGGGCATGGAAGGCCACGAGTTCGGCCTGAGCGAGATCATCTCTGACTGCTTGCTCCTCCTGGACGGCGGAGCCGAGACGACGCGGACGGTACTTGCCCGCACCATGGTGGAACTGGCTCGACAACCCGACCAATGGGCCCTATTGCGCGAGGGTGCCAACCTGACCGTGGCTACCGAGGAATTCATTCGCTGGGTGACGCCTATCCACAACATGTGCCGGACGGCAGCTACCGACACCGAAGTAGCCGGTACCACTGTCCGAGCCGGCGACCAGGTAGTTCTCATGTACTCGTCGGCTAACCGGGATCCGGCCCACTTCGCCGATCCGGAGACCTTCGACGTCACCCGGTCGCCCAACCACCACCTGGCCTTCGGGTTCGGAACCCACTTCTGCCTTGGGGCGGCGTTAGCCCGACTAGAGATCCGGGTGTTCTTCGAGGAGTTCGTGAGCCGGGTGGCCGGCCTGCATTTGGTTCCCGGAACCACCCCGGTGGAAATGCCGAACTCGTTCGTCTACGGGCTCCGCGAGGCCTACCTGGAATTAGAACCGGCCTGACCAGGACGACTAGCGCCTTGAGGCGACGGGGCGTCCTCCGTACTCGAACCGACCCCGGTCAGCGACGGTCTGGCCGATCCATCAACTCGAGCAGGCCCGGGTAGTCGGGGACGACTCGCAGGGACCGATCGGCCCACAGAAAAGCTGCCATGGTGGCCGCCGTGCCGGCCGGCCACCCGACCACAAACCGAATCAGGACATAGCCGTCGGTCGATGTCTGGTTGAACAGCCAGACATCCCAGGTCGAGGTGACCAGCTGGTAGGCCCCTAGGAGAACGGTCAGGCGAGCCATCACCCGGCGATACGCGGGATGGGCTTGTGTGTCGGGGCTGAACGGGACGACGGCTGGCGCATAGCGAGTCAGGATCGGGCGTCCCCGCACCACAGTGCCGATCAGAGCCAAGCCGATGGCGGCCTTGGTGCCGATCCCGATCCCGAAGTACACGGCCTCCGAATCGGTCCAGATACCCACACCGGCCCTGACCACTAGGTAAGCCACCAGGATGGGGAGGAAGCGTCCGACCACCTCGCCACGACGGCGACGGGAGACAGCCACCTTGATGCTCCACAGGGTGGCTCCGGCCACACCGGCAGCCAGGCCCCACACTCGGTTCAGGACCAGAAATAGGGCCACCGGCAGAACCGAGTCAAGGAGCCGCCCTTTCGACGGGCCGGTCAGATCGGTGGTCACCAGTCAGGACGGTCAGAGATGGACCGGATCAGGGGGTGAAGGCGTGTCCGGAGCCCCGGGCATCCAGCGCTTCTCGCCGAGTCAGTCCGAGGGTGGCGTCCGGGACGAGGTCGACGATGCGCCGCACCTCTGTGTAGTGGTGGTGGTGAGAAGCTTCTGCGAACAGACATCGACGTTCCTCCAGCGCCGGTCCGACCGGTGGCTCGTCCAGGAACCCGAACAGACCAAAGGCCATCTCCAAGTCGTCGGCTACCGGAGCCCGGCCGAACAGGGAGGCCCGCTTGAGGGCCACGCCGACGCAACCCACCACCACGTCGGCTACGTGCTCGCCGGGACCGAGGCGGAGGCGGGATCGAAACGCCCGGGCGAGCCGCAGGGCGAACCCCTGATCGGGGCCCTGACTGCCCAAGCGGGTCCCCCAGGGCTGGCCACCCTGGCCCACGACCTCACCGGGCCGACCGGCACGCCAGGCGCCGAGGCGCCGACGAGGACCCGTGTAAATCTTCTCGGTGGCGCGCACGGCGGGAACGGGAATGTAGGACGGGGCAGTCACGAAGGGAATTCTACGAGCAGGGCGTGGTCGCATCCCACCCAGCCGTGGGATCCGGCAGGTCACCAACCGGCAGCCAGACCCAGCCCAGGCTCTTGCGAGTCCCTTCGTCGTGGTAGCCGGGATCGCCCTCGAAACGGACCGGCGAGGCCGACTCATCGAGGATACGAGCCCTCAGCGCGGGTCCGCCGACAGCCGCTGCGGCCAGCAGATCGCCGGTGGTGGCATAGGAGGCCAACCGCTGGAACATGGCGATGGTCGGACTAATCATGGTGACTTCGCCGGCCCTCCATCGCCCCAGAACTTCGGACGGCCGGCACCAGGCGGCGTGGACGGCCTCTCTCCCGTCGACAACCGGCTCCACCCCGGGGTCCACACCGGCCACGAAGAAGTAGGTGTCGTACCGCTTATCACTGGGCATGGGCGTGACCCATCGGGCCACGGGGTGGATGCCGGATAGGTCTAGGGAGGCCCCCCGATCGGCCACCAGGTCAGCCAAGTTGACCCTCTGCTCCTCAAGGTCGCGACGTCGGTCGACCAGATCGGCGGCCAGCACCCGGTCGTTAATCCCCACGACCAAGCCGGCCTCCTCCACGGTCTCGCGGACAGCCGCCGTCCAGAAGGCCAACCCGTCACCCACCCCCAGGGCCCTCACGGCATCGGATGCCGTCCGGCCCACCACCAGGTCCGACCACCGGGGATCTCGGTCGCCGTCGTCGACCCGTCCGCCGGGAAACAGGGTGTGGCCAGCTACGAAGGTCGACGCCTCAGTCCGTCGGAGGACTAGGACCTGAAGTTCCGGCCGATCGGCGACCAGCAGGATGGTGGCCGCCGGTTGGATTGGAACCCCATCTCCTGGTATCCGGTCCCGAGGGGTCCCGGTCCACCGGAACATCTCGTCGTCCGGCTCCGTGGCTCCAGTCATACGCCGTACCTTTTGAACGCCATCGGGCGAGACTACCGATCGGCGCTAAACCGATCCCCGTGATGGGCGACGACCCGGAGACGCCCCGTAGGGTGCGAGGGTGCCCGACGACCGGACCTGCGGACCGTCCACACCTCCGAACCGCCCAGTCCCGGCTGACCTCCTGGCCGGGCTGAGCGTGGCCATGGTGCTGGTACCCCAGTCCATGGCCTATGCCGAGTTGGCCGGGCTCCCCCCCCACTTGGGCCTCTTCGCCTCGGCCCTTCCTCCAATCCTGGCTGCCTTCTTCGCCTCTTCTCCCTACCTGCAGACCGGGCCGGTGGCTCTGACCAGCCTCCTGACCTTCGGCGCCCTGGCCGGTTTGGCCGAGGTGGGTACAGCCAACTACGTGGCCCTAGCCGCCCTGCTAGCCCTGGTGGTCGGCGTAACCCGGTTGGTCCTCGGACTCCTCCGCCTGGGAGTCGTGACTTACCTGATGCGTGATCCCGTGGTCACGGGCTTCACGTCAGCAGCGGCCATTCTGATCCTGGCCTCCCAGCTCCCGAAGACCTTCGGCGTAGTCGCCCCGGAGGGTGGAGTGCTCTGGCGGGCCGGCTGGTCCCTCGGCCACCCGGACCGGTGGGAGATGGCAGCCCTAGCCATCGCCGTGGTGACGGTACTGCTGGTGCTGGCCGGTCGTCGGGTTATCCACCGGCTGTTCCCCGGTGCGCTGATAGCCGTGGGGGGCGGCATCCTGGTCAGCCGACTGGCCGGCTACGGGGGTCCAGTGGTGGGTGATGTCCCCACTGGCCTACCCAACTTGTCGCTTGACCTCCCGTGGGGATCGACAGGATCACTACTGGTGGGAGGGATCCTCATCGCTCTGGTCGGCTACGCCGAGCCGGCGTCCATCGCCCGGGTGTTCGCCGAGGCGGAGGGCCAGAAGTGGAACGCCAGCCGGGAGTTCGTGAGCCAGGGGGTAGCCAACGTAGTCGCCGCCTTCTCAGGCTCCTTCCCGGTGGGTGGGTCGTTCAGCCGGTCCTCGCTGAACCGTCTAGCCGGCGCCCGCACCCGGTGGTCGGGCCTGGTCACCGGGGTGGCTGTCTTGGTCTTCCTGCCCTTTGCTGACATCCTGGCCCCTCTGCCGCGAGCCACTCTGGGCGGGGTGGTCATTGCCGCCGTGGTTGGCCTGGTTAGACCGACCGAACTGGTGGGAATGGTCCGGCGCTCGACCAGCGACGCCCTGGTGGCCTGGGTGACGTTCACCGCCACGCTCGCTCTAGCCCCTCGGGTAGAGCAGGGTGTCCTGGTGGGAATCCTGCTCTCGCTGGCCGTCGGGGTGCGGAAGCGCCGCACCGGCTGAGCCGGTCTCCCTCAACGCTGCCAAGCCCCGGCCAGGGTCCCCACATCGGTCAAGGTAGAGACGTGGGCCAGCGTGTGCTCGAGGACCCGCTTTCCGTAGTCGGCATCGGCGGCCACAGAGCCGTCAGTGGGCACCACAACCTGAAAGCCCGCGTTGACCAGGTCGAACACGGTGTTAGGGATGGCCACGTTCAGCGATACGCCGACAACCACCACGGAGGTAACCCACTCGTTGCGGAGGAGGGGGATCAGTTGGGTTCCCGATGCTGCCGACAGGCCGTGGGACCGGGACACCACCACGTCCACGTTGGCGTCGAAGCCCAACTCGGCTGCCGGTTCCACCGCTGCCGTCCCCTCGACTTGCTGGACGTCGGACTTCCGGGCGGCTGCGAACAGGCGAGAGTTTCGGTTCCCGCCCCACAGGTCAGCCCGGGACCGGAAGGTGCAGTGCACGACCCGAACCCCAACTGACCGGGCGACGGCGGCCAGGGTTCCGAGACGGGACAGGAGGTTGGCGTCGGCCACCGCAGCGGCCACTGCGGGAACGCTGGATGCCGAGCCGACCACCCCGTTCTGGCACTCGACCACGCATAACGCTGTGTGGGCCGGGTCGACTAGGTCGGCTAGGTCCATCGTGGGTTCCCGTCTACTCATATTTCGTTCCGGCCTCGCGCAAGACATCCAACCATCGGGGTCCGGCATCCGGCGCCAACTCCCCGGGACGGTAGGTCACCCGGTACAGCGTCCCCGTCCACCGGAAGGTCCCGAACCGCTCCCGGATCTCCCACGACACCGGGGACCGCCGGTCGATCCCCACGTCGATGCCCTGAAAGGGCGCCATGGCGGTCAGAGCCGGAAGATTCTGAGCCCCGCCGGTGACTACACCGTCTACCCGAAGTTGGGCGTGGACGACCAGATCTCCAACCGCCTCCACAGCCAGTACCACCGAAGTGGTCCCCGGGGCCACCGGGCCACCGTCCACTTCTACTAACGAGCCGTAGCCGTTCCAGGCCAGTAGGAGACGCCCGTCCACCACGTAGAGGGCGTAGCCGCCGCCCTGGTCCCCGTGGGCCACCAGCGTCCCGTGGTCATCGGCGGCCACCTTGAGGGACACCTCCACCTCGAAGGAGCGGTAGTTGACGAGTTGCAATGACCGGTACCGTTCGGTGGTTGGACTGCCGGGCAGGAAATGGGCCTCGGTGGCTGTCTCGGTGCTCCACGGGGGTCGCAGTAGGTTCTTCAGGTTGTTGCCCTCGTCGAGGGGGAACACCTGATTGGCCCATGCGGCCTTCTCCCATGCCTCAATCAGCTCGGCTAGCAGGTCGGGGTGGTCGACGGCAAGGTTCCGGCTCTCTGTCGGATCCTCAGCTAGGTGGTGAAGTTCCCACTCCTCCTCGCTGAATGGTGTCCGGGGCTTCCGGCAGACCACGGCCGACCAACCGTCTCGGTACATGCCGCGATGGCCCATCTGCTCGTAGTACTGCTCGGGGTGGGTGCTAGCAGCGTCTGGATCGTTCAGCGATTCCCGGAAACTGGCCCCGGCGGGAGGCGGTACCGGCCGGCCTCCGCGCTCGGTGGGCAGGTCGACGCCCGCCATTTCTAGGACGGTGGGCAGGAGATCGGTGACATGTTGATACTGACGGCGGATACCCCCCGCTCCGGGGAGGCCCGATCCCTTTGACAAGATGAACGGCACCTGGTGTCCACCTTGGTGAGTGTTGATCTTGTAGAGACGGAATGGGGTGCCCGACACCATGGCCCACCCCGACGGGTAATGGGGCAAGGTCTGCGGGCCACCCATCAGATCCATCCGGGAGTGGTCCAGTTCAACAGAGTCCAGGGGGTTGGGTCGGGTCTGGCCGATGAGGGTGCGGAAGTAGGCCGAGGTGCCGTTGTCCAAGCCCTCACGACTTCCCCCGTTGTCGGAGGTGAACACCACGATGGTGTTCTCCCACTCTCCCATCTCTTCTAGGCCTGTCCGGAGCCGTCCCAGATTCTGGTCCACGTTGTCGACCATTCCGGCGAAGATCTCTTGGTAGCGAGCGAAGACCTCCTTCTCCGTCACCGTGAGCTCGTCCCAGGCCCGCACGGCGTAGTTCTCCTCGGTGTTCCGGGGCGGCAGAACCACGTCGTCGGCCATAATCCCCAGTTCCTTCTGGCGTTCAAAGCGGAGTCGTCGGACTTCGTCCCACCCCGCCTCGTACCGGCCCCGGTACTTCTCGATGTCGGCCGGTTTGGCCTGCAGAGGGGCATGGACCGCTCCGTGGGCGAAGTACAAGAACCAGGGTGTCCGGGGGTGGCCGTCTCGCAACTCGTGCACCATGCCCAAAGCCCGGTCGGTCAGGTCGTCGGTGAAGTAGTAACCCTCGGGATAGTCATCGACGTCTAGTGCCCGATTGTCCTCGTAGAGGCGGTGGGGCTGGTGGAAGTTCGTAAAGCCGTCCAAGATCCCGTAGAAGCGGTCGAAGCCCTTCTGGCACGGCCACCCGGTTCGGGGGCCGGCTTCGCTGAGTTCCGAGTCCGGGCACAGATGCCACTTGCCGACCATGAGGGTGGACCATCCGGCATCGCGGAGCACCTCTCCCATGGTGACGGCATCGTCTCGGATGGTTGCCGCGTAGCCGGGGAAGCCAGGCTCCATATGGCACACGGTGCCCACCCCGGCCAGGTGGTGATTCAGGCCGGTCAGCAGGGAAGCCCGAGTGGGTGAGCACATCGGGTTGACGTGGAAGTTGGTGTAGCGCAGGCCATCAGCAGCCAACCGGTCGATGTTTGGGGTATCCACCTCGGAGCCGTAGCAGCCCACGTCGCTGTAGCCAAGGTCGTCCACCAGAACGACCAGTACGTTTGGGGCACCGCTTGGGGCGGTAGGCGGGCGCGGCCAGGCCGGGGTTGAGGTCGACATGATCCGTCCGATCTCGCCAGAGAACCCGGCGTAGGCGGCTGTCGGGTCGGCCGCTGTTTCGTCGGTGGTCATCGTGCTCCTGGGTGCAGCCGCGGCCGGTCCCGACCTGCGGTCAGGTGGTAAACGAACCTACCCCTCCCTGGTGAGCCGACGGAGCCGGGACACCGGAAACACCATGGCTGCACACACTGCGGCCATCAGGACGAAAGCACCGCCGAAGCCGGCCGACGTATCGGCCACCCAGCCCATCACGAGGGGCCCCGTTACCCCTCCCACCTCGGCTACCGCGAACCACAGCCCGTAGGCCACCCCGGTGTTGGTCGGCCCCACGGGTTCCGATTCCATGAGGGCCACCAGGACGAGGGGCACCAGGGCGACCCGCGCTCCGGAGGCAACCACCGGGATCGGGTCCAACGCGGTGGGTAACGCCACCACGGCCAAAACCCCCACAGCCACCACGGCCAGCAAGAGAACCATGGCCGAGGGCAGGTGCCGGCGGTCCGTATGTTGCGGCACGACCAACGAGGCGACCACCCCGGCCAAGCCACCCAGGGCAACCCAGTTAGCAGCCGCCATGGGTGAGAAGCCGCTGTGCTCCCGCAGAGCCTCGGGCATCCACCCCCCTAGCCCGTGGCCAATGAAGAACACACCGAGTCCCAGCACGAGGACGATCCGGACCTCAGGACTGGCCAACAGAGCGCTTCGGTCGTCGAAGCCGGCGGCCGGCGGCCGGAGGCCGACCGGGGGTTCTGGACCACGGCCCGAGACGACCAGCCAAACGCCCAGGGCTAAAACGATCAAGCTCGTCTCCACCACGATGGTCATACGCCATGACCCGGTAAGGGGCATGAGTACCGAATTGGAGAGGACCAGGGTGACCATGCCCCCGATGGCTGGCATGGTGCTGTACACCCCGATGGCTAGACGGCGTTCGCGCTTGTCGGCGAACCACAGGCCGACGACCTTCGGGGCTCCGGCTGAAATAAGGGGGCCTCCCACGCCGAACAAGGCAATAGCCAACCAGAGCGATCCCAGCCCTCCAGCCGAGGCTCGGAGGAACCCGCTGGCCGCCACCACTAGGGATCCCAGCACGATGCCCTGACGCACGCCGAGGCGATCTAGCAGCCGTCCACCTACTGGAGCGCTCACGATGTAAACGAGTTGCCACGCCCCGAGAGCCAAGCCCATGGCGCTACGGCTGAGGCCCAGGTCGGCCCGGACCTCCCCGACTAGCGGAGGGACCGACATGGCCACCACCCCGAAGGCGAAATAGACCCCGCACACTCCGCTGAACAGCACCCACCGATAGGGAGGGTGGGGGTCCTCGGATGGTGTCACCGCCGGATACTCACACGGTCTGTCGGAGGGAGCCCGACCGGGTCCCCGGTTTCGGGACCCCATCTGCGAACCTGTCGCCATGGATGAGCTGCGGTGGACCGCCGACGACCTGCTGGCCTCGCGGTTGGACCGACCCATTCTGGTCGTGGCCTTCCGCGGCCTCTTCGACGCCGCCGGCTCGGCCACTTCGGCAGTCGAGTGGCTTGTCGAGCGCCTGGACAGTTCGACCATCGGTGAGGTTGACCCGGAGACGTTCTTCGACTTCACCCAGGAGCGACCTATCGTCGAGTTCGATGGCCACGGAGTCCGACGGGTCCGGTGGGCCACCAACCGGGTGCTGGCTGTCCGAACCCCGGAGGGCCAACGTGACCTGGTTCTGGTGGCCGGCGTGGAGCCCCATCTTCGGTGGCGAACATTCACCGAGGCCCTGCGGGAGGCAGCCGCCCGAACAGGGAGCCAGATGGTGGTAACCCTCGGGTCGATGAGCGGCATGTCGCCCCACTCCCGACCCCCGGCAGTTACCGGTAGCTCCACCAACCGGGACCTAGCCGAGCGCCTCGGCCTGGACAACCCCTCCTACCAGGGCCCAACCGGCGTGGTGGGGGTGCTGCTCGACACCATGGACCGGGCCGGGGTCCCGGCCATCTCCCTCCGGGTCTCGGTGCCGTACTACCTGCCGGACTCTCCCAACCCGAAGGCCACCCGAGCGCTCCTGCGACGATTCGAGCAGGTGACTGGAGTGGACACGGCCCATGCCGCCCTGGACGGGCCAGCCGCCGAGTGGCAGTTGCGGGTCGACCAGGCGGTGGCCGGCGATGAAGAGGTGACCGAGCATGTCCGACGGCTGGAGTCCCAGGTGGACCGGTCCGAGGACCTGATGCCGCGGGGCGACGACCTGGCCGCCGAGTTGGAGGCCTTCCTTCGCGACCAGGACCAACGCCACCCCGACGAGGACTGAGCCAGCTCGGCGAGCCAGACTCCGCCTATGGACCTCGAAGCGCTACTCACCGCCGTCAAACGAGAAGGGCGTGCCCTACTGGCCGCCGTGGAGCGGGACCCGAATGCCCGTGTCGAGCACTGTCCCGACTGGGACAACGCCGCCCTGGCCGAGCACCTGCGGACGGTCTGGACCTTCATGGCCACCCAGGTGTCTGCCGCCCAGCCCGAGAAGGCCAGCCGACCCGATGCCGACGACGGGTCCACAGCCGCCGAGCGGCTCGACACTCTGGTCTCCCTCCTCTCGGAAACCGACCCCGACACCCCGTGCTGGAACTGGTGCCCCGAAGACGGCCGGACCGTGTCGTGGATGGTGCGGCGCATGGCCCACGAGAACTCAATGCACCGATGGGACGCGGAGAACGCCGTCGGTGAGGCCACGCCGTTCGATGCCAACCTGGCGCGCGACGCCGTTGACGAGATCCTTGACGTCGCCTGGCGGTACGGAATGAGGGGCCCGGTCAGCGGATACCCCACCTCGACCCTCCACCTGCACCAAACCGACGGCGAAGGCGAGTGGATGCTCTCGTCACTCAACGACCAACTGGTCGTGGGCAACGAACACGCTAAAGGGGATGCTGCGGCACGGGGTACCGCATCGGACCTAGCGCTGCTGGTGTGGGGACGCCGCCAACCGACCGTCGAGGTATTCGGTGACGAGGCGGTCCTCAACGCCTGGCTGGCCCTGACGCCCTAACCGTTAATCCTTATCGGTGCCAACAATGCCCACGAAGGACACCATTTCGCCTGGGTAACCCCCGAGGTTGTGCACGAGGGCGCGGCTGCGATCGCCCAGCGTGCCGATCCTCCGCTCTTCGGGTGCCCGCCCCCGAAGTTGCAGCCACGCTTCGTAGTGCATACGCAGGCCGCTGGCTCCCACCGGGTGGCCGAAACTCTTCAGCCCGCCGTCCGGATTCACTGGTAGGTCGCCATCCAGGGCAAACGTCCCGTCTAGAACCTCGCGCCATGCGGTGCCTCGGTCACAAAACCCAAGGTCTTCCATGAGGACGAGCTCGGTGGGCGTGAAACAGTCGTGTACCTCGGCCATGGCCAACTCGGCGCGGGGATCGGTAATACCGGCCTGGGCGTAGGCATCGGTAGCCGATGCTGCACACTCGGGCAGCGTGGTGAAGTCGAACGACGGATCGACCAGACCGGAACCGTTGCCGGCCACCAGCGACAGGGCCTTCACGTATAGCGGGTCGTCGCAGAAGTCGGTGGCCCGCTCAGCGGAAACCACGACGGCCGCTGCCGCCCCGTCGGCCACTCCCGCGCAGTCGAAGACCGAGAGGCGGCCGGCCACGGCGGCCATGTCGCAGATGACCTCGGCCGAAGTCTCCCGGCGGAACTGAGCCAGCTCGTTGCGGGCCCCGTTGTAGTGGTTCTTCTCGGCGATCCTCGCCACCACGTGGCGTAGATCGTCCTCGTCGATCCCATACCGCTTGGCGTAGGCGGGCAAGATGAGGCTGAACATGGCCGCCGCGGTGAGCGTGCGGTTGGTCCCATCGGTGGGAATCGGGAAGGCGTTAAGCCCTTGGTAGCCGCCGTCTTTGACCTTCTCAGCACCGATGGCCACCGCTACGTCGTAAGCCCCGGAGGCCACGGCGTAGCAGGCCTGGCGCAGCGCCTCCGACCCGGTGGCGCAGTAGTTCTCGACCCGAGTTACGGGGCGGTTGTCCAGCCGGAGCGGGGTGGCCAGCGAGATGCCCGACGCCGAGGACTGCGAAGTTCCGTACCAGTAGGCGTCGACATCGTCCTTGGTCATGCCAGCTGAGACCAGGGCCAGGCCGTGGGCCTCGATTAGCAGGTCGTCTAAGGAGCGGTCCCAGTGCTCGCGGAACGGTGTGCAGCCCATACCTACGATTGCCACCTGATCGCGAATTCCGTGTGAGGCCATGTCGTCGCTCCCACTCAGCCCCGGAGGGGCCGACCCTTCCAGAAGTAGTTGTGCAGACCGTCGGCCGTGAACAGCCGGCGGAACGTCATCTCCACTCGGGTGCCGATCTCCACTTCTGACGGGTCCACGTCGGTCAGCTCGACGGGCATCCTCCCGCCTCCGTCAAAGTCGACCACGGCAAACACCACCGGCGGGCTGGGCGAGTAGACCAGGCGGTCGACGGTGAAGGTGGCCACGGTACCCACGGCGTCAGCCATGGGCGCGGGCTCCATGTTGTCGACCTCGCCGCCGGAGATCCCTACCCGCGACGGCGGGAGGTGGGTGATGCCGGTGGACCGGTCGGTGGATCCCACGAAGCCGTGCTTCCAGTCGCTTCGCCGGGCGGCAGCCGACGATGACGGGCGGTTGGGCTCCGGTCGGTTTGGAGGCTGGACCTCCAAAAGACCCCGCCAAGCCAGATACTGGGCGTAGGACACGTCGGCCCGATTCTCAACCTGGTCGGTCACCGACCGGGTCGGCCGTCCAGCGGTCAGGGCGTCAGTGGCCCGAAAGAACAGAACCTCGCATCCGTCGGCCAGCACGACAAGGGCCACCACGTCGCCCGGCGTCGCACCGTCCAGGACATCGGCCAGTAGGAGTGTCGGGTGAGCGGCACCGGCGTTCCCGACTGTGTCGGTCCGATCTTCGGCGATAGTCACACCTAGGTCAACGGCCGCCTTCTTGGTGGCCCGACCGTGCAAGCCGGTCACCGCGGAGATCGCCACGTCGGCGGCCGTCAGGCTGATGGACTCGAGGGCATCAGCCCAGGCTCGTCGGACTAGGGGCAGGTAGGCCTGCTCGCCGAACCGGTCCTCCCAGGTCCGGGAGTGCGCCTCGCCGGGGGTCCGCCACCGGTCGGTGAACTCGGCCGTGGCCGTGGCTCCCCCTAGGTACTCGGCCACCAGTGGGCCGTCCTCGTCGGACCCGACCAGCACGGCTGTCGCGGCGTCGCCGCCGCCGCCGTCCTCGGGACCGGTAGGCAGACCGACTCGGAGGTCGGAGGCCACCACCAGAGTGCGGTCGCCAGAGGCCAGGGCCGTGCGAAGAGCACCGATTGCCGACCGGGGTGCCCCGCCGAAGTCCAGGGCCGGGACCGAGGCGTCCAGGCGGAGGGCGGCGTGGACGACCGTGGCGTTGGTCTTGTCCAGATAGGCGGGGGCGACCGTCGAGAACCAGAGGGCCCGGGGGGCGGGGGCACCGCCGGCCAGAGCCTGGCGAGCCGCCTCCACGCCCATGGTCGTTGTGTCCTCGTCGAACGAGGCGACGGAGCGGTACCCGCCCCCGCCTCCGGCACCCATCACCTCGGCGATGGCCGAGCGGGCGAGACGCCGGTAGGGAACGTGGGCGCCATAGGCGAGGATCCCCCGTGTGCCGTTCATGCTCTCCTCCCGTCCGGTGGCTTCCCCACGGGCGGTGTCGTCACCGGCCCGCACAAATCTGACGAACCGTCAGATTCTAGAGGAGTTGATGGTGGAAGCGCGAGTTCCAGGCCAGAAGCCCGTCATTTCAGGGAGGACCGCTCAGATGGGGTGCACCTCCTGAGTTCCGGTACGGTAGGGATCTGACACACCGTCAGATCCCATCATCTACCGTACAGCGACCCATGAACTTCGACTTCTCTCCCGAACAGGAGGCCTTCCGAGCCGAGGTCGAGGCGTTTCTAGACGCCAACGACGACCCCGAGGTATTCGACCCAACCCGGGAGAACATGGCCCAAATCGTCGACACCCCCAAGCGTCGGGCTCTTATGAAGAAGTTGGGCGAACAGGGCTGGCTGGGTATCACCTGGCCCCGAGAGTACGGCGGCCAGGAGGGCGAGGGTATCTACGAGTACATCCTCAACGAGGCCCTGGCCGCCCGCGGCGGCCCCCAGATCGGCAAGGGCGTCGGCATCATCGGCAAGACCCTCATCGCCCACGGCTCGGAGTTTCTCAAGGAGGAGTTCCTCCCAAAGATCCTGGCTAACGAGGTGGAGTTCGCCGTCGGCTACAGCGAGCCGGAAGCCGGCTCGGATGCCGCGGCCATGAAGCTCAAAGCCACTGAGACCGAGGGTGGTTGGATCCTGAACGGCCAAAAGACCTGGACCACCTCGGCCCACTTCGCCGAGTGGTACTGGGTGGGCGCCCGCACCGACCCGGACGCCCCCAAGCATTTTGGCATCACTCTCTTCTTGGTCCCCATGGATCACCCCGGGATCACCGTGCAGGGCATCTGGACCATGGGAGACGAGCGGACAAACGACGTGTTCTTCGACGACGTGTTCGTTCCCGAGGAGTACGTAGTCGGCCAGCTCAACCACGGCTTCCAATACATCTCCCAGGCCCTCGACCTGGAGCGCTTCACCATGTTCACCTTCTCCCCGGTGAAGCAGCGCCTGGACCTGCTGCTCGACCACGTGCGCACGACCACCCGTGACGGCCGACCGCTCAGGGAGGACCCAAGGGTGCGGTCCCGGATCGCCCGCCTGGCCACCACGGCAGCTGTCGCCCATGGCATGGGCCTCCGGGTGGTCGACGCCTCCATGAAGGCCGAAGCCGGCGGTGGGGCCCCACCCACCATTGAGGCCTCGGAGTACAAGTTGTTCACCACTGAGTTCTCCAAGGTGCTGGCCGACGCCTCCATGGACTTGGGAGGACCCGGAACCCAACTACGAGTCGGTACCGCCGAGGCCCCCATGGTCGGGCGGGCCGAGTCCACCTACCGCTACACCGTGCTGGACACCATCGGAGGGGGCACGTCGGAGGTCCAGAAGAACATCATCTCCCGGCGGGGCCTTGGCCTCCCCAAGAATTTCTAGGCTGAACCGTGGACGACCGCCCCCTCCTCGACGGCGTGACCGTCCTAGACCTCGCCTCGGTAGGGCCCGCCGTGCGAGCCTCGAGGTGGCTGGCCGACTGGGGAGCCGACGTGGTCAAGGTTGGGCCCGTCCCCCGGGACGCCGGGGTGCAGATCGTGCCGCCCCCCTACGCCTACAGCGCCCATCGAGGCATGCGCCGGGTGCTGCTCGACCTCAAGTCGGACGGCGGCCGGGAGGCCTTCCTCCGTCTCGCCACCGTGGCCGACGTGGTCATCGAGAGTTTCCGGCCTGGGGTGGTGGACCGGCTGGGCGTCGGCCATGAGGCCGTCCGGGACCGGAATCCGGGGATCATCTACTGCTCCACCACCGGCTACGGCCAGAGCGGCCCCCGTGCTGGCTGGGCCGGCCACGACCTGAACTACCTGGCCGTCGGCGGCTACCTCCACTGCTCGGGACGCGACTGCAACGGCGGGCCGGCCCTGCCCGGAGCTACGGTGGCCGACAGCGCCGGGGGCGGCCTCCAGGCGGTGGCCGCCATCTGCGCTGCCCTGGCCGCCCGGGCCGTGACCGGGGAGGGCACTCGCCTGGACGTCTCGATCGCCGACGGCGTCCTGTCGCTCATGTCTCTGGCCGTCGACGAGTACCTGGCCGAGGGAACTCGACCCGGCCCCCGCCATGGCCTGCTGACTGGGCGGTACGCCTGGTACGACGTCTACCGGGCAGCCGACGACGGATGGTTGGCAGTGGGCGCCATCGAGCCCCACTTCTTCGCCAACCTCTGCCGGGCCCTGGAGTGCGACCGGTGGATTGACCACCAGCACGACGATGACGCCGTCGACGCCATGAGGTCCGACTTTGCCGCCGCCTTCGCCCGACGTAGCCGAGACGAGTGGGTGGCCGACCTGGGACCAGCTGACACTTGCGTGTCGGCTGTCCACGACATCACCGAGGTGGTCGACGACGAGCAGTTCCGGGCCCGAGGGCTGTTCACCGAGGTCGTCCACCCGACGGCTGGTCCAATCGGCCAGGTGGCTGCCCCCCTAGCCGGTCAGGTCGATGCCACCACTCTGGCCGTCCACGACCAGGCGGTCCCGTGCACCGATGAGGTTCTGGGTGCCGTCGGCTTCACCGATGATGAGCTGTCGGTCCTGCGGGCCGAGGGGGTGATCGCGTGACCGCCCCAACCCCCGATGCCCTGACCCCAGTCCCTGAAGAGGTGACGGCCCGAATCGGCGTCGTGCAGTACGAGGAGGAGGGTGGCTTTCCCGTCGAACACGGCTACATCTGGACCACATGTGCTTCGGTCCAGAACGGAAACCCGCTGTTCTGGGACGAGGACGTGGCTGCCGAACTCACCGGCGGGCCTGTCGCCCCGCCGACCATGCTCTCGGTTTGGTTCCGCCCCCACCACTGGTCCCCGGGGCGATCCGAGCCCGCTGTGCCGCTCCAGGCCCACTTCGACCTCAAGGAGAACCTGGACCTCCCCGAGGCCATCATCTCCTCGAATACCAACATCTTCCACGAACCGGTCCGCGTCGGCGACCGAGTGCGGTCCCGGCAAGTTCTTCGGTCGGTCAGCGAGCCTAAAACCACCCGGCTGGGACACGGCCGGTTCTGGACCATCGACGTCGAGTACCTCAACCAGGACGACGCCCTTCTGGGCGTGGAGTCCTACACGGCCTTCGGCTACCGACGGCCCGAGGAGGCGGAACCCGCCGATCCGGAGGAGGACGACTGATGGCCACCCGGCTTCTCCATGGTGACGTGACGGTCGGCGATCGGCTCCCCGGCCTGGGCTATGACGTCACGACCACCGCGGTGGTGCTCGGTGCCCTGGCATCGAGGGACTGGCGCCCCATGCACCACGACCGCGACTTCGCCGTCCACCGGAACGGTACCCGGGACATCTTCCTCAACACCCCGAACCAGGCGGCGTGGTTCGAGCGCTACGTCACCGACTGGACGGGGCCCACCGGCCGGCTAGGTCGCATGACCTTCCGTATGAACACCCCGGTATTCCCCGGAGACCACATGGCCTTCTCGGCCACCGTCAGCGGGACGGCAATTGACGACTCCGGCTGCGGATGGGTCGACCTGGACGTGTCCCTGCGGGTAGGTGTGGTGGTGGCCACCACTTGCGCTGCCCGGGTGTCCCTCCCCCGGGACGCCGATGACAACCCATGGTCGCGCCGCGGCGACAACTGGTGCCCCTAGGAGTCCGATGGATCTGGCCTTCACCGACGAACAGGACATGCTGCGCGACGCTGTCCGCGGCCTCTGCGCCGACGCCGCCGACACCGTGCGGTCCCTAGAAGATGATCCAAAGGGCTACGACGACGAATTCTGGAACCAGCTGGCCGCCATGGGCCTGACCGGCCTGATGCTCACCGAGGAACATGGGGGTTCGGCCATGAGCCTCCTAGACGCCGTTGTTGTCTATGAGGAATTCGGACGAAGTCTGGTGCCATCGCCCCACTTGGCGTCCTCAGTGGTGGCGGCTGGCATTCTGGCCGGAGCCGGTTCGCCCGAGCAGCAGGCCGAATGGCTACCCCTCCTGGCCGCCGGCGGCGCCATTCTTGTTCCGGCGTGGCTGGAGCCCGATAACGGGTCCGGACCAACCGGGGTCCAGATGGAAGCTCGTCCTGACGGTGACACGACGGTCCTGACCGGCACTAAGCGCCACGTGCCCTTCGCCTCGTCTGCCGACCGTCTGGTTGTCGTGGCCCGTACCGGCGACAACGTCGACCTCTACCTGATGGATCCGGCCGCCGACGGGGTGACGCTGACCCTTCAGAGGACGGTGGCCGGCGACACCCAATACCGGGTCGACTTGGACGGCGTGCGTATCCCGACCACCGACCGGATCGGCGACTCCGGGACCGGCTGGGACACCTGGCACGCCGTGATGCTCGACGCCATGGTCCTGGTGGCCGCCCAGGCCATCGGGGCCGCCCAGGCCACCCACGCCCTGACCACCGACTACGCCCGTGAAAGACACCAGTTCGACAAGCCGATCGGCTCCTTCCAGTCGATCAGCCACTACCTGTCCGACGGGATTACAGCCATCGATGGAGGTCGGATACTGGTGCACCAGGCCGCGTGGGCCCGGGACCAGGGACGGGATGTCACCACACTGGCCCCCATGGCCAAGCTGTTCGCCACCCAGACCTGTCGCGACGTGACCAGCGTGGCCATCCAGGTCCACGGCGGGATGGGCTTCACCGTGGAGTGCGACGCCCAGCTCTATTTCCGACGGGCCAAGTCGTGGCAACTCAACTGGGTCGAACCCGAACGGCTCGAGGAGCTGATCGCCGCCGGAATCCTGGACTGATCCCCGGCTCACACCTACTCGACCGGCACGCCTAGCCTCGCCGAGCGGGCCTCTGGTGGGCCCATAATCGGGGGGACCATGGGCACGTCGTGGATTATCGAAGGGACAGTCGACCCGCGCTGGCCGATCAACACCCGGGGCAATGTGGGGGAGGTCTTCCCCGAGGTACTCACCCCACTGTCCTACCGGCTGGGTGTCATCGCCGCCGAGAAGGCATGGCGCGACGCCTACGCCGAACTTGGCGTGACCCAGGCAAACGACTTCTCGGGTGATGACCCGGTGATCATCGGGTTGTATGGCGGCTACGCCTACCTCAACCTCTCCTACCTCAGGATCCTGGGCGTGCGGGCTCCCGGCTCCTCGGCTGAGGCGATCGACATCGCGTTTTTCGGTGAGGGCGACCCTCCGCCATATGAACCCCGTAAGGGTGACCGCAGCCTGCTGTCGTCACTGCGAATCCTGCGTTCGGTCCTCGGCGCCCTGGGTACCCGATCTATGCCGCCCATGGTGTCCGACAGCTTTGCCAAGGCTGAGGCCCATCGTGCCTGCTGCCCGTCTCTGGACGCTCCGGATGCGGAGTTGATGGCCCACCTCCATGCCTTCCCTAAGGCCTTCGGACCGGCCTTCCACAACCACATGCTCTCGTCGGGACTGGCTTCGATCGTGACCGGAATGCTGGCTGACGCCTGCGTGGCGGCTGGCGAGCCTGGGCTCGTTACCCACCTGGTCGGGTCGGCTGGAGACGTGAAGTCAGCCGAGTACTCCCGGGACCTCTACGCCATCGCCCGGACGGTACGCAGTCAGCCGGCCTTGGGTGCCGCGTTCGACATCGGTGTGGACGGCCTATTGGACAGGATTACCGGCGACCAGGCAGCAGCCGACTTCCGGGAACAATTCGCTGCCTTCACGGCCGCCCACGGTCACCGCGGACCCAACGACTGGGAACTCTCGTCGCGGAACTGGGAGAACACACCCGAATTGGCCCTAGTGGCCATCGACCGGATGCGCCTAGCCGACCACGACCTTGACCCGGCGACCCGTTTGGCCGGTGACGACGCCCGGCGGGCCGCAGCAGTCGACGTGGTACGCCCCCACGTCAAGGGACTCGATCGACGGAACTTTGACAAGGCGCTACTCGCCGCCCCCTGGTGGGCCCAGGCCCGCGAAGCCACACGCGACCGGGCCATCCACCTCGGGGCACCCACTAAGCGCGTGTACCGGGAGTTGGTGCGGCGGGCCGCCGAGCGGGGTGGAGATCCTGACCCCACCCGGGTCGCCCTACTGGATCCGATCGATGAGCTGCCCTCCTACCTTGTCGATCCAGCCTCCTTTGCCGGGACACTCGCTGAACGCGGGGCTCTGTATGACCGCTACACGGCAGTGGAACCCCGTTTCTTCATCACCGGGCAACACGAGGTCCCGACCATCGAGGAGTTGGAGTCAGACCATGCATCGCGGGCCCGGAGCGAGCCGGCACGGCCAGGAGATGTACTGACCGGAGCGTCAGGATGTCAGGGCGTGGCCCGGGGACGAGCCCGGGTGGTGATGGACCCAGCCGACGCTGTCGATCTGGAGCCCGGTGAAGTGCTCGTGGCCCCCATCACCGATCCAGCGTGGACGCCGCTGTTCTTGCCCTCGGCCGCCGTGATAGTCCAAGTGGGGGCGCTGATGAGCCACGCGGTCATCGTGTCGCGCGAACTCGGTATCCCGTGCGTGGTCTCCGTGGAAAATGCCACGGAACGCATTCCCGACGGTGCCCTAGTCGAGGTTGACGGAACGGCCGGAACGGTCACCGTCCTGGAACACTGAGAGGTCGGATCCCGAGGTACTGGGACCGGTAACCAGAGCGGCTCAGTTGGGGACGCCAACCGGACAGGACACGCCGGTCCCCCCCATGCCACAGTATCCCGAAGGGTTTTTGGCTAGGTACTGCTGGTGGTAGTCCTCGGCGTAGAAGAACTCGGAACGGACCAGGA
>JAZADL010000063.1:0-2546 GCA_036123635.1 Actinomycetota bacterium
CGAGATGACGATGACGGCGGCGGCGACCTCCGCAACTCGGAGGCGCACCGCCGCCGGCATCTAACTGCTTCTTCTACTTCTTCTACTGTTCGCCTGGAGTTAGCAGGACATCGCCCAGGTCACGTCGGGATCGCACGTGGGGCCACTGACGACGTTCACGGCGATGATGACAAACACGATGCACGCAAGGGACAAGAGCAGCATCCCACGCTCATAACTCTTCTTATGCGTGTGGTTCTCAGGAAACTCGACCTGCTTA
The DNA here is from genome assembly GCA_036123635.1 of Actinomycetota bacterium. Classification (GTDB taxonomy): domain Bacteria; phylum Actinomycetota; class Acidimicrobiia; order Acidimicrobiales; family MedAcidi-G1; genus UBA9410. Next base: position 260 of record JAZADL010000063.1, read on the forward strand.
CCGGCCATCTCACTCACCTCCCATCGGTGCACTCGGTGCACTCGGTGCACTCGGTGCATTCTTGGCGGCCAAACGAGCGGCCGCGTGGTTGAGGTTCCGATCCTCACTCCTCATGATGTGGACGAGGCTCAGCACGAACGCTGCAATCCCCAGGGCCGTGAGCACGAAGATCGCGCTCTCGTTGTCGGCCCAGGTATAGATCGCACCATTCGCTTCGAGTGCCTCAGCCCAATCGGCGTAGGGAAAGGTGTCCATATAGGTTCACACTCCTTCTCAAATTGAATTTTCGATGTCGTTCTCTGCCAACTCACGTAGGGCCTTCGACTTACGGGTCGCCCAGATGCCCGCCGCCAAGACGACGGCGTACATCAGTGCGATGGCCCCAATGAGTTCAAGCATCGATCAACCGCGGATGAGTTGATTGGCCGCTTGGGCGAGCACCGGTCCTGCCGATACTTCGCTGCCATCGGCTTCCACAATGACCTCGTCGCTAGCGCCGAAGTCCGGGTAGAAATCGCCACCGAACTCGGCGACGTCGAGACCTTCGAGCTCGACCTCAGGTGGTACGCGGAGCAGGTTCCCCTGCTTGAGCAACCACGAGATGATGTAACCGGAGAGGAAGGCCAAGGGCAGAAGGGCGGCGATGCCGACCAGCTGGCCGAGGATGGTGACATCGACCTGGTTTCCGGCGCCGGAGGCGGCGGGGTAGCCGCTGGCAAAGATGCCCATGAGCAGAACACCCAGGAAACCGGTCCAGCCGTGGACGGCGACCGCCCCGACGGCGTCATCGACCCGCATCTTCTCCTGCTGCCAGGTGCCGATCCACACGGCAAATGCCGCGCCCAGCATGGCCAGCAGGTAGGTCAGCGACGGCGCGTAGACGTCCGCACCGGACGACACGGCGATCACACCGGCGAGACCTCCTGAAAGGGTCCAGAACGGATCACCCTTCGAGCAGATGTATCCGCTCATGAAGCCACCAGCGAAGGCGACGGTGATCGTGAACGTGATGGCACCCAACGTGGTCGGGGTGTAATAGATGGTGTTCCAACCCGGGGCTTCACCCGGCAGCACTGCCAGACACGCTGCGTAGAACGCGTAGAACGCCGTGAAGATGATCATGAGGCCCATGAGGGTCATGTGGAGGTTGTGGGGCTTGAAGGCCCGCGCCCCTCCATTGTCATCGAAGGCGCCAATCCGTGGTCCGAGGTTGAACAACACCCCAAGAGCGAAGAGCCCGGCGATTCCGTGCACCACACCCGAGGCGGCAAAGTCGTGGTAACCGAAGTGGATTACCAACCAACCGTGCCAGCTCCAACCCCAGGCGGCACCAAGGATCCAGACGAACGCACCGAGAAACACGGTGAGCACCAGATACGCCGATACACGGATGCGCTCAATGGTGGCACCCGACATGATCGATCCGGTAGTCCACGAGAACAGCAGGAATGCCGCCCAGAAGACAGCCAAGACATGGTCGCCGATGTTCGGACCCATGAACTCGCCCCATGGGTTGGCCAGCGTGCACTCTCCGCCGTGGAGAGCATCGCCGACATTCGGGATGAACCCCCCTGGCATGCACCAGTAGGCCCACCAACCGGCGTAGTAGAACGCCGGCGTGACGACCGCGATGGTCATTATGTTCTTGATCGCCGTCGACATGACGTTCTTACGTCGGCTGACTCCGGCTTCGTAACACATGAAGCCCACATGGAGGAACCACATGAAGACCACGGTGACGAAGTAATAATTCTCAATGAAAAGGTCATCGCCCATCATCGTGCCAACACCCCCTCACCGGGACTCGTTACGGGCATGGACATGGTGGTGTCTCCCCCCATTGATTGTTGAAAACGCGGCAAACAAATGACTTGGATGCCAACCTGGACATCCGCCGAAATTCGTATCGCCGTTATGGCGCTCGTCACAGTAACAGCAGCAAACACCCCCGGTGAAAAAACCTTCTCCCCACAGGAAACTCTTATTTCCAGCCATGGTCCCATTGGATCAGATTGAAAAACGGCCCCCGGAACACTCCGGTAATCACTGGCCCCAAAATGGCGGGATCAGGGGTCGCTGTGGATCTTTAAGACCTCGCCGGTGTCGGCATGGACCTCCACCGCCGTCCGACGCTCGAACCCGCCCTCGCCATCTTTAGCCACGATCCAGAACGTGACCGCCCACACGGGCTTCGGTGGGTACCCCTGCCGACCCAGTTCGGCGTTGAAATGCTCGGGCTCGAAGTCAATCTGTGCCCGGGCGATACGGACCGCCTCGTCACCAGTGA
>JAZADL010000064.1:0-8458 GCA_036123635.1 Actinomycetota bacterium
ACCACAACGACCCGGAGAAGACCGCCGGGGCGAAACTGGACGCCAACACCAGCACCCTGGGCGACGTGGGCCGCCTCGACGAGGACGGTTACCTCTACCTGACCGACCGCAAGGCCTACATGATCATCTCCGGTGGGGTGAACATCTACCCGCAGGAGGCCGAGAACGTCCTAACCATGCACCCGGCGGTGTTCGACGTGGCCGTGATCGGCGTTCCGAACGACGACTTCGGCGAGGAGGTCAAGGCGGTGGTCCAGCCAGTCGCCCCAGATTCCGCTGGCCCGGATCTGGCAGCCGAGCTGATTGCCTTTTGCCGCGCCCGACTCGCTGACGTGAAGTGTCCCCGTACGGTCGATTTCCGAGATGAGCTGCCCCGCCACCCCACCGGCAAGTTGTACAAGCGGCTTCTCAAGGACGAGTACTGGGCGGATCGTCAGAGCCGGATCTAGCCTTCGTGTCGTGGGGACGGCCACGCCTACCGATGCCGACGTGGTGCTGTCCGGAGCCCGTCCCTGCTGGAGCCAGCGGGTGGGAGTCGGTCAGCCGGCCTCGGAGTGGGTGACGGGCTCCTCGCCCATCCACTCCCGGAGGGTGTTCTTGAGCTTGGTCTGCTGGATGAACAGGTCGTGTTCGGGCCCGGCCTCGGTGGCCGCTTGTGGGGCCTTCAGGTAGAAGGAAAGCCACTCCTGCACGCCCGACTGGCCGGCCCGATGGGCCAGGTCCAAGAAGAGCGCCAGATCCAGGACGATCGGTGCGGCCAGAATCGAGTCACGGCAAAGGAAGTCCACCTTGATCTGCATCGGGTAGCCCATCCATCCGAAGATGTCGATGTTGTCCCACCCCTCCTTGTTGTCGCCGCGGGGTGGGTAGTAGTTGATGCGGACGACGTGGTCGATGTTGCCGTAGAGGTCCGGGTAGGAGTCGGGCTGGAGGATGGCATCCAGCACACCCAACTTCGAGACCTCCTTGGTCTTGAAGTTCTCCGGATCGTCCAGGACCTCGCCGTCCCGATTGCCCAGGATGTTGGTGGAGTACCAGCCGCGTAGACCGAGCATCCGGGCCTTGAAGCCGGGAGCCAGAAGGGTCTTCATGAGGGTCTGGCCCGTCTTGAAGTCCTTGCCTGCGATGGGTACCCCATGGCGGGCGGCCAACTCGATCATGCACGGTAGGTCCACGCTCAGGTTCGGAGCGCCGTTGGCGAACGGAACGTCGCTCATCAGGGCGGCGTAAACGTAGATCTGGCTAGGTGAGATGTTTTCGTCGTCGGCACGTAGGCCCGCCTCGAACGCCTCGACGGTTTCGTGGACGGCGCTGGATTCCTGGTAGGCCTCGGTCGAGCCGCACCAAACCATGACCAGGCGGTCACACTCGTTCTCGGTGCGGAACCGCTCAATGTCAGCGATGAGGGCCTGGGCTTGGTCCCACTTGGCGACCTCGGACTTGACCCGGGATCCCTTTAGCTTCTTGACCCAGCGTTGGTCGAAGACGGCGTCCATGGCGACGACGCCCTCCAACTCGGCCGACACCGGAGCGAGGTCCTTTTCTTCCAGTACCCCACAGGTGCGAGCTGCTTCCAGCACGTTGGCCGAGATCGGGTCCCAGCCGCCGAAGACCAGGTCATCCAGGTCGGCTAGGGGAACGAACTCTCGTATGAGCGGGTTGCGGTCCTCGTCGCGGTTACCGAGGCGGATATGGGCCATCTGGCTGACCGAGCCGATAGGGGCGGTAAGGCCGTTGCGGGCAGCGATCACCCCGGCGATGAAGGTGGAGGCCACGGCGCCCATTCCGGGGGTGAGGACTCCGAGGCGTCCAGTGGCGGGAGCGATGTCGAGGGGGGTGTTCATGGCCCACAGGATAAGCAGATCAGAAACAAAGATGAGTAAGATTCAGAGAAACTAAATTATTGAACAGGGTCAGCGAAGCCTCGCGGACCGGAGGTTCCTATTCCATGGCCGATACGCCGACGCTCCCCAACCTGACCGTTCAGCAGCTGGAGTACATGGTGGCCGTCGCTGCAGCACCCACCCGGGCCGCCGCGGCCGCCCAGATGGGGGTTACCGCCTCGGCGCTCACCCAGGGCCTGGCCGAGCTAGAGCGACGGGTTGGTGTTCCGCTATTTGAGCGCCACGGCCGCCTGACCCGGCTACGACCCCAAGCCGCCGAGGTCCTGGCCCACGCCCGGAGGGTGGTGGCCGAGACTCGGGACTTAGCCCGGTGGGCTGAGGCCCGTCGGACCGGGGCGGCGGGTACCGTCCGTCTCGGAACTATCGACGCTGTGGCCGTCCACCATCGGGCCGAGACGGTGCGCTCCCACCGGCGGGCCCATCCCGACTTGGACTTGCGCCTCACCGTGGCCCCCTCCGGATCCCTCCTCGACGCCCTGCGGGTCGGCGACCTGGACCTGGTGGTCTGTGTGGAGCCGTCCGATCTCATCGAGGGGATCGACACCGTCCTCTGCCTGGAGGAGCCCCTTCACGCCTACGCACCGGACGGCGCAGCGGGCGGACCTCCCGAGGAATGGGGGCCGTGGGTGACCTATCCCACCGGCTCCCACACCCGGGGTGTGATCGCCGCAGGCCTCACCGTCCTTGGTGCCCCCTTCGAGGTCGTCGCGGAGTCCAACCAGCCCGACGTCTTACGCGAGATGGTCCGCCTTGGCATGGGCTGGTCCGTCCTGCCCGAAGCCCAAGCTGAGGCAGGTCCCGAGCCCCTGGCCAGGGTGCGCCGTCGCCCCATCGGGGTCCGCCGCCTGGTCGTGGTCCGCCGTTCCGGGGCCCCACCCGACCCCGCAGTGGACGGGCTGGCCAACGTCTTGGTCAGTGGGTGACCCACCCGGTGACGGCCCGTCGTCTCGCCCTGTAGCCTCCCGACGCGGTAGCCCAGATCGTTGGCCTAAGAGGTCAACGACGATGCTGCCCACCAGATCCGACCAGAGAACGACCTCCGCTCCCGACCATCAGGTGGTCCCCATGCCTTGGCCCTCCTCCCGAGACGACGAGCTCTTCAGTTACGTCGCCCTCGAGCTCGAACGTCAGAACACGACCCTGCAGCTGATCGCCTCCGAGAACTTTGCTTCGCCGGCTGTACTGGAGGCCAGCGGCTCAGTGCTGACCAACAAGTACGCCGAGGGCTACCCCGGCAAGCGGTACTACGGCGGAAACGTTCACGTTGACGAGGTGGAGGACCTAGCTCGCGAGCGGGTCAAGGCCCTGTTCGGGGCCGACCACGCCAACGTTCAGCCCCACTCGGGGGCTAACGCCAACATGTCCGTGTACCAGGCCTTGCTCCAACCTGGAGACACTGTTCTGGGCCTGAGTCTCGACCACGGCGGGCACCTCACCCATGGCTCACCAGTCAACGCCAGCGGCAAGCTGTACAACTTCGTGTCATACGGTCTGACCGGCAGCGACGAGCGCATCGACATGGATGAGCTCCGGGACCAGGCCAGGGAGGCCCGACCCAAACTGATCGTGGCCGGGGCCACGGCCTACCCGCGCGTCATCGAGCCGGCACCGCTGCGAGAGATCGCCGACGAGGTTGGGGCCCTGCTCATGTTCGACGCCGCCCACATCGCCGGGCTGATCGCCGGTGGCGTGCATCCCAACCCAGTGCCGTATTGCGACATCGTCACCTTCACTACCCACAAGACCCTGCGCGGCCCGCGCGGCGGGTGCATCCTGAGCCGCGAGGAGCATGCCGCGGCAATCGACAAGGCCGTATTCCCTGGTTCACAGGGTGGCCCGCTAGAGCACCACATAGCCGCCAAGGCTGTGGCCTTCCGCGAGGCGGCCGACCCCTCCTTCGCCGACTATGCCCGCCAGATCGTGGCCAACGCCTCGGCGCTGGCCGGTGCTCTGGTGGGTCATGGGTTTCGCCTGGTCACCGGAGGTACCGACACCCACCTCATGGTCGTCGACCTGCGGACGTTCGACGCCGACGTCACGGGCGCTGTGGCCCAGACCACCTTGGACCGGGCCGGCATCACGCTCAACAAGAACACCGTTCCCGACGATCCCCGGTCGCCGTTCGTGACCAGCGGCGTGCGGATCGGCACCCCGTCGACTACCACTCAGGGCATGGCCGAGGAGGAGATGGTCGAGATCGCCGACCTCATGGCGCGCGCCTTACGGGGTCGCGACGACAACGAGGTCATCACCGCCGTGAGGGCCGACGTCAACGCACTCTGCGCCCGCTTCCCGGTCTACGGAGGCTGACCGAAGCCGCCTCCGGGTCGGGCGTCGGAGTCGATTGATGATGCCCGGAGTGCTGGCCCATCTGGCCGTCGGAGCGGTGGCCGCCGCAGTCACCGCGTTGGCCACGCCCCTTGTCCGACGGTTCGCAGTAGCTTCGGGCCTGCTGGTCGCCCCCGATGAGCGCAACGTCCACACGGCTCCCACCCCTTCAATTGGGGGGACGGCCATGCTCCTGGGTCTGCTAGCCGGGGTGCTGACCGCTTGGATCATTGGTGACTTCTCCGAGGTCTTCGCCGCTCCGTCAGAGATGCTGGGCGTGGTATTGGCTGCCGTGGCCATCTGCGCCGTAGGGGTCCTCGACGACGTCAGACCAGTCTCGGCTCCGGCCAAGGTGGCGGGGATGGTTCTGGCCGGCAGCGTGTTGTCGCTGACCGGCGTGTCCCTTGTCGTGCTGCGCATCCCGTTCATGGACGTTGTGCTTCTGTCGCCCGATCTCTCAGCGCTGCTGACCGTGCTGTGGGTGTTCCTGCTGGCGAACGCTCTGAATCTGGTCGACGGACTGGATGGCTTGGCGGCCGGCATCGTGGCCATCGCGGCAGCCACCTTCTTCCTTTACGCCCTTCGTTTAGGTGACGAGGGCCTCCTGTTCGCTGGAAATCCGGGGTCACTGTTGGCCATCATCGTGGTCGGTATCTGCGTGGGGTTCTTGCCCCACAACGTGCACCCGGCGCGGATCTTCATGGGTGACGGAGGTTCTCTTCTCTTGGGTCTACTCCTGGCCGCCTCCACTGTCTCGGTGGGTGGCCGGACCGAGGCGGCCTACAGCGGCCAGTCCTTCTTCTTCTTCGCCCCGGCCTTCATCCCGGTGTTGATCCTGGGCGTGCCCCTCTTCGACATGGCCTTCGCGATAGTCCGTCGGGCTGCCACCCCGGGCCGGAAGGTCACGTCGGCCGACAAGGACCACCTCCACCACCGTCTGTTACGCCTTGGGCACGGCCATCGGCGGGCCGTCCTCATCCTCTGGGGTTGGACGGCGCTACTGTCCGGCTTCGTCCTCTGGCCTACCTACTCGGGGGACGGCGACGCCATTGTGCCCGCCGGGATCGCCGCCCTCGGACTGCTCCTTTTCACCGTGCTGCATCCCCGCTTGCGGTCGGCACCAGGCAACGGGTCGACGAATGTGACTGATTCAGAGGTTGCTGCCGGAGGACTTGGTGATTAGATTCACAAGCGCGTTCGACGGTCGTTGCCGACGGGCGTTTTCGTACGACGACCGTGGGCCCGTTGGCGCTCACCGCCGGAGGACTTCCCCGATGGCTGAGGCTGAGACGCGTGAGATGAAGCAGGGCTTCGGTGACGCCTTCGCTGCCGCCTTCGAGCTGGTCGTCACGCCGGGAATTTTCGGGTTCCTTGGCTGGCTAGTCGACGGCCGACTCGGCCTCTTCCCGGTCTTTACCGTCGCCTTCTCCGTGATCACGCTGGCCTACGCCTCATGGCGTCTTGCCCGCTCCTACGGCGAGAGTTTGGACCGGGCCCTAGTCGAGCGCCGTGCTGCATGGCGGGCCGAGGGCGTACCACGGTGAGTGATTCGGTGACCATCGAGCCCGTTGCCCCCGAGTCGGACATCGCCCGCCACCTGGCGCGCCGTGCCGTCCTCGTCGCCCCCGTCTTCCTGCTGGTCGGCGTGCTGGGTTGGGGCCTCGACGGCCTGCTCTCGTCGGCACTGGCCCTCGTGCTGGTGGCCGTGAACTTCCGGCTGGGTGCAGCGATCATCACCCGGGCCGCCCAGATCTCCATCAATGCCCTGTACGGCGCCGTCCTCGGTGGCTACGTCGTCCGCCTCGCCCTGATGACCGCGGTCGTGCTGGTCGTCAAGGCCGTCGGGCTGCTGGCCACCGTGCCCTTCGCCATCACTCTGCTCGTCACCCATCTCGGCCTCCTGGCCTGGGAGTCCCGGCACATCGCCATGACGCTCGCCGCTCCCGGCTTGAAGCCCACCAAGTAGATCCCCACAGGAGAAGCGCTCCACGTGAACGTGCTCGCACTCGACTTCCCGCCGGTCAGCCACCTCTTCGAGTGGCCCGACATGCTGTTCAGCGGGACGGCCTACGCCATCAACAAGACGGTCCTGATCTACCTGGCTGCCGTGGTGATCACCGCGGCCATCTTCCTGTTGGCCGGCCGCAAGACCGGCTCGCTGGTGCCGGCCGGCGTACAGCACGTCGCCGAGTCGGGAGTGACCTTCATCGAGGAGTCGGTGGTCATGGAGACCATTGGCGAGGAGGGCAAGAAGTTCATGCCCTTCCTAACCTCGATGTTCTTCTTCATCCTCTTCTCGAACATCTTCGAGGTCATCCCGGGTATCCAGTTCCCGGCCAACAGCCGCATGGCCATCCCGATCACCCTGGCGCTGGTCGTGTGGGTTATCTACAACTTCGTGGGCATCAAGGCTCAGGGCCTTGGCGGCTATCTCAAGAACTCGCTGTTTCCCCCCGGCGTGCCCGTGGCCCTGTACCTGATCGTGACCCCCATCGAGCTGGTGTCGACCTTCGTGGTGCGGCCCTTCTCGCTGGCCATCCGGCTCTGGGCCAACATGGTTGCCGGTCACCTCCTGCTGGTCACCTTCGCCGTTCTGACCCACACCCTGTGGACCTCGACCTACGTCGGCGCCGTGGCCCCCTTCGCCATGCTGACCCTGATGACCGGCTTCGAGATCCTGGTCTCGGTCTTGCAGGCTTTCATCTTCACGATCCTGACCGCCGTGTACATCGGCGGTTCGCTCCACCCCGCCCACTAGGCAGGCAACCCCGATCGCCGTCCGCCATCCGGCGGGCACGAAACCCCTACAAACCAACAGACAAGTCTCCGGACCGGAAACACCGGCCGGGTGCATGAGAAAAATAGGAGAATCCAAGTGCTGAACGTTCTGGCGCAGACGGCAGCTGGTGAGATGCTCGAGGGCCTCAAGGCCATCGGTGCCGGCCTCGGTTACGGCCTGGCGGCCATCGGCCCGGGTGTCGGTATCGGCATCGTGGTCGGCAATGCCATCTCTTCGATGGCCCGCCAGCCCGAGTCGGCCGGCATGGTCCGGACCACGATGTTCCTCGGCATCGCCTTCACCGAGGCGCTCGCCCTCATCGGTTTCGTCGTTTTCATCCTCCTGATGCCCTGATCGCCGACTTCGGCATCACGCACCAGAGAGACCCTTCGAGAAGAGAGACGAACCACATGCGCAACCGACGGACCCGCCTGCTGGCGGCCCTGCTGTTCGCCCTGTTGGGGATCGTGGCCTTTGCTGGCCCGGCCTCGGCTTCGGGTGAGAGCGTGGGCTCCTGCATGGCCCATCTGCTCGAGCACGAGGCCCACGGCGAACTGGACGAGCACCTGCTGCACGACGAGGCCGTGCAGGACGAGTTGGAGAAATGCTTTGAGGCACCCAGCCCGATCCTGCCCGAGATTAACGAGGTCATCTGGGGCGGTTCTGCGTTCCTGATCCTGTTCGTATTGATGGTCAAGAAGGGCTTCCCGGCCGTGAAGGGCGCCATGGACGCCCGGGCCGAGAAGATCCGGAACGACCTCGACGCCGCCGAGCAGGCCCGGACCGACGCCCAGGCCGTCCAGGCGGACTACGAGGCACGCCTCGCAGACGCCAAGGCCGAGGCCTCCCGGCTGATCGACGAGGCCCGCGGTGCGGCCGACCAGGTCAAAACCGACCTGATGGCCCGCCACGAGGCCGAGATGGCCGAGCTACGGACCCGTGCCGCGGCCGACATCGAGTCGTCGCGGACCCAGGCCATCGCCGACCTCCGGGCCGAGGTGGCCGGGATCGCCCTCGGTGCCGCCGAGCGCGTGGTCCAGTCCAGCCTCGACGCTGACGTGCAGGGTCGCCTGATCGACGCCTACATCGATGAGGTGGCCGGCGGCAATGGCTGACTCAAGGGTGACCGGCTACGCCGACGCGCTGTTCGCCGTCGCCGCGGCGGAGGGTGAACTCGCCACGGTGGAAGACGAGCTGTTCCGGTTCGCCCAGACCCTCCGGTCCGACGAGCAACTCGGTTCGACCTTGGCCGATCAGGGTGTGCCGGCCTCCCGACGTCAGCAGGTCGTGGAGGACCTGCTAAGTGGGAAAGCCTCGGCCACCACGACGGCCCTCGTCTCGATGGTGGTCGGTGCCGGTCGCGCCGCCGACCTACCCGCCATCGTGGACGCACTGGTCGAGCGCAGCGCCGCATCCCGGAACAAGTCCGTGGCCACCGTCCGTTCGG
>JAZADL010000065.1:0-17309 GCA_036123635.1 Actinomycetota bacterium
GCTACCCGAGCCCAACGGGACCGAATCGAGGCGGTGGTGGCCGAGTCCGTCGACCAGGGAGCCATCCTGCACACCGGCGGGTGCCGTCCGGAGGGCCTAGATGCCGGGTGGTACTACCGGCCCACCGTGCTGGGGTGCGCCGACCAAGACGTCCGTAGCACCAGGGTCGAACTCTTTGGACCAGTCATGTCGGTGCTTCGCTTCGACACTGAGGACGAGGCAGTGGCCCTAGCCAACGACACAGAGTTTGGGCTGGGCGCCGGGATCTTTACCCGGGACGTGTCCCGGGTGCACCGGGTGGCCAGGGCCATCCGCTCGGGCATCGTCTGGGTCAACACCTACCGGGCCATCTCGCCCATCGCCCCGTTTGGCGGCTTCGGCAACAGCGGATCGGGTAGAGAGGCGGGAGTTGACGCCATCCACGAGTTCACGACCACAAAAACCGTCTGGATCAACACATCAACCGAACCGATGTCCAACCCGTTCACTATTCGTTGACCGAGGACAAGAGCGGTCGAAGGTGACGGGTTTACACGAATTCGATCAGGCGACGGATCAGCTCGCTGATTCCATCTTCCAATACGCCCTAGGCCGGGTGAAGACAGAACCGCCACTTAACGGACCGAGGACGCCCGAGGAGTTGTGGAACGACGTAGGCCAGACCATCACAGAAGATGGCATCGGTAACGAAGCGGCATTAGCCATTTTCACTGATCACCTAGCGCCAGCCTGCCTACCGGCGGATCACCCTAGATTCCTTGCCTTTGTGCCTGGCGCCCCGAGCACAGCATCGTCACTGTTTGACTTGGTGGTAGGCGCGTCAAGCATGTGCGCCAACTCGTGGCTGGAGGCCGCCGGAGCGGTCTACGCCGAGAATCAAGCCTTGCGTTGGGTTGCCGACCTCGTGGGGCTGCCCGATGAGGCTGGTGGTTGTTTCGCCTCAGGCGGAACCATGGGCAATCTGTCAGCGCTCGTCACTGCACGCGATCACGCCGAAAGACGTCATCGAGAGCAGGGACTACCTCAACCCAACCGGTGGGCAGTCATGGCTTCTGATGGAGCGCACTCCTCGATTACCTCGGCTGCCCGGGTACTAGGAGTAGATGTGGTGCAAGTCCCCACGGATAGTGAACGCCGACTACGTGGAAAGGCCGTAGAGGCTGCTTTTAATGGCTGCGCGGACAGTACAAAGGTGTTTGCCCTAGTAGCTACGGCCGGCACTACCAATCTTGGTGTAGTCGACGCTCTCGACGAGGTGGCGGAGATTGCCGATAAGCGTGGCACCTGGGTCCATATCGACGGCGCATACGGGGGCGCAGCGTTACTCGCCGAGTCAGTCCGTCACCATTTTCTTGGAATCGATCGTTGCGACTCCATTGTCGTCGATCCGCATAAATGGCTGTTCGCACCATTCGATTGCTGTGCACTTCTCTACCGGGAGCCCTCCATCGCCCGAGCGGCCCATACCCAGCATGCCGACTATCTCGAACCCATCAACCAGAGAACGGGATGGAACCCGGCGGATTACGGTCACTTTCTCACTCGGAGGGCACGAGGTCTTCCGTTTTGGTTTTCGCTGGCTGTCCACGGAACTCGGGCCTATGCCGACGCAGTTGAACGAACGCTAGAGGTTACGCGGGCTGGACAAGCCATGATCGAAGCAGCGCCATATCTGGATCTTGTTATGCCAGCCACTCTCTCTGTCTTGGCGTTTCGGCGAGAGGGGTGGCACCAAGCCGATTACGACGTGTGGTCCCAGAAACTTCTAGTCGATGGAATAGGCCTAGTTCTTCCGACAGCCATCGACGGAGAACCGGCGTTGCGGCTTTGCATTGTGAACCCGCGGACCACTGAGGAAGATCTGAAGGCCATCATCGACCGGCTCGCCTGACCAGGGGTTTCGATGCCTTCACGACTAGATGGGGGCGTTTAGAAGCTGGGCGCCGGGTGGGCGTTGGAAGACCGCCGGTACACTCCGGCCACCGTGGAGACCACCCTGGAGCATCTGGACGGCGACCGGGTGAGGTTGACCGTCGCCGTCGCCGAGGACGAGTTCGACGAAGCTGTCGATGCCGCCTTTCGCAAGATCGCCAGAGAAGTTCGGCTACCTGGCTTTCGGCCCGGTAAGGCGCCCCGAAAGATCCTGGAAGCCCGGCTCGGCAAAAGCACTGGGAGACAGGAGGCGTTACATGATGCCCTGCCCGACTACTACAGCCGGGCTCTCGTGGAGAACGACGTCGACGCCATCGCCTCCCCGGAAATCGAGATCACAGGTGGTCAGGAGACGGGGTCTCTAACCTTTGACGCCGTGGTTCCGGTCCGTCCCCGAGCCACCGTGGCTGGGCACGGTTCACTGCGGATCGAGATTCCAGCCCCCGAGGCCACCGACGAGGACGTGGAACAGCAACTAGACGCCCTTCGTCGTCAGCACGCCACGTTGGAGGCTGCGGAGCGTCCAGCTGACGACGGCGACCAGGTCACCATTGACATCGATGGACGACTCGACGACGAACCGGTCGAGGGCCTGACGACGAACGATTATCTGTACGAGGTGGGCGCCGGGGCGGTAGTCCCCGAAATCGACGAGAACCTACGTGGTGCATCGGCGGGTGACGTCCTGGAGTTCGAGGCCGCCCATCCCGAGGAGGACGGCACCCTGGCCTTCCGCATCGTGGTGTCCAAAGTCCAGGCCCGGGTACTACCCGAGCTCAACGACGACTTTGCCGCCCAAGCTTCAGAATTCGACACGTTTGCCGAACTAGAGGTCGACATCCGGGAACGAATTACTGGCCTGCGTCGCAGTCAGGCCGGAATGATGGCCCGGGAGCGAGCGGCACAAGCCGTCGCCGACCTGGTCGACATGGACATCCCTCCGGCCCTCGTGGAAGTCGAGGTCGACAATCGGATCAACGACATGGCCATAAGGATGCGCTCTCAGGGCTTCGACCTTTCCACGTACCTAGAGGCCACAGAAAGCGACTTGGAATCAGTCCGCGACGAACTACGGGAGGGCGCCGAGGTGTCGGCCCGAGTGGACCTCGGACTACGGGCCGTGGCTGAGGCAGAGGGTCTGGAGGCCGACGGAGAACCGTTGGAGAAGTACCTCATGCTCCTGGCCGCCCAGGCGGGCGGTGAGGTAGAAGACCTGCGGACGGCACTCACTGAGTCCGGTCGAATGCTCGAAATTCGAGCCGACCTGCGTAAGCAGGCCGCCCTCGATTGGGTATTTGACCGGGCCGAGATCGTTGATGAGGAAGGGAACCCGGTCGATCGGAGCCTCCTAGAGTCCCCAGAGCCCGAGATTGTGGTTCCCGGCGACGACGAACCCATCCCCATTGCCGCCGATGAGGTGGGGGAAACTAGTAGTTCGGCCTCAGATCTGGTCGACGAAGAAGAAGAGTGAACAAGATGACGTTGGCAGACCTAAAGACACAGAATTATCTCGTTCCCACAGTGGTCGAGCAGACCAACCGCGGGGAGCGGGCCTTCGACCTGTATTCCCGCCTGCTCAAGGAGAACATCGTTTTCATCGGTACGCCGATCGATGATGCCATCGCCAACCTGATTTGTGCCCAACTGCTGCACCTGGAGTCCGAGAACCCCGATCGGGACATCAGTCTCTACATCAACTCGCCCGGAGGTGACATCAACTCCCTCTTCGCCATCTACGACACGATGCAGTACATCAAACCGGACTTAACCACCATCTGCTTTGGTCAAGCTGCCTCGGCGGCCGCAGTGCTGCTGGCCGCCGGCACGCCAGGCAAGCGCCTGGCCCTGCCGCATTCCCGAGTGCTGATTCACCAGCCGTACGCCGGTGCCCAGGGGCAGGTCTCCGACATTGAGTTGGCGTCCCGGGAGATCCAGCGCCTCAAGGCACAACTCGAGGAGATCTTGGCTCGCCACACCGGACAAGACGCGTCCCGGATCCACGATGACACCGATCGCGACTACGTCATGACCGCGGAGGAGGCTAAGGAGTACGGCATCATCGACGAGGTGATCGACCAGCGCGACTTGGTGGACAACAGTGGCCCCATCGCCGCTGTGAAGTAGGACGACGGGTTCGAAGGGGGGATCAGTGGCGAAGTTCGGTGAGGGCGACCTCCTCAAGTGCTCGTTCTGCGGCAAGACGCAGAAGCAGGTCAAGAAGCTCATCGCCGGACCAGGTGTCTATATCTGCGATGAGTGCATAGACCTCTGCAACGAGATCATCGAAGAGGAACTCTCCGAGCCCACCGAAACCTCGCTGGGTGAGCTACCTCGCCCTCGGGAGATCTACTCCTTCCTAGACGACTACATCATCGGCCAGGAGCAGGCCAAGAAGATCCTGGCTGTCGCCGTCTACAACCACTACAAGCGGATACAGGCCGGAAGTGGTAGCGCCACCGAGGTGGAGCTGGCCAAGTCGAACATCCTGCTGATCGGTCCAACTGGATGCGGCAAGACCCTCATGGCCCAGACGCTGGCCCGGATGCTCAACGTTCCGTTCGCCATCGCTGACGCCACGGCCCTCACGGAGGCCGGTTACGTGGGCGAGGACGTCGAGAACATCCTCCTCAAGCTGATCCAGGCTGCCGACTACGACATCAAGAAGGCAGAGACAGGGATTATCTACATCGACGAAATCGACAAAGTAGCCCGCAAGAGCGAAAATCCGTCCATCACCCGGGACGTTTCTGGGGAAGGGGTGCAGCAGGCTCTGCTAAAGATCCTGGAGGGCACATCAGCGGCTGTTCCGCCTCAGGGAGGGCGCAAGCATCCCCACCAAGAGTTCCTCCAGATCGACACTACGAACATCCTGTTCATCTGCGGCGGGGCGTTCGCTGGTCTGGAGCAGTTGATCGAAAGTCGTCACGGAGGTACCGGAGTGGGCTTCGGCGCCGACGTGCGGTCCCCTGGAGAAAAGGACCTCGGAGCGTTGTTCGCCGACGTCCGTCCCGAGGACCTCATCAAGTTCGGCCTGATCCCCGAATTTGTGGGCCGCCTGCCTGTTGTGGGCTCGGTTTCCCAGCTGGAGGCCGAGGCGCTGGTGAGGATTCTGGTGGAACCCCGGAACGCCCTGGTGAAGCAGTACCAGCGGCTATTCGAGTTTGAGGACATCGAGCTGGAGGTCACCGAGGAAGCCCTGGAGGCCATCGCTGATCAGGCGCTCTCGCGAGGAACTGGTGCCCGAGGACTGCGGGCCATCATCGAGGAGGTCCTCCTCGATGTGATGTACGAGTTGCCGGGTGACGACGAGGCGGGACGCGTCGTGGTCGACTTGGATTCGGTGCGAGGCGAGACGTCGCCCACCGTGGTCCCACGTAGCGCCGATCACCCCGATCGCGCCGCCTCCTAACCCTGACGCCATGACGGGGTCCGCCGGCCAGCCGCCGGTCGAGGGCTTCGCTGGCGCTCTTCGCTTCCTGGACAGATTTGTCAACTTGGAGGCGGCCGCTGGCCGCATCCACGGCCTCAGTTTGGATGCCATGAGGGGCTTGGTTGAGGTAATGGGCGACCCGCAGGGCGACGTACCGGTTGTGCACGTGACGGGCACCAACGGAAAGGGTTCGGTGACCTCCATGGTCGCTGCGCTACTAACGGCCGCCGGACTTCGGGTGGGTGCATACTCCAGCCCCCACGTCGATACCGTCCGGGAGCGCCTAACCATCGACGGACAACTGATTTCCGAGGAGGCTTTCGCCGAGCTGCTGGCCGATGTGGAGCGGTATGCGGCGGTGGCGCCAGAGCGTCCCTCCTACTTCGAGCTCCTGACCGCCGCTGCCTTCCTGTGGTTCAGCAACGAAGCCACCCAGGTGGGGGTAGTCGAGGTCGGCCTTCTAGGACGCTACGACGCCACCAACGTGGTGGATTCCGCGGTCGCGGTTGTCACCAACGTGGGCCGGGACCACACCGACGGGACCGGCGACTGGCGTCGGGACGTAGCAGCTGAAAAGGCAGGCATCATCCGAGCGGGACGTCCGCTAGTGCTGGGGGAGACGTCCATCGAGCTGGCCGGGGTGTTCGCTGCCGAGTCGCCGGACCCGGTACTGACCCGGGGGATCGACTTTGGCGTTCGGGGGGCCGAAAGAGCAGTGGGGGGCCAACTTCTCGAGTTGTGGACCCCGAACGGAAGTCACGACGGGGTTTTCCTTCCCCTGCACGGCGACCACCAGTCCGATAATGCTTCGGTTGCCCTGATGGCTGCAGAGGCGTTCCTCGATGCCCCGCTGGGTGAGGACGTGGTGGCTGAAGGGTTCGCTGAGGTCCGGATTCCCGGACGCCTGGAGGTGGTGGCCTCCGAACCCTTGGTTGTGCTGGACGGGGCTCATAACCAAGATGCGGCCCGCTCCCTGGTTGCTGCCGTGGCGACGGTTTTCCCGGTTGGCCGCCGGATTCTGGTGGTGGGCGCTCTGGGGCCCCGCCGACCGGAAGACTTCTTTGACGAACTGACGGCCCTGGCTCCCGACTTGGTGGTGGCCTGCACTGCCCCGTCGCCCCGAGCCGTGCCTGCCGAGGAGCTAGCTGCCTTGGCTATCGAGCGACGGATGGAGGTGGAACTGGTGCCGGACGCCGTAGACGCCGTCCGTTTGGCGTTGGCAGCCGCCGAGGAAACCGACCTCGTTCTGGTGACCGGGTCCTTTTACGTGCTGTCTGCGGCCCGCCAGGCTTTGAACACTGACCCGGTTGCAGACGACCCTGACGACTTCTGAGAGGTCTGGGCTGACCCATGCCGCCGTAGCCTGCAGGCATGGATCGAACCCTCGTCATCTGTAAGCCCGACGCCGTGGAACGTGGCCTCGTCGGGGAAATCATCAGCCGTTTCGAGGGCAAGGGCCTCACGGTGGTGGCCGCCGAACTCCGGCAGTTGGATGCTGACACCCTGGCCCAGCATTACGAGGAGCACGTCGAAAAGCCCTTCTACGATGACCTCGTGGCTTTCATGTCCCGGTCACCGTCCATGGTGATGGTCGTCGAGGGGCCCGAAGAGACGTTCGCTGTAGTCCGCTCCATGATGGGGACCACCAATCCCCGGGAGGCGGCGCCAGGAACTATCCGAGGAGACCTTGGAACCCTGTTCACCGAAAATCTCGTCCACGGTTCTGACTCCCAGGCCTCGGCTGACCGAGAAATTGGGATTTTCTTTCCCGGCCTGATGGCTTGAACCTCTGCAATTTGGTTGTCTGACGGCAACACCTTTTGCTCGCGCAGGGTGGTAAGACGGTTACGAAGAGTGGCAAATGGGTGACGGACGCGTTACGTTTCCCGGAGCGAGCGGGGCGGACCTGACCTCTCTCACGAGAACCGACGGAGTACCTGGTCGATGGCCGAACCTATAGACCGACGGCCACGCGGACAAGGACCACGACGCGCGGTCTTCGGAGCCCGAGACATCGCCGTCGATCTTGGGACTGCCAACACTCTGGTGTACGTACGCGGTGAGGGGATCGTCCTAGACGAGCCGTCAGTCGTTGCCGTCAACTCACTGGACGGCAACCTGCTAGCCGTCGGAGACGAGGCCAAGCGAATGATCGGGCGGACTCCTGGCTACATCCGTGCCGTCCGACCGCTCAAAGACGGGGTCATTGCTGACTTCGAGATCTGCGAAAAGATGCTCCGCTATTTCATCCAGCAAGTTCACAACCGACGTTGGGCCAAACCCCGCATGGTTATCTGCGTCCCATCCGGGGTGACCGGTGTGGAGCGACGGGCCGTACAAGAGGCCGCCGAGTACGCCGGGGCCCGTCCACCGTCCTACATCATCGAGGAGCCCATGGCGGCTGCTATTGGGGCTGGCCTTCCGGTGGCTGAGCCCACGGGTTCCATGGTGGTTGACGTGGGTGGTGGAACCACTGAGGTGGCCGTCATCTCGCTAGGGGGTGTGGTGGCCAAACAGTCCTCCAGGGTCGGGGGCGACGAGTTAGACGACGCGATCAAGCAGTTCCTGAAGAAGGACAAAGGTGTCGACGTGGGCGACCGGACGGCAGAAACGATCAAGGTCCGCCTGGGCTCCGCTCATCCCCTAACCCAGGAGATTCGTGCCGCCGTAACCGGTCGGAGTCTCCGTACAGGTCTGCCTGAGTCAGTGGAATTCTCCACCAGTGAGATCCGCGAGGCCCTCGAGGAACCGGTGGCTGCCATCATCGACACTGTGAAGGTCACACTGGATCGGACGCCCCCGGAACTAGCCGCTGACATCATGGACCGGGGTATCACTCTGGTAGGCGGTGGCGCCCTCCTCATCGGTTTGGCCGACCGAATCCGGGCCGAGACCGGGATGCCGGTCTGGCTGGCCTCCGACCCGCTGCGGTCCGTCGTCGAGGGAGCGGGCAGTGTCCTGGAGGAGTTCTCCAGGTTCGGAGAGATGATCTTCGGCGACGACGCGGAGTAACTGATGGCGGCCCCTCGGCCCGTCGGGCGGTCTCGCCCGACGCTTCTCCTGCTGGTCGCCGCCGCATTGACCCTCCTAACTCTCCAGTTTCGAGGGGCTGAGCCGCTGTCGGCCTTCCAACAGGGAATTCGCGACGTTCTGGACCCCGTCCGGTCGGCGAGCGAACGGGTTGCTCGGCCAGTGCAGTCGGCGTGGCACGGACTGTTCGACTACGACGACCTGCGAGCCGAGAACGAGCGCTTGGCTGACGAGTTGGCCCGCATGCGCGGACGACGACTCACCGGTGAGGCCGACAAGGAATTGTTAGAGCGGCTACTCGGTGAGGTCGATATCGACTACACGACGCTGGAGACCGTCGTTGTCCGGATCCTCGGGACACCGCCAGGGAACTTTTCGACCTACTCCCTTGAGGTGGACAAGGGTCAGGACGACGGCCTGCAGGAGGGAATGGCTGTGGTCACTGGAGCCGGACTGGTGGGACGCCTTGAGGTGGTCGACCGGTCCCGGTCGATCGTCCGCCTAGCCACCCATCCGGAGTTTCGGATGGGTGTCCGCCTTGTCGGCTCTCAGGACGAGGGCTTAGCCCGTGGCGGTGGGGCCACCGGCCGACTGATTATCGACGCCGGTGTCCGGCTGGATGCCGTAGTGAAGGCCGGCGAGGTGGTGGTCACTTCCGGTGGCCGTAGCCGCTTCCCGGCCGACATCCCGGTAGGGCGGGTGTCCGATCCTGATGACGATGCCGAGTTTGATCGTCAGATCATCGTGGAACCGGAGGCCTCCTTGGAGAACCTGAGTTTCCTGAACGTGGTGCTTGACCCCATCCGTTTCGATATCGAGCCGAGCAGGCGACGGTGACCGGCCCGTGACCCACCGATTCCGTGTCCTAGCTCTACTGCTAACCGCCACCGTGGCTCAGGTGACCGTGTTTGACGAAGTTCGGGTGGCCGGAGCCTCAGTCGAGTACCTATTGCTGGTCTCGGTGCTAGCCGGGTACCACGGAGGTCCAGAGCGCGGGGCTGTGGTGGCCTTCTTTGGCGGGCTCCTGCACGACGCTGTGACCGTCACTCCCATGGGCCTTCACGCCCTCGTCTACCCTTCGCTGGCCGTCGCCACCAGCCACCTGGAGGTTCGTCTGGCTCGCTTTACCAGGCCGTTCCTTGGGAGCGGTCTGGCTGTCGCAATCGCTGTTGGGGTCCTGGCTGCCGCCGCGGTGGGGAGCCTGTTCGGACTCCGGGAGTTGGACGACCCCGGGCTGCTGCGGACAACGCTGGTAGTTGTTCTCATGACGGTAGCTGTGGCGCCGCCGACCAGCCGGGCTGTGCGATGGGCGGTGACCGGGGGCTTGCCCGTGGACGTGGACCTTCGCGGGCAGGGAGTGGAGGGCGGAGGGTGAACGAGACCGGCCGCTACCGCATGCGGGTCCTGGCCATCATCGGCCTCTCCATGTTCGCTGCTCTAGGGGCCCGCCTCTGGTATCTGCAGGTCATGGTGAGCGAGCAGGCTATGGCTACCGCTCGGAGCAACATCACTCGGGTGATCGCCGTGCCGGCTCCCCGTGGTCGGATCCTGGCCGTCGATGGCCGGATGCTGGTTGGGAACCGCTTGACCACCGTGCTGACCATGAACCGTAACGAGCTAGATGAGTCAGGATTTGATGCGGACGAACGATTAGAGATGCTCACCGAAATTGCCGTCGAGATCAACCGGTCCGGCCACCTGATGAAGGTCGCCGACGTGGTCCGGGCGTTTTCGGATCCGTCCTACAGCAACTATGACGACATCCCGATCGCTCATGACGTGGGTGAGGATCTCCTGGTGTTCTTTGGTGAGCGTCCGAACCAATTCCCTGGCGTTCGGGTGGCCCAGAGCACGGTGCGTTCTTACCTCTACGGAGATCTGGCCACCCACGTACTGGGATGGGTGGGGCCGATCAACGACGCTGAGCTCCGGATGCGCCGCCCCCCGGACGGCAAGGAGTATCGGCTTCGCGACCAGATCGGCAAGGCCGGTGTTGAGCTCATGTTCGAAGACGACCTGCGGGGCCGGGCCGGTCACAAGGTGGTCGAAGTAGACCGCTTGGGGGAGGTTGTGCGGGAACGGGATGACCTGTTCGTTCCTCCGATTCCGGGTGACGACCTTGTGCTCTCTATCAACGTCGACGTCCAGTACCTAGTTGAGCGTGAGCTGGAGCGGTCAATTCACCTGGCCCGCGCCCGGGAGCCAGACGCCGATCCGGACCGGCCCGGCCAACTCCTGCCCACGTACGACGCCCCTGGCGGCTCGATTGTGGTGCTGGACCCCCGGATTGGCGACGTAGTGGCCATGGCCTCCTTCCCGTCGTACGACCCCAATGAGTCGATTGGCGGCTTTAGTTTCGACCGGTGGAGCGAGCTCAACGACCCTGCTAACGACCTTCCCATGTTCAACCGGGCCATCCAGGGC
Source organism: Actinomycetota bacterium (assembly GCA_036123635.1). GTDB lineage: Bacteria > Actinomycetota > Acidimicrobiia > Acidimicrobiales > MedAcidi-G1 > UBA9410. Next base: position 10,817 of record JAZADL010000065.1, read on the forward strand.
GAGTATGCCCCTGGTTCCACGTTCAAGCTGTTCACCGCTCACGCAGCGTGGCACGAAGGGGTGTTTGGGGTGGGGGCCGTACCCCGGGCTGATGAACTTTGGGACGATCCGGGCGCCTACGTGCTCCGGAGCTGTGGCGACGTGGATCCCACCGATCCGCCGCCGGGCTGCCGGTACCGAAACGCCGGTGAGAAGCAGTACGAGAACGTGGACCTAGCCCGGAGCCTTACCGTGTCCAGCGACGTCTACTACTACCAGATCGGGGAGTCGATCTACATCAATCCGGACCACCTCGACACTGCCGTCCAGGGTGCGGCGTCCTCCTACGGGATGGGCCTGGAGACCGGGATCACTTTGCCATTCGAACAAGACGGCTATCTGCCAACGCCCCGCAACCGACGACAGCGGCATGAGGCAAACCCAGCGGCTTTTCCAGAATGGGGATGGTCGACCGGCGACAACGTGATCACGGCCATTGGTCAAGGAGAGGTCCTGGTTACGCCGCTGCAGCTTGGTAATGCCTTCGCCACGTTCGCCAACGACGGTGTGCGTCATGCGCCCAACGTGGTGAGTCGAGTCATGAATCGTGATGGCACGGTGGTGCGGGAATTCGGACCTCGTGAGTTGTCCACGGTCGATATTGATGGTGGCTTCCGCTATCGGGTCCTCAACGGCCTAGCCGGCGTTACGGCTCACGAGGAGGGCACCGCCTACTGGGCCTTCAATTCACGGGCCACCGGTGGCCTCTATTTCCCGCTGGATCGGTACCCGGTAGCCGGCAAGACGGGAACCGCTGAGGTTCGCGGTAAGGCCGACACGTCGATCTTTGCCGCCTTCGGGCCCGTGGATGAACCTACCCACGCCATTGTGGCCGTACTCGAGGAAGCGGGTTTCGGGAGCAGCGTCGCCGCACCGTTGGTGGCTCGTGTCCTGGCCCCCATCTTTGAGGGAACAGTTCCCGAGGCGCCCCTGGCCGCCGTCCGCTACGCCCGCTCGACGGCCCTTCCCTTGTGCGTGGCCTGGTACGAGTGGCGGACAGGAGACACCCTGGATCGCCTTGAGGCGGCTGACCCATCTTCTGGCGATGCTGGTGGACCGGTGCTGGACGCTTCCGGCCAGGTTCGGGTTCGAGGTATTCGGGTGGACTGCGAAGACCTCCTAGACGAGGTCCTCGCAGTGTTCCTCGACGAGGGGGTCGACTGATGGTCGACCTCCGTCGCCCGGACTTTGACCGACCGAAGGTTCTGAGACACGTCGACCTGGTGTTGCCGGTCCTGGCTCTCGTGGTTTCCTTAGTCGGGGTACTGATGGTCTACTCGGCCACCCGAGGTCCGGTCAGCGAGATCCGCCCAGCCGAGACCTTCTACCTCGGACGGCAGGCTCGGATGGTGGCCGTAGGCCTGGCCTCCATGGTGGTTGCTGCGTGGTTCGGCCACCGTCGACTCCAACGCCTGGTTCCCCTGGTCTATCTGGCCACCCTGGGGGTTCTGGTGACTGTCCTGGTGGTTGGCATCGAGGTAAAGGGAGCCAGGGCGTGGTTTCAGATCGGAGGTAATCAGTTCCAACCGTCGGAACTAGGCAAGGTGGTGCTCATCTTGACTCTGGCCGCTTGGCTGGCCCGGACCGAGGAACCCAGCGGACTGAGGGTTGTAGGAGCGATAGCGCTGGCTGGGCTCCCCGTCGTACTGATCGTCCTTCAGCCTGACCTTGGCACTGTGCTGGTCTACGGAGCTATCGCGGTCGGGATGGTTCTGGTGGCTGGCGTCAAGGGCCGCCACCTGCTCATCCTGGGTCTGCTCCTACTGACCGGTCTAGTGGGCGTCTTGCGGTCCGAGGTGCTAGAGGACTACCAGGTTCGGCGGCTGATGGTCTTTGTGGACGAGGAGACGGACACGGCAGCCAGCTACAACCTGGAACAGGCCCAAGTGGCCATCGGTAATGGCGGGCTGACGGGTCGTGGACTGTTCCAAGGCACCCAGAACAACTCCGAACTGGTTCCCGAACAGCAGACCGACTTCATTTTCACCGTAGTGGCCGAAGAGACAGGGTTCGTGGGCAGCGCTCTTGTACTGGGCATCGTGGGCTTGCTCCTCCTGCGGGTGTGGCGGATCGGTCGTTTGGCCGATGACCGCTTCGGAATGCTGGTCTCGGCTGGGGTGTACACCATGCTTCTGTTCCAGGTATTCCAGAGCGTCGGAATGTCGACTGGAATCATGCCCATCACCGGAATCCCGTTCCCGCTGGTTAGTTACGGCGGATCGTCTGTAGTGACAACGTTCATCTCACTTGGTCTCGTCCAGAGCGTGCACATGCGTCGCCACGAACGCCTGGCCGGTTCCTAAACCAGACGGTGAACCTCGAGGTCCCCAAGCACAAGGTTGGTGGATACGCTGTTCAATCATGAGTTCGCTTTGGCTCGAACTCGAACGTGTCCTCGGCGAGGTCCAGAAGCCGGCCCGCTACATCGGATGTGAGGACGGGATGACCGTCCCGGTCCACCACCCGGACAGGGTGGCTTGGCTCCTCGTCTACCCGGACACCTACGAGGTCGGTCTTCCCAACCAGGGTCTACAGATCCTGTACGAGATCCTCAACGAACGGCCCGACGCGGTGGCCGAGAGGAGCTACGCGCCCTGGACTGACATGGCCGCTGTACTTCGACGCGAGGGGCTCCCCCTGTTCTCGGTGGATACCCATCGCCCGGCTGCCGACTTTGACGTGCTGGCCTTCAACCTCTCGGCCGAGCTCGTCTACACCAACGTCCTGGAATGTTTGGACCTGGCGGAAGTGCCACTTCGGACGAGCGATCGCGACACGGAGCACCCGCTGGTGCTGGTGGGCGGGCACTGCTCTTACAACCCGGAACCCCTGGCTGACTTCATCGACGCAGCGGTACTAGGCGACGGTGAGGAAGTGGTGGCCGAGATCACCGAGACGGTGGCGACGTGGAGGGCTGAGGGACACGGCTCTCGAAGCGGCCTCCTACGACGCCTGGCGACTGTGCCCGGCGTGTACGTCCCGTCGCTTTATCGAGCGGAGTTCGACGAGGAAACCCTGACGGCGATTACCCCGCTGGACGACGCTCCGCCAGTGGTCGAGAAGCGCACGGTGGCTGACCTCGCTGACTGGCCTTACCCAAAGCGGCAGTTAGTGCCGTTGACCGAAGTGGTCCACGACCGCCTCAATGTCGAGGTGTTCCGGGGATGTACCCGGGGCTGTCGGTTCTGCCAGGCCGGCATGATCACCCGTCCGGTCCGAGAACGGCCCGCCGACCAGGTGCGCACCATGGTGGCAGAGGGCCTCCGTCGAACCGGCTATGACGAGGTGTCCCTGACGTCGTTGAGCACCGCCGACTTCAGCGGAATCGAACAGGTTGTGGCCGAAACGGTGGCCGACGATGCCTGTGGCCAGGTGTCGGTCTCGCTTCCCAGCCTGCGGGTGGACGCCTTCACGGTGGGAATCGCCGCCGAGATCCAGCGGGCCCGGAGGACCGGGCTGACCTTTGCCCCGGAGGCTGGCAGTTGGCGTATGCGTCAGGTCATCAACAAACTCATCCGCGAGGAAGATCTTTACGCGGCGGTGGAGTCGGCTTACTCGCAGGGGTGGCGTCGAGTGAAGCTGTACTTCCTGACGGGTCTGCCTACAGAGACCGACGAGGACACGCTGGGGATCTTAGAGATGGCCCGACGGTGTGTGGATGTGGGCCGGGCCCACCAGCAGAACCCATCGGTGACGATCTCGGTTGGGGGATTCGTCCCCAAGCCATTTACCCCGTTCCAATGGTTCGGGCAAAACACCGAACGGGAACTCTGGCGAAAGGTCGGCCTCCTTCGCGACGAGCTGAAGCGCCGACCGAAGTCCTACCGGGGCGTCCAGCTGAAGTGGCATGACGCCCGGGCATCGGTGATCGAGGGGCTCATGAGTCGGGGCGACCGACGCCTTGGGGCAGTTATCGAGGATGTATGGCGATCCGGAGGCGTGTTCCAGGAGTGGAGTGAACATTTCGACATACGTCTCTGGGAAGATGCGTTGGGTCGTCATGGGTTGTCTCTTGAGGACTTCGTGTACCGGCACCGCACCGAAGGCGAGGTGCTGCCCTGGGACCACCTATCGGCTGGCCTCCACAAGGACTTCCTGTGGCAGGACTGGCGCGACGCCCTGGAGGCAGTCGGGTTAGAAGATTGTCGCTGGACCCCTTGCTACGACTGCGGGGCTTGCACCGGCTACGGGATTGAGCACGTGGTTGCGTCGGCCGTCCCTCCAGCCGGCGGGAGTCAAGGCACCGGCCAAGATCTAAGCGCAGGGGGGGCGGTGCCGGTCGTGCTCCGAACCCGCCCGTCAGCCGACCGAGTTCCTGAAGCGGCGGGTGTGCGATGAGGGTCCGGATCCGCTTTCACAAGAAAGGCAAGGTCCGCTTTACGAGCCACCGCGACGTTGCCCGGATCTGGGAACGGGCACTACGAAAGGCCGAGGTGGCGGTGTCCTACAGCCAGGGATTTTCCCCCCGACCAAAACTCTCGTTCGGATTGGCCCTGTCGACTGGTCACGAGTCAGAGGCCGAATTTCTCGATCTCGAGCTGGCCGGGGATATCGCAGAGGCGGGGGAGTGGACCCCCGAAAGGGGCGTGGCGATGGCCGCCCATCTGAGCAGCGCGCTACCGGTGGGTCTCGACGTGGTCGCTGTGGCTCCCATCGACAAGGGAGATTCGCTCCAGAAGGCCGTGAAGGCCTGTACCTGGTCCATCGAGGTCGACCACGTCGATCGGGCCGGAGCGGAAGCGTGGGTGGCTGATGTACTGGCCCGCGAAGAGATCGTCGTCGAGCGCGAACGCAAGGGACGACCGGTGGTCGATGACCTCCGCCCCCAGGTGTTCGCACTGGACGTCGTTGAGACGACGGAAACCGGGGTTCGCCTACTGGCTGACCTAGGGACCCAACCCCGAGCACTCAGGCCGACTGAGCTGTTGGCGGCGGTGGATCCGCCGCTCACGGTGCGAACTGTGTGCAGGATGAACCAATGGATGTCGCAGGGAGACGACCGCGAGGAGCCGCTAATGGCCCCGGTCTCCCCTGCCCCGTCGGCGAGCGTGTCGACGTGATGAGAAGGGAAGTAACCCATGTCCGAGAACACGGGCAACAAGCGACGGGTCGAATCGGCCCGTCCGTCCGACACTACGAGTAGCGGAGCGGCTGACGCACCACCTGATCCCAAGATCGGTGACAGTCGACCTGCCCCCAAGATCGGTGACAGTCGACCTGCCCCCAAGGTCGGTGACAGTCGACCTGCCCCCAAGGTCGGTGACAGTCGACCTGCCCCCAAGGTCGGTGACAGTCGATCGGGGGCCGGTAGCGACAGCGGAGATGGCCAACCGGGCTCTCGAGGAGGGCGTCGACGTCGACGACGAAGGGGTGGACGCGGTCGCAGCGGCGGGGGACAACAGGGCAACGGTAACCGTCCTGTGGAGGCTGTTACAGACGATCGACCGCTAGAACTAGATGAGGACACCCTCAAACGACGACGAGGCCGGGAGCGACGGGGTAAGCCCATCGGCCGCTACCTCATGTGCGTCAGCGTTAACGGCGGCGTGACCCAGATCGCCGTGCTGGAGGGACGACAACTCATCGAGCACTACCTGTCCCGTCCAGCCGACGACATCAGCGAGATCCACGGCAACGTCTATCTGGCCAAGGTTCAGAACGTACTTCCCGGTATGGAAGCTGCGTTCGTGGACATCGGCACACCTAAGAACGCAGTGCTCTACCAGGGCGATCTCCAGTACGCGGACACCGACTTCGAGGGCAAGGGTCGGCCCCGTATCGAGCAGGTACTTAAGTCAAAGCAGACGATCCTGGCTCAGGTCACCAAAAACCCGATCGCCCACAAGGGGGCCCGACTAACCCAGGAGGTCTCTCTTCCCGGCCGTTTCGTGGTCCTGGTGCCCAACAGCAGCACTTATGGGATCTCCAAACGTCTGTCGGATTCCGAGCGGAAACGTCTCCGGTCGATCCTGGACCGGACCAAGCCTAAGCAGCACGGGATTATCGTAAGGACGGCTGCCGAGGGCATCACCGCTGAGGAGATCGAGCGGGACGTCCGCCGCCTGGTCCAGCAGTGGGAGGAAATCGAGGCCCTGTCCGGACGGTCGCAAGCCCCGAGCCTTTTGTACCGTGAGCCCGAAATGGCTTTCCGGTTCATCCGTGAGGAGTTCAACAAGGACTTCCGAGGTGTGGTGATAGACGATCTGGAGATGTTCGAACGGGTCCGGACCTACGTAGAGAGCGTCAACCCAGCCCTAGTGGACCGGATTACCTACCACGACCCGGAGATCGAGTCCCTGCCTCTTTTCGAACGCCACCACGTGCACGAGCAGCTACGAAAGGCGCTGGACCGCAAGGTGTGGCTGCCATCGGGTGGATCGCTGATCATTGAGCACACTGAAGCCCTGACGGTGATCGACGTCAACACGGGAAAGAACGTTGGGCGGTCGAGTCT
>JAZADL010000066.1:0-4864 GCA_036123635.1 Actinomycetota bacterium
CTGCGAGGTCATCACGGGAGGTGATCTCCGAGCTGCCCTTGGCCACGAGGATCTTCTGATCGGTGCTGATGAAGCTGATCGAGAAGTCCACGACCTTGTCGCGTTCCTCGGTGATGGTGATGCCGCCACCGGCCATGTCGAACTGGCCTTCACCGGTAGCGATGATCGTGCCGTCCCACGCGAACTCCTGGAAGCTCGGAACGCAGTTGAGCCGGGCACAGACCTCGTCCATGGCGTCGTAGTCCCAACCCATAGCCACACCGGTGTCAGCCGGGATGTAGGCGAACGGTAGGTAAGCGTTGTCGACTGCGATTGTGACGACTCGACCACCCAGGTCGGGTAGCACAACGGCCCGCTCACCCGGCACATCTGGGACCGAGATCGAGTTGTTGACGACCTTGGCCTTCAGGGAATCCAACTCGCCAGCAATGTCATCGACGAAACCACCAGTGGTGGCATAGCCAACGCCATCGACCGACAGGTCGAACATGACTCCGCCAGCCTGGAAGGCGTCTTCGTGCACCGCGTGGATTGTGTTGAATACGGCTACATCGACCCGCTTGAGCATGGACGACATGATGTAGTCGCGCACTGACTCATCCGAGGTTAGGTACTGGTCTGAATCCACACCAATGGCCCATACCTTGGAACCTGAATCCTCCGAGTGGCTCTTAGCTGCCTCGAAGAGTCCAGCGCCAGAGCCTCCGGCCGCGTGGTAGACGATGTCTGCGCCCTTTTCGTACATCGACTGGGCGATCTCACGAGCTGCGTCCGGCGCGTTGAAGCCATCAAAGTTCGGTGGCTCGGTGATGTACTCGACGATCACCCTTGCATCTGGGTTCGTCTGAGCGACACCGGCTACATAGCCAGCTTCGAACTTCCCGATCAGCGGGAAGTTCACGCCACCGATAAAGCCGACGAGGTCGACGCCGGTCTTCATGCCGGCTGCAGCCCCAACGAGGAAGGAGCCCTCATGCTCGGCAAAGAGCAACGAGGCCACGTTCGGTGCGTCAACGAAGCCGTCGACGATGGCGAAGTTCGTATCGGGGTACTCAGCGGCTACTTCGGCCATCGCGGCGTCAAAGAGGAAGCCAACTCCGATTACGAGGTCATTGCTTTCGGCCATGAGACGCAGCAGTTCGGGCCTGTTTGAGCCGTCCGAGTTCGGTGAGGCATCAGAGATGACCGCTCCGAGTTCGTTGGCCGCACGTTCCAGGCCGGCGTATGCGGAGTCATTGAAGGACTGGTCGCCGCGTCCACCAATATCGAACACGAGGCCAACTGACACTGGCTCAGCGGGAGCTGCTGGTGCAGCAGTGGTTGCCGGCGCTGCGGTGGTTGCTGCCGGTGCAGCGGTGGTCGCTGCCGGCGCTGCTCCGTCATCGTCGTCGCTTCCACACGCCGAGACGACTAGGGCGAACCCCAGCATCACGGCGAGAAGGCGGGTGAATTGCTTACTCATGAACCCCTCCGGTTCTTGTCGCATCGTTGCACCGCGCGACGGTCTCAATACCGCCCGCGGGGTTGCGAACCGTAGCGCGGGCAACGGCTTTACGCCACATGCCGGGGGTGTTGGCTGATGTCAATGGCGTCGTTGCACCAGATTTCAGCCGAGAACAGCGGGAATAATTGAGAATGGGCGACTAGGAGTTGAGAATGGGCGACTAGGAGTTAATGCCGGCCCAAACGAGGCAAGATTCAGCTGTTGCGACCCAGGTTGGGCTTGCGGCCGTGATTGGCCTTCTTGCGACGGGCCGAGGCTTTCTGCCTGCTAGTGCGCTTCGACATACGGATCAGGGTACCGGCATGGTCCCGGGGAACCATCAGGGTGGCCAACGGGTGTCGGTCACATCGCCGTGGACGGCCAGTCGGTGGTCCTAGCCTGACCCGTCGAACCGGTCGCTGAGCGTGGCCAGGTGGATTCCCAGCCGAGGAGAGCGGACAGGTGGAGCGCTTCGGATTCGTGGGCTTGCCCAACGCGGGCAAGTCCTCGCTCTACAACGCTCTGGCCGGCGGGGGAGCCCTCGCCGCTCCGTACGCCTTCGCCACGACTGCCCCCAATATCGGCGTGGCCCGGGTTCCCGACGACCGCCTGGAACGCCTGGCCACCATGAGCGCCTCTCGCAGAGTCGTGCCCGCCACCGTGGAGTTCGCCGACATCGGTGGTCTGGTCGAGGGGGCCTCCCAAGGTGAGGGGTTGGGTAACAGGTTTCTGGCCGGCATCCGCGAGGTCGACGCCATCGTGTTCGTCCTCCGGGCCTTCAGGGACGATGACGTGCCCGGGCCTACCGACCCCCTGGAGCACCTCCGGGTAGTCGAGATGGAACTGGCCCTCGCCGACTTGGACACTGCTGAGAAGCAGCTTTACAAGGTTCGCCGGGCCTCCAAGGGAGATCCGACACTGGCCGGTGCCGTGGCAGCCCTCGGTAGTGCTGTCGATTGCCTGGCCGAGGGGGTTCCTCTTTACCGCAGCGACCTGACGGCCAGCGAGAGGAATGAGCTGCGACCGTTCTTTCTCCTCACGGACAAGCCGGTACTAGCTGTGGTCAACCTGGACGAGGTTCAGGTGGTCGATCCCGACGAGGTGCTAGCCCCGGTTACCGCGGAGCTGGCCGGAGCGGAGGTCATCGGTATGTGCGTCCAGTTGGAGGCTGAGGCGGCGCTCCTGGGTGACAGAGACCGGGCCGAGATGCTCGACGGCCTAGGACTCGGCGAGGGAGCCCTTCCGCGCTTCGTGCGGGCCTCCCACCATCTCCTCGGCCTGCGCATCTTCTTCACCACGGGGGAGAAGGAGAGCCGGGCGTGGACCTTCCGGGCCGGTTCGTCGGCCCCCGAATGTGCCGGCCGGATCCACACCGACTTCCAGCGGGGCTTCATCCGGGCTGAGACCATCCGCTGGGACGTGCTGCTGGACGAGGGGTCGTGGGTCCGAGCCCGGGAGTCGGGGCTGGTCCGGAGCGAGGGTAGGGACTATCGGCCTGAAGACGGTGACGTCATGGAGTTCCGCTTCAACGTCTGAGACCTACCATCACCTCTATGCCGTGGTTGGTGCGGGGAGATCAGGTGTTGTCCAGCCTCCGAGTGGCTGACTCGCCGGGTACTCGAACCCGTGGGCTGATGGGTCGTGACGGGCTTGAGGGGGCAATTCTGCTGCGACCCGCCCGGTCGGTCCACACGCTGGGTGTGCGCTTCCCGATCGACGTGGCCTACCTGGACGACGACCTGACGGTGTTGCGCACCAAGCGCATGGAAGGCTTGCGGGTGGGGCGACCGGTTCGTCGAGCCTGTTCTGTGCTCGAGGCCGAGGCGGGGAGTTTTGAGCGCTGGGGCCTGATCGTCGGCGACGTACTGGAGGTACGGGAGTGAGCACGGTGGCCGGCGGTCCGGCTCACTTCGTGCTGGTGGCCACACCCATTGGCAATTTGGGTGACCTCTCTCCCCGGGCCGTTGAGACGCTGGCTTCTGCAGACTTGGTGGCCTGCGAGGACACCCGCAGAACGGGACGCCTGCTGGCCCACGCCGGTGTGGTAGGAGCCGACCTGCTGCGCCTCGACGAACACACCGAAGAGAGAGCGGCCACCGAGGTGATTCGTCACCTGGACGACGGAGGCACGGTGGCTCTCGTCTCCGACGCCGGCATGCCAGGTATCTCCGATCCAGGCGAGCGGGTGGTCCGCCGGGTGGTCGAGGCAGGCCACCGGGTCGAAGTGGTGCCCGGGCCGTCGGCTCCGGTGGCCGCCGTGGCGGGCAGCGGCCTACCAACCTCCCGCTGGTGCATGGAGGGCTTCCTCCCCCGTAGGGGGAGAGCCCGAGCCGACCGGCTGGCCGAGCTGGCCATGGAGGAGCGCACCATGGTGATCCTGGAGTCGCCCCACCGGCTGGCCACCACCCTGGCCGACCTAGCCGCCGCCCTAGGTGGAGATCGGCGGGTGGTCGTGGCCCGTGAACTCACCAAGCTCCACGAAGAATTCCGACGAGGAACCCTGGACGAGGTGGTCGCCTGGGCCGCCGAGTCGCCGAAAGGCGAGATGGTCCTGGTGGTGGACGGGGGACCGGAGCCCGGAGAGGCAGACGACGACCGGGTCCGCGCCGTACTGGCTGAACTGCGAACCGGTGGCGCTTCCACCCGAGACGCCGCCGACGAGGCGGCTCGCCGACTCGGGGTGTCGCGCCGTCGGGCCTACCGCCTGGCCCTGGAATGACCGGGCCCCGGGGACCGGTCCACCGGTAGCCTCGAACCCATGGCCGACGATTCCGGGACCGACCGGCGCGCCGGGCAACCAGTACTGGTCGCTGTGGCCTGGCCCTACGCATCAGGATCGCGCCACCTCGGCCACCTGGCCGGGGCCTACCTCCCGGCCGATATCTACGCCCGGCACCAGCGGCTGGTGGGTAACCGGGTGCTGATGGTGAGCGGGTCCGACGTGCACGGCACCCCGATCACCGTGCGGGCCGATGCCGAGGGGGTCACACCCCGGGACATCGTCGACCGTTACCACGCGGAGTTCGTGGCCGACTGGGACCGCCTGGGCATCAGCTGGGACCTCTACACCTCAACGGGAACGGAGAACCACGCCGCGGTCACCCACGACCTCTTTCTGCGCCTGTTGGAAAATGGCCACATCGACCGTCGAACCAGCGACCAGTACTACGACGCCGAGGCCGACCGCTTCTTGCCCGACCGTTACATCGGAGGCACCTGCCCCCACTGCCACTACACCGAGGCCCGAGGCGACCAGTGTGAAGATTGCGGGCGCACGCTGGACCCTGAAGAGCTAGTCGATCCGCGATCCAAGATCACCGGCAGCACACCGGAGGCACGCCAGACCGAACACTTCTACCTCCGCCTTTCCGACTTCTCCGA